>JBJTUH010000118.1:0-8931 GCA_046080605.1 Vampirovibrionales bacterium
GAGAAGGGCTTGGTGCTACTGAGGGGTATCAATTCATCAAAGGCAAACTGACCTACACAGGAAATAACCCTGACTTGAACCCAGACCCAGAAGTGAACCCCAACTTCCATAAGCTACAAAAACAAGATGGTACCTCTTTAAGTACACAAGACTGGGGAAAACCTAGTCGTGGTACCAAAGCAAGTGAACTCTCACGCATCCAAAACCCTTCAGAAGGTTCTGTATTGTTTGAAACCGCCAAAGCTCTTAAAAACGGGGCTATCTTTGACTAATTTATGACTCGGTCGTAACCTGTTGGGTTTGTTGCACTGCAGCCTCCAACGCATGCCAAGCCAGCGTAGCACATTTCACACGAACAGGATATTCTTTGACCGTTTCCAAAAACTTTAAACGTCCTAGCGTAATACGAGCTTGAGCCAGCTGTGTCTCAGCGTCTATCTGGGAGGGGTCTAAGGTGAGCAAGGTATGAAACGCTTGCTTTAAAACCAAGGCTTCTTCTAATGATTTTCCCTTGACTGCCACCGTCATCATAGAAGCACTCGCTTTAGAAATAGCACACCCATCGCCCTGAAAGCCAACATCAATGATATGTCCCGTATCATCCACCGTAAAATAGACGGCAAACTGATCACCACATAGCGGGTTTTTCCCTAAAGCATAGTGACTCGCATTTTCAACCACTCGGAAGTTACGAGGCTTCTTATAATGCTCCAAAATCACCTCTTGATAGAGCGATGCAAAATCGGGTTGTGCCGAAGAAGGCACTGAGGCTACAGGCACTGAAGGCGTTGAAACAGAGGAAGGTATCATCGGGTGTCAGCCTCCAAACATATCGACAAAGCAAACCATGAATAAAAAGAACAAGGAACGTTTAAGAAAAGAAATGGACAATGCGGTTTAAAGAAGTACAAAGTGCATCGATTTCATCAAACGTATTATAAAAGGCAAAAGAAGCTCGTGCGGTTGCAGGAACACAAAAACGGGTCATCACAGGCTGAGCACAATGGTGTCCAGCCCGAATGGCAATACCTTCTTGGTCAAGCATGGTACCAATATCATGAGGATGAATCCCTTGTAAAGTAAAACTCACAATACCTGCTTTGTTTTGTGCCTCGCCAATAAAACGTAATCCTTGAACCGCACGCATACGCTCAGTTGCATAGGTAAGGAGTTCTCGTTCATACGTATCAATCACATCCATCCCTAAAGCATTCACATACGTTAATGCACTATGAAGTCCAATCACTTCTGCCATGGGAGGCGTACCCGCTTCAAACCGACGAGGAGGAGGAGCATACGTGGTTTCTTCAAAGCTCACTACGTCAATCATATCTCCACCACCTTGGTATGGCACCATCGTTTCAAGATGCTTCATTTTACCATACAGCACACCCACACCCGAAGGACCGTAAACCTTATGTCCCGAGAAGACATAAAAGTCAGCGTCAAGTGCCTGAACATCCACAGGCATATGAGGAGCAGACTGAGCACCATCTACCAGAACAGGTACCCCGTGGCTATGAGCGAGAGCAATCATTTCAGCAACAGGATTCACGGTACCAAGAGCATTAGACACATGCACCACAGAAACAAACTTAGTACGAGACGTAAATAAAGTGCGGTAAGCCTCTAAATCAAGCTCTCCTGTGTCAGACACAGGAATGACTTTTAGGACAATGCCTAAACGTTGTGCCATAAGTTGCCAAGGTACAATGTTCGCATGATGCTCAATCGCAGAAAGAATCACTTCATCGCCCTGCTTAAAATGAGCATAGCCATAGCTATGCACCACTAAATTGATGGCTTCCGTAGTGCCTTTTGTGAACACAATCTCTTCAGGCACTGAGGCTCCTAGAAAGTGTGCCACTGCCGTACGAGAGGCTTCAAAAGCTTGTGTGGCTCTTGCACTCAGGTCATACACACCTCGGCGAACGGTGCCATAATCATGCCCCATAAAACGCACCATCGCATCAATGACGCTTTGAGGCTTATGCGTCGTCGCTGCATTGTCTAAATACACCAAGGGATGTTTGCCACGAACCTGCTGATGCAAGGCGGGAAAATCTTTCCGAATAGTATGAACCTGTGCTTGCGTAAGTGACCTATGCAGAGGCCCTGAGAGACTAGGGGTCTGTGAATCATCTGGCGTACAGGTAGAAGCAACGATAGGCATAGAAGGTGAAGCCATCATGGTCGTAGACATAGTAGGAAACCCAAGAAGCGTAAGAACATCAAGCACTCATGCAAGGCACAAAAATCAAAAAACGCACACACAACACATTAGGAAGATACCTCTGACACGAGAGACTCAAGGGCAACCTCTACCTCTGTATGAAGATGAGACCCTAATGGAGAAAGTATCTCGTCAGGCAAATGTTGTCCTTCAAGATAGGTATCAATGACCTCATGCACAAAGCCTTGTAACATAAGTTTGGAAGCTTCAGCATGAGAAAGTCCTCGGCTTGCCAAATAAAACAGTTGGTCTGACTCAAGCTGACCCACGGTCGCACCGTGAGAACACTTCACATCATCCGCATCTATCTTTAGCCAAGGTCTCACAAATACTTTGGCTTGGTCAGAAAGCAAAATGCTGTTACTGAGTTGCTGGGCATCCGTTTTTTGTGCGACTTTATGCACCTGAATGCTTCCTGAAAACTCAGCATAGCTTTGATGTTGCATGACTTGCTTAAATGCTTGCTGACTTGTGGTATGTTCTGCCTCATGATGAATACGAACATGGTGGTGTATTTTTTGAGACATCTGACCCAAGCTTAACCCACACAGTTTGGTATCTGCACGTTCACCCTTGAGGGTCACAAGCCCACCATGACGCACCCAACTCACTTGCGTGTTTACGTTTAACATAGACCATTGTGCTTCAGCTTCCACAGTCGCCTGTGTGGAGGTCATCCAATACAGGGCTGGATGGAACGAGTGGCATTGATTGAGCCAAGCGACCGACGCACGAGGAGAAACCATCGCTTGCACAATCGTATGTACCAAAACAGGGGCAGAGGAAACTTGCCCTGCAACACGAACCTTACAGGTAACATGCACGTGTGCTTGAGCATTTTGAGCAAGCACGAAAAGACGTAAAGGCAACACAGTCAACGCATCATCTTGTGCCATTTCGGCAGGGATAGACACCTCAAGCTCAATCGCATGAACCCCTTGCAGCGTCGAAGGTAAGGACAACACATAAGGAGCCTGTCCTACAGACTGCGTAAAAAGATGCCATAAAGCATCATGTTCAGACAGCTGGACATGCGTCTGATGCTCTTGAGCAAGTTGTTGTAAAACCCAAACCTGCATCTCAGACGAAAGAGACTGCCAATTTTCCAAGGTATGTAAAGAGAAAAACGTACCACCTTGTACTGTAAAAGTATGTGGTGCATTTAGAACAACCTGTACTTGGTTGCTGACCTGCCATGGCTTTTGAAAGAAGCCCTGTTGCGAAATAAACCGCCATAATTCCTCTTTGGGGCGAACCCAAGACGATGACGAACGGAGGGTAGCAACCGCTGCGTGCTGAGCCTTAAGGAGAGGATGTGCTAGTGCCTGTAAAGGAAGAGAAGTATCCAGTGCAGGCAATGCCGTCTGCATTGCTTGCCACAGGGAAGGAGAGGATGCAACCATTTCGGGTAAGACTGAAGTAATCATCATAAGGGGTATCCCACTTCCATCTAAGCTTGCACTGTCGCCATTAAAGGCTGAATACCTGAAGCTTCTAAAAGCCAATCATACCCTTTGGTTTCTAGCTCAAGCGCTAACTCCTTGCCACCTGAACGCAGTAAATGACCATGTGCAAGAACATGCACCACATCAGGTTGAATATAATTCAATAAGCGTTGGTAGTGTGTCACAAGTACCATGGCATTGGTTGCACTCACAAGCTGATTGACCCCTTTCGCCACAATACGCAAGGCATCAATATCAAGCCCAGAGTCAATTTCATCCAAAAAAGAGACCTTGGGGTTCAACACTGCCATTTGAAGAATTTCATTACGTTTTTTCTCTCCGCCAGAAAATCCATCATTCACGGCACGCTTGAGATAATCAGGACGCATCTCAATCAGTTGCAACTTTTCTTGAATCCACTCATCAAACTCTAGGGGATCCATCTCATCTAGCCCGTCTGACTTACGTTGCGTATTCGCAATGAGTCGTAAGAAGCTGGCATTAGTCACCCCAGGCACTTCTACAGGGTGCTGAAACGAAAGAAAAAAGCCTGCTTTTGCACGCTCAGTGGGGTCAAGGTCTACCAAATCAACGCCCTGGAGTAAAATACGACCTTGCGTAATTTCATAGCTTGGGTCACCCGCAATTACTTTCGCTAACGTACTTTTCCCAGACCCATTAGGGCCCATAATGGCATGAATTTCGCCAGCACGGATCGTTAAAGTAATGCCTTTTAAAATTTCCATACCTGTTTCAACAACACGAGCATGGAGGTCTTCGATTTGAAGTAAAATGGTAGAAGAAGAAGTGGTAGGACTCATGGGGAAAGTGATGCAAAGGTTACTATAATTGAGTGAAAAGAACAGAAAACATCCATCGAGCAAAGCGGGATAAAACGCATTAAAACAAGAACTCAAGAGCGAAACCGCCCTCGCTAACCTACGGTGTTCTCAAGCTTAAGCCCGAGTAAGCGACTTGCCTCCACCGCAAACTCGGCAGGTAACTCATTGAACACATCTTTACAGAAACCATTAATAATCGTTGTCACGGCTTCTTCCGTGGTAATGCCGCGCTGCTGGAAGTAAAACAGCTGCTCCTCAGAAACACGAGAAGTAGAAGCCTCATGCTCTAACTGTGCTGAGGGATTTTCAACATGCACATAAGGATAGGTGTTGGCAGAACAATGGGAACCAATCAACATAGAGTCGCACTGAGTATAGTTACGGGCATTTGTGGCAGAAGGCTTCATCACCACAGAGCCACGATAGCTATTCACAGACTTTCCTGCAGAAATCCCCTTAGAAACCACCCTAGAACGAGTGTTCTTTCCAATATGAATCATTTTGGTGCCTGTATCCGCTTGCTGTAAGTGGTTGGTGAGTGCGACGGAGTAGAACTCACCAACGCTATCATGACCAATTAACAAACAGCTAGGGTACTTCCAAGTAATCGCAGAACCTGTTTCAACTTGAGTCCACGAAATTCTTGAACGATCCCCTAAACATTTGCCACGCTTCGTTACAAAATTATAAATACCACCCTTTCCCGTTTTGGGATCACCTGCAAACCAATTCTGTACGGTGGAGTATTTAATATCAGCATCTTCCAAAGCGATAAGCTCGACAACCGCAGCATGAAGCTGATTGGTATCAAACTTAGGGGCGGTACATCCCTCAAGATAACTAACCTTGGAACCTTTCTCTGCAATAATGAGTGTTCGCTCGAACTGCCCAGAGTCTTGCGTATTAATCCGAAAGTAGGTCGATAAATCCATAGGACAAGTCACACCCTCGGGAATATAGACAAAAGACCCATCCGTAAAAACGGCTGCATTGAGTGCAGAAAAATAGTTATCAGTGACGGGTACCACTGAGCCTAAATATTTTTTAAGCAATTCAGGATGCTCGTGCATTGCCTCAGAAATCGAACAAAAAATCACACCATGTTTTGCTAAATCTTTTTTAAAGGTCGTCGCAACAGACACACTATCAAACACAGCATCAACCGCCACACCCGCAAGCATTTTTTGCTCAAAAAGAGGGATGCCTAGCTTGTCAAACGTCGCCAGAAGCTCTGGATCCACTTCATCCAAACTTTTTTTCTTCTCAACACTCTTAGGAGCAGCATAATAGGTAATATCTTGATAATTGATAGCAGGATAGTCAACATGAGCCCAGTCTGGCTCCTCCATCATCTGCCACTTAGCAAAAGCATCCAATCGAAATGTAAGCATCCATTCAGGCTCATTTTTTTTGGAAGAAATAAGCCGAATAACGTCTTCATTCAAGCCTTTAGGAATGGTCTCGGTTTCAATATCGGTGATAAAGCCGTACTTATACTCTTGGGATGTTAAGGATTCGAGCGTGTTTGTCATCATAGCACTTTTAGGAAAATAGACTTACTGTTATAAACATGACATCAGTTATAAGAAAAACACTTAACACTCAGGAGGACTCTGAAAAATCAATCAATATGAATCCCTCTATACGTACAATGAGGATCACACTCTTGAGCAACTCGATGCTCAACACAAGGTTCACAATGATCCACAATACCCTTAAGACGAGACTCTAAATCTTGCTGTAGCAATGCTAAAGCCTTAATACGCTGATTCACAGCAAAAAGTTGCGACTCTAGGACATTACGACTTCTTTGGATACGTTGTGTTTTATCTTGGGAAGTCATTGCTTCACAAGCAGACCCAAGCGTCTGACGAATAGACTCCAACGTAAAACCAAGCTCCTGCAAAGCACTAATAGCCGAAAGGCGCTTCAAAGTCTGCTCACCATAAAGACGGTATCCCCCCTCACTACGGCAGACAGGAGAAATTAAATCAAGCTCTTCATAATACCGTATTGCTCTCGCAGTCATACCTGAACGACTCACAACCTCTCCGATGGTAAGCTTCTTCTCAGCAGGAGAGTAATCAATACAACGAGGTAAAGAGACAACATCGCCCTCAAGCAAAGAAGTTTTAACGGGCTGGCAAGCGTTATCAGAGGCACCACTACGATCAACAACAAAAGAAGTTTTTTGCCTGTGGGAAGACGAAGAGCGTGACATGGAGGAACCCAAAATAGTCAAGAGGAATCTAGTACTAAAATACAGTGAAGAAGGCGAAAACACAAGAAGCCAGAAGAACTTCTACAATGTCAATACACAATGAATAATCTTGACTGTTTAGCCCACACCAAGACAAGAAAAGTCATGCATTGAGTCATCTATACTCATGTAATCGACAACCATAACATTAACGTTAGCGTTAATGTTATAAAAAATCAAGTATAAGTTTTTAACCCCACCATAAAGTGTACTTTGATAACACATCTTTGAGAAAGTAGTTTTACTTCATTTGCCTATTTGTTTAAAATAATACTCAAAACAGCCTCTAAAGACCATACAGAAAACAAAAAGCCGTCACACTACTCTGACCACGTACACTAAGGAAACGCCATGGACACCCCAACCACCACCACACAATCCTCTGTAACATACCCCTCTCTGCACAATATCCCTTTCACCACAACAGAACAAATTTACACATCACTTCGCACGCCACAGCCACAGCAAAGAGTCTCATACACAGAAGCACTCGCTCTCTATCGCCACGCACCTTTACTGCACCTAGGGATGCTAGCCCAGCAGAGACAAGCCATACACCACTCAGTACAAGCCCCCATCACGTTCGTGATTGATAAAAATGTCAACTACACCAACATCTGTAACGTAGACTGTATGTTTTTTGCTTTCTATCGCCATGAAGAAGACCAAGACGCATACGTACTACCCTACAACCAACTTGCTGAAAAAGCACAAGCCCTCGTTGATGCAGGTGGCACACAGTTTTTAATGCAAGGGGGAGTAAACCCTAAACTCCCCTTTGACTACTATACTGACCTACTTCAAAAGCTCAAAAAAGACTTCCCTACCCTCACACTTCATTGCTTCTCTACCAGTGAAATCTCTTGGATGGCACATATCACGCAACAACCCGTTCAGTGGGTATTACAAGAGCTAATAAAAGCAGGGTTATCCTCAATTCCAGGGGCAGGAGCAGAAATCTTGCATGATGACATTAGAAAAAAAATAAGCCCTAAAAAAGTCTCTGGAGACGACTGGCTCCACGTGATGGAAGAAGCACACAAACTTGGACTTAAAACCTCTGCCACCATGATGTTCGGTCATGTAGAAGAAGACTGGCATATCATTGACCACCTCATAAAAATTAGAACCCTTCAAGACCATAGCCAAGGATTCACGGCCTTCATTCCTTGGCTATTTCAAGCCCCTCACACAAAACTACAAAATATCCCCATCACTTGGCAAGGCACCGCTACAGACTATCTGAGAGTACTGGCAATCTCAAGAATAGTGCTAGATAATATCCCCAATATTCAATCCTCTTGGCTCACGCCTGGTGCAAAACTGGGACAGGTAGGACTGTATTTTGGTGCGAATGATATGGGGGGACTCGTGCTTGAGGAGAATGTTGTCACGGAAGCAGGAGTAAAACATGAGAGAAAGTCGACAGAGGACTTTGTAAAGTTGATTCAGGAGACGGGGAAAAGGGTTGCTCAGAGGGATACGCAGTATAGGGTGCTGAGGGAGTGGAGATGAGGTATAGAAGAGATACCTGAGAAAAGATGATAGAGGAAGGGAAGAGAGGGGAGTAAGAAGACACAAAAAATTGCGGTACATAAAATACCTTGATTTTGGAAACTTCTACTTCTGTACCAACGTTAAATAATCACTACAACCTGCAACAGTGAAAGATAGCCCTCATTAAAAACCTCAAACTCACTAAAATATTTCGTCAACGTAACACCCCTTCTCACCCTGATAACACTACATCAATCATCACCAACCTTATACTCTTACGATACTAACACTGGAAAAAAATCCTAATTCAAAATAAATCTTTTAAACCTAAAGGCAATTTTGATAAACCTAAAGACTTTATTATGACATCTGAAACATCCTGAAAAAGACGCAAAACATCCATCGATATTTTCAGAATGAAAGCAGAGTCTTAGCTTCACAAGCAACCGTTCTTCAATACTGTTAAACTTCATTTACCTTAATCAATACATCACTATTTCTGAAAGACCGAAAGAGAACCCATTTAATATGTACAGCATGAGCTTCAATCCTTGGCAAAGTTTTAACACCAATGCTTATGGTAACACCAGTTACTGTAGCTGGAGGGTTGAGAGTAGGCACTGGCATAGGCATTAGCGTATGCACTGGTGTTAC
>JBJTUH010000119.1:0-17166 GCA_046080605.1 Vampirovibrionales bacterium
TTAATCGTAAAACGATAGCATTTTCGAGATGTAAAGAGATGGTGATAGCGACAATGAAGTTATTACAACATTTGGTGCATAGTGTAGACTCAGTATTAGAAGCGTGGAATATCATACCCAACATTATTAAATAACACTCTCCCTTTAAAGCATTACAGGGTATTCACCAACAAGCCGTTGACATCATTAAAAAAGACCCCTTTTTAACGCAAGCATCCTCTCAGAAAGGGTATGCACACCTGTTTCAAAAGCATCAGGCACTGCTCAAGCACCTTACATGGACAGGACATCCAGAAACAAAACTGTTCCTGATTGGCGATGTCATTGGTGACCGAGGCATAGGAGATGCGTTTATCCTTAGCCTGTTACACCAGCTTGAAGTGAGCAAACGAGCAAAACACCCCGAAAGTCAAACCCCTGCGTTTGAAGTAATTCTTTCCAACCACGACCAATTTGCGTGGTCACAATGGCTGAAAGACTATCAGCATGTACCCTCTGAAAAACCCTCTTGGCATCAAGGTAAAACACCCCATGATGAGACCCCTAGAAATATCAAGCTTGCAAGCTATACTCGTACGTGGGCTATTTCAAAGTATTCTCCTACATGGAAACAGGAACATGATAAGCTCTATGAATGGTATTTCAAACACATGAAACTATTAAGTTATGACCCTACACGCAAAACGCTCTTTACCCATGGTAGTATCAGCCGAGAAGCCCTACAAAACTTACAGCTTTTACTGCACCGAGAGTACCATCAGCCCCTTGCACCCTTAAGCGACCCTCAAGCGTTTGCTGCGTGGGTCAACCAAGTGAATACTTGGTTTCAAGCACATAGCCATAACCAAAACTACCGTATGGTGCAGCAACTAGTCTCTGACCCTTGCCTCTCACATTTTGTAGACGCACGTGATTTGATGTTACATACTGAAGGGTGCTATCAATCCCCTCTTCCTGAAACCATTGCAACTCATTTCATTCATGGGCATACAGATGTGTGGCGGAAAAGCTTTATGGATGAAACACCTTTACCCGAGGTGTCCCTCAGCCCCAAGCTAAAAGGATACCCTCAACAGAAGCGTGTGAACCTTGATAACGATGCCTACAAAACCGTTGATAAAGTATTACCCAATGAAAATGCACGCATGCTATTACTGACAGAAGCCTAAAGGGAGAACAGATTCCCTAGGTACTGTCATAAGACTCAACGAGTTGGCATGCAAGGCGAGGCTTGTAACACTGTTTTTAAAAACGCATCTCTTTTTAGACTCATTTTGTACGCCGTCTATATTCGCTGTAAAATCTCTTCTAGTTTACGTAGCATTCAGTCCAGCATCATACCCCCTAACCGTCTTCTTTCAAAGCCTTCCCCAAACCATAGAGGAGAGATTCCATTGTCCTTAAAGCTCACCACGCTCATACCGCATCAACCCCTAGTCAGCACGAGAACCAAAACACCTAGAGACTCTCAAAAAACGCTTTCATCCGACGATGCCTCGTTATCCACGGATGTCTATCGTCAAGAGGGTAGCTCAGTCGGGTATCAACCTGATACGCATCGCAACCGTTCGCCTAAACTGAGCGTCATGACGCATCCCGTGTTACCCTACACCCTGACACACTACACCCTTAACCAACATCAAGAACTTACAGGCCCACTTACCCATCATGTTTCCTTACTGAAACACCCCGTAGGGTATAGCTCAGGATTAAGTCAGTTAAAGCAAGGGCAAACCATCGTACTGGGCGATTTACATGGGTCAAGCCAAAAATTACTGGAACACCTCATAGTCACGGGGGTTGTAGGAGGTACCTCCCACACGTTTAAAGCACTGCATGGCATTCACCAACAAGCCATTGAACTTATTAAAAAAGATCCGTTCTTAACGCAAACATCGCATCAGGAAGCGTATGCTCAACTGTTTCAAACCTATCAAACGTTACTACCTCATGTCGTGTGGCGCGGCTCTCCAGAGAAAAAGCTCTGCCTCATCGGCGATGTCATTGGCGACAGAGGCATAGGAGATGCGTTTATCCTTAGCCTGCTCCATCAGCTTGAAGTTAGTAAAAAAGAAGGCTACCCTGAAAGCAAAACACCTGCTTTTGAAGTGGTACTTTCTAACCACGACCATTGGGCTTGGTTACAATGGCTTAAAGACTATCATCACACACCAACCAGCTCGATAAATGTACCCTCAAAACCCTCGAAGCCCTTTACGGATACAGGTAAAGCAAGCTATGCACGTACTTGGGCAATCTCAAAACATGCTCCTGCCTTGAAAGCAGAACATGACAAACTGTATGAGTGGTATTTTAAGCACATGAAACTGTTAAGTTATGACCCCACACGTAAAGCACTCTTCACTCATGCCAGTGTAAGCAAAGAAGCGACGCAAGCCTTACAGCTTTTACTACACCGAGAGTACCATCAGCCCCTTGCCCCATTGACGCATCCTAAAAAGTTTAACACGTGGGTGAACACCATCAATACTTGGTTTCAAGGGTACAGTGCAACACAAAACTACACCGCCCTTGAAACCCTTTTATCCCACCCAACCATCGCCCATTTTGTAGCAGCACGTGATTTAATGTTACATCCTGAAGGCTATTATAAATCCCCTCTACCTGCAACCATTGCCACCCATTTTATTCACGGACACACCAATATATGGCGACAAAGCCGTATGGATGAAGCTCCTTTACCCGAGTTTACTATCAGCCCCAACCTCAAGGGACAGGCTCAACAGAAACGCATGAACCTAAATAATTCTGCCTACAAAACCGTTGATAAAGTATTACCCAATGAAAACGCACGCATGCTATTACTCACGGAAACCTAAGCGTGTCCATGTCCCGCAAGCATAACGTCACGCCTGCCGTTCGATGCGTGCGATTGCTTTTTTCCTTGCGATAGGAAGCATTGAAAGACGCACAAACTGAAGCGTGTTGTGCGTTTATACTTATCACAGGGCTATTGAGAAAACCATGAAACGTTGATGTGATAGCCCCGTACATTCAGCGATATCATGCGGTTTCGTTTGGTTTTTTTCATCATTTTTCCTCAAGGAGACAGGGTTTTTTATGATTTCCGTAGGTGCTTCCTCTCACACATCACATGCCCATGCAAAATCTCATTTAAAGCTGGCTCCTAAGTTTGGAGACGGAGAAGTGGTGACAACGCAAGCCCCTCCTCCTGTCCAAGACCCCACATTACCGACAACAACAGCCATGCCAAACCCTGAAAACGGATTTAACGCCATGGCATAGCCAAGCACGGACGAGTGATGCAAAAAGATGAGGAGGGTTTGTAAACCTTCCTCATCTTTTTTAATGATACTGATTGTTTTGAAACAACCATCCTAAGGCATCACCGAACAAAGACCTTTTTTTATTGAGTTTTAGATAAGTCGAACATCGGCAAGTAAAGTGCCATCATCACGAAAAGCACAATCCCCCCAACAATCACAATCATTAAAGGCTCAATCAATTTAGAGACGGTTTCTAAGACTTCATCCACTTCTCGGTCAAGAATATCTCCAGCCTTATTGAGCATTCTATCCATTTCCCCTGTTTCCTCACCCACGGCAATCATTTTATAGACCATCTTGGGAATGAGTCCCGTTTTTTCAAGGAGCTTTGAAAGAGAGGAAGTACCTGACATTAAGGTGTTTTTCACATCAACAAGCGAGTCATGAATTAAACGGTTATCAATGGTATCCACCGAGCTTGCCACAGCTTCAATCATAGGAACCCCTGAAGCCAAAAGGGTGGCTAAGGTTCTGATAAATCGGCTGACATGAATTTTAGTAATCAATAAACCCACTAAAGGAATACGCAACACAAGCCCATCAATAATAGGACGACCTACCCCATTATAAAAGTTAAGCAACCAAGCCACACCGCCTGCCGTAAGCCCTAATAATAGCCACCAGAAACTACAGGTAAAACGACTCATGGCAATCAGGATTTTAGTAGGTTCGGGTAAATCTGTTTTAGACTGTGCGAAGACCTTTTCAAAGTTTGGTACAACCACAATCATAATAACCACAATCACCAAAATAACGACCAACACAGTAAACCCAGGGTACATCATGGCAGCCATCAGCTTCCCTTGAAGATGATTCATTTTCTCAAGCAAGACTGCAAGCCGTGACGCAATAATGTCCATATTCCCTGAGATTTCACCGGCTTTAATGGTTTTAATAAAGAAGTTGTCAAAATCTCTGCCATGCCGAGACAATGCAAAACTAAAGGCATCGCCACCCACAACATCACTCCGAACTTGACGCAAAACTTTCTGAGTATGCTCTGAGGTCGATTGTTGCTCTAAAAGATACAACCCCTCCACGAGGGTAATCCCAGCTTGTAATAGCACAGCAAGTTGCTGCACAATAATAACTTTTTCCTTAGAAGGGATACGAGGCGCAAAAATGATGTCTAACCCAGGAAGACTTCCAATAAAGCTTCTAAAATTGAATTCTTGAATCGCATCAATTTCAACCACAATTTTCCCTTGGGCGACTAATTGTTCCTTCACAGCCGTGGCGGTTGTACCTTGCAGTTTCAGAACCTCAAAGCCATTCTTAGATTGGTCTAATACTTTAACTTCATATAAAGGCATAGAGAATCTCCCGACTAACAAAAGTACAAGCAAAAAGAAAGCATCCAAGCACACTAGGCTACAAAGTGCTACTCTTATCTATCAAAAGGTTTTCGTGCATTGGAACCAAACCCTAGAGGAAAAGACCGTAAAGCTCGTTTACTCAGCCTATGATGATTTCACCTGAATGGTGGTTTGATCGATATCAGGCTGAGGAATGTGTGCAGGAATATCAAGCTCAAGCCCTAACACACGAGTCACTTCTTGAAAGGTCGTAACCCCTTGAAGTAACTTCATCCGTCCGTCCATTGCAAGGGTATTCATCCCCTGTTCAATCGCCATATCCTGCAATTTATGAACAGACTCTGACGCATCAATCATTTCTTGCAGTTCACGGCTCATAAGCAAGATTTCATATAAGCCCACCCGTCCCTTATAGCCAGAGTCTTCACATTTATTGCAACCTACACCACGATAAAAGTAAATCGGGTTCGCAGGGTTAGGTTCAAGCTTCATAATGGCAAGCTCCTTCTCACTAGGAAGGTAAGCTTCTCTGCAATGAGGACAAATGGTTCTAACCAATCGTTGTGCCAAAATACCATTCAAGGCAGTTGAAATCTGATAACACGGTGCCCCCATATCCAGAAGACGGTTAATGGTTTTAACGGTACTATTGGTGTGTAGGGTTGAGAACACTAAGTGACCCGTCAATGCGGCATGCAAAGACACCTCAAGCGTTTCATGGTCACGAATTTCCCCGACCATGACAACGTCAGGATCCTGACGTAAAATGGCCCTTAAACACAGTGCAAAGTTCAAGCCTGATTTATGAGAAATCTGTGTTTGGTTCACCCCTGGCAAAGGATATTCCACAGGATCCTCAACGGTTGTAATGTTAATTTCAACCGACTGAATTTCCCGCAAGAAACTATATAAGGTGGTTGTTTTTCCAGAACCCGTAGGTCCTGTCACTAGCACCATGCCATTAGGAGAACGTATCATTTTTTCAATACGCTCAATTTCAGGCACACTCAGCCCTAACTTTTCCAAGCCTCCTGTCGTGGCGTTGGCTTTCAAAATACGTAAACAGACCTTTTCACCATATCGGCAAGGTAAGGTGTTTACACGCATATCTACTTCAGTCCCACCTTGGCGCATTCGTAAACGTCCATCTTGAGGTCTTCGACGCTCGGCAATGTCCATACTACTCGTAATTTTTAAACGAGTTAAAATAGGGTCAGACATCCGTTTAGGGAAGCTTTCCATTTCCCGTAAGACTCCATCCACACGAACCCGAATGAGTAGACGCTCTTTTTGCTGCTCAATGTGAATATCTGAGGCATTCATTTCAATGGCACGTAACAGAATCGCATTCGTCAAATGGACGGCACCCGAGTCCGCATGCTCAATTTCATCCTCAATACTTTCTTGCTTAAGGTGTCCCTGATTTTCGGAGTCTTTCTCCGTCATCTCAGCTTCCATCCGAGCAAGGGCTTCCTCTGTGCTTTCTTGCTTTGAGGCATAGAAGGTCTCAATAATACGAATAATCTCACTATGGGCACAAATATAAGGCGATACTCGATACCCTGTAATTTGTGAGATTTCATCCAACAGGTTTAAGTCATTCGGATGCGATAAAATCACGCATAGGCGACGATTCTCTCTTTTAAAGGGAATAATGAACTTACTCCGAATGAGTTGTTCAGGCAAAAGCCCCATAAAGCTACGGAGCTGTTCAAGCTTAATTTCCTTAGAATGCACATAGGGTAACCCATGCTGTAATGCCAAGGCTTGACCTAACTGCTGTTCTGTCGCCCACCCTAAGGTAATAAGTGTGGTACCCAAAGGTACCCCAAGCGCTTTACTTTCTGCCAAGGATTGCTCTAGTTGCTTAGGGTTCAAAATCTCCATCTCAATGAGGATATCCCCAATACGCTTAAGCATTTTAGCAGGCTTTTTGGTCTTACTTTCACTATCTGCTTGGGTTGCACTTGCAGACGAAATATCCTCAAATAAACTGCTCATTAAACTTCCTGTTGAACCCTTTGCAATCGGTTGGGGTGCCACAGGCGTTGGAGAAACCACTTGAGACGCAATCCCTTCAGCATGAGAGTTTGACTCAAACGCTTTTACCTCTTCTGAAGGTGGCTGAAGAGTGCTTGTTTCAAAGGTTTCCTCGGGGTCAGGGATAAAGTCATCTTCTTCATCAATGGTACTGGTTTCCCAATGTCCTTCGGAAAAATCGGGCTGAGATACAAGTGCCTCAACCACCTCTGGTACGAAGGCTTGAGGATTCAATATTGCCTGCGATGCGTGGAGTGCTTCAGGAGTCAGCACATTTTCAGGGTCAGGGATAAAATCATCTTCTTCATCAATGGTACTGGTTTCCCACACAGAGGAAGGAACACCTTGGGCTGACTCAAGTCTGTCCGAAGAGGCTGGCTCTTGAAAAGGTGAAGACAGGGAGGAAGGAGTCAATCCTTGACGGTACTCCCCTAATTCATCGGGTACCTCATGGCGTATAGCTGCAAACTCAGAGTCAGTGACGGTAGCAACCTCCTCAAACCCATACTGGGACACTTGAGACTCAAAACCTGAAACACCCTCTGTGGTCAAGGAAGGCTCAAAGCCTTGATGTACAGACGGGTCTGAGGCTTCTCCCCATGAAGGTAATGCCATGTCTTGAAAAGACATCTCTGAGGATGCCCAAGGCTCAGAACGCTGAGTGGCATCTGGCGTTTGTGATACAAAGGTTCTTTCATTTTGAGCAGGTAAAGACATTTCAGAAGATGCAAGCGTATCCGATGAGGTTTCCCAAGAGGAAGGTGTGTTTGGTGCCAGTGTAGAAGGTTGCGTCCATTCATTGTCAACCATGGCACCATGATCCGCAAACCCCGACGTTTCAAAAGAACCCTCTAACGCTGCTTGAAAAGGTGACACAGGCTCTGCCGAAGCATGCGGTGAGGCATTCGAGGCGGTCAATGGTGATGTGAGGGCATCATGGTGAGGTAACGCTAGGGTAAGCGAAGCATCAGGCATCGCAAACGGAGAAGCCATGACTGGAAAAGCTTGGGTCATCTCTTCTACAACGTGTGTTTCGCCAAACGGCGAACGGGTCTGACTAGGCTCTGGAACGATTGGCTCCGCCACATACTGAGCATGGCTCTGAACCGTAGACACCGTTACAGGTGCCTGTAAAGGAATAAATGCCTGATGTGAAGGTTCATCAAATCGGGGAAGAGGCACTTGCTGTCCCCACTGTCCCAATTCTTCATTTAATGTTTGGGCAAACCTGCTTGGGGAAGCACCCAAAGGAGCTGGTGCAGCACTTCCATACTTAGAAGGATTTGCCGCAACAGATGATTGCGTGTTTCCCTGAACATGAAACACTTGAGGGTCTGGTACGTGAGTAGACAATGCCTGCTTGTCCATCAAGGGTGAAGGCTGTGAAAAGTCGGCATGAAGTGAGGGATTTAAATAAGGGTTCTCGGGTACTGCCTGTAAGTGCGTAGCAGTCTGTGGGCTAGGAGTACCGTGTTGCATGCCTGTAAGTCCTAGTTCCTCTGGACTCAGCAACATCCCCTTTGACGCTTTCACACCTGCCTGAGCCTGGTCAAGAGGGGCTTGTTTGATTCGTGGCCATTGGGCATTAGGCTGCTTACCAGCTTCTACGTCTGACGTTACACCTTCTGCTTTTGAGCGGAGTAGAGAAAAAGGCTTAAACATGAAGACATCCTGACCTTACTAACTAAAACTAATTGACCCATCACACGACCGCTAACACAACGATAACACTGTGGAAACTCTGAAAAAGCGTGCAAACATGCCCTCTCATACCCTTGATAGCACTGACCTCTTACTGAGGGATGTGTCAAGACAAAGACAAAAGCTGATAGACTTAAACGACACAAGCCTATAGGGGTGCCTTTCCCTTTGTTCGGTCAGTTTGCCAAACAAAAAGAGTCTCTGTCGTAGAGCATCCTCCTTTTGTGGTATCGTTAAAGCGATATTATGGCATTATTTTTTCTCACTTAGCGTCCCTCTCATGAGTTGAAAGCTCTTGTTGTTTATGTCCTTTTCTTCCGCCTCTATGCCACACACCACTGAGTCACCATCCTCCTCTGAAGGGGGGGTCTCTATGCACCCTGATACCCAAGCAGTTTATGACAAGCTTCTTTCCGCCTCGCCAGAAGCAACGGTTCATATTATTGATAATAGCTGGAAGCATGCAGGACATGTCGGGATTCCGTCAGATGTATTAGGAGGCACACATTTAGCCATTGAGATGATTAGTCCTATTTTCTCAGGCATGGACTTGCTAAGCCGACATCGTTGGGTTTTTACGGTGTTAAACGAAGAACGTAAGCGGTTTTTACACGCCATGGAGTTACAATTAAAAGCCCCTGAAGAAGTCACGGTATAACATAACAAGGATACTCTTATTGCCATGATGCCTCCTGCTGTTTCAGTTGCTCTACTCATTTGGTTATGCGTTTCAGGCGGACTCGTCGCCTTAGAAACATGGGTAGGAAACCTTTATTTACTTATGCTCGCCCTAGCGGCGGGGTTACTTGCGGGGTTACTATGGTTAGGGGTAGTACCTACCCATGATGTTTTTACCCAGCTCGTATGGTTTAGCATTTTTTCAGGGATAAGCTTGGCAGTCGTTCGCCCTTTGTGCGTCAAGTGGTTTTTACAAAACGCCCCCTCACAAGCTTCGAATATGGATGCCCTGATAGGACAGCGAGTACAAATACTTGAACCCGTGAGTGCCACACAGGTAGGGCGGGTGAAGATTTTGAAAACGGGTGAAACGTGGACAGCCCTACTTCATGACACTGCTTCGGTAGAAGTTTGCTTAGCAAAAGATACCCTTGGTACCGTGCAAGGTTTAGAAGGTGCAAGGCTTTTGATTTTACCTATTGAATAAGTTGTATCGTGTTGATTTCATAAGGGAACGTTTGTGATGGTTTTAACCTTCTGGCAACAATGGCAAGCCTTTTGTAAAAATACAGATACGCCCAATTTAGTGTCTGAAGATACCTTTGCGAATCCTTTTTTTATGGGTGCCTATCGTACTGCGGTTTTTCTGTTACATCTACCCATTGTATGGCTCAAGGGCATTCGTATTTCAGGGAAGCACCACTTGCCCAAAGACCGATTTGTGACCCCTTACGTCATTGCCTGTACGCATCAATCCAATTGGGATCCTCCTGCACTATCTGTCACACTATGGCCTATGCAAATTGCGTATTTAGCAAAACAAGAGCTTTACATGAAAGCATGGATTCGTTGGCTTCTTTCCAGATTTTGCACCATTGCCGTCAATCGTAGCAAAGTAGAATTATCCACGGTCAAGTCAGTCAAAAGAGTGTTTTCCCACAAACCTTCCACCCATGATTGTTGGCACTTGGGGATTTTTCCTGAAGGGACTCGCAAAAAGCAACACGCTAGTGAAGAGACAACGACCCCTACAACAGAAGACACAAGTACCCACGCAATTAAACAAGGGGCTGCCTTTTTTGCGTTGAAAAACAAAGCTCCCGTTTTACCTGTGGTGCTTCAGTACACGCCTGCTACACGGCCGCAATATCAGGCAATCATATGCCCTCCGATTCCTCATGAAGCTTCTGATACTGCAGAAAGCCTTGCTCTCAAAATACAAGCGGCTTGGCACAAGGCGGAGGAAAGTTTCTCACACCCTCTATAAAAAGACTCCTTCAAACAGCCGAAACATCGCTGGAATGTCTAAAAAGCACTTGATGTTTTGGAATGGTTTGTTTATGGTTTTATACGTGTCTTAAACCTTCTGATTGCTCAAAATAGACTGTCATCACGCTTTACATTCGTTTCCCTGTTCCACACAGATTCACTTGGTACTCCACACAATGATGTCAATGCCTCAGGTTCATGGTCTCCATGCTTACGTCACTACTTTGTGGAAGCACCGACCTAAGAGTACCTTTTTTTGCTTAGGGGTACTGATGAGTACCGTATTCATGGTATTGAGTGCAGGGTGTCAAGAAGAGTTATCAGGAAAACCCCCTGAAGTACAGCAAGCTATTCGTTTATATGACACCGTTTGGAGCCGTTTAAAGCACGATTACCTTCATGCTGACATGAATCATCAAGACTGGAACCGCTGGCGACACAAATATGATGCCATGCTACACTCCTCGGAGGATGCGTATGTCGCCATTGACACGATGATTGCCTCATTAGGCGACCCCTACACTCGGTTTTTAACCCCCAAACAAGTGACCGAACAAAGCCAGTCTATTGCGGCAGAGCTTTTTGGCGTAGGCATTCAAGTCAGTCGCCGTCATGGACGCATTGTGATTATCACTCCCATTGACCACTCCCCTGCGAAACGTGCGGGCATCATGGCAGGAGATATTGTCTTAAAAGTAGACAATCAGCCTACTGACAACTTGTCGGTTGAGGAAACCGTCAGCCATATTCGTGGCCCTAAAGGTACCAAGGTCACTATCACACTTTTACGGAAAGCCAACCCAGCACTTGGTACCAAAAAAGATGAAAAAATCATTTACACACTGCTACGAGATAAAATTTCAGTACAAAGCATTTATACTCGTAAGTTGCCCAAACACCCTGATGTAGGCTATGTGCAAATTACAAGCTTTATTGCGGAGAATACCGCAGAAGAAACCCTGAAAGCCCTTGAGTCTTTGGGGAATAAACGGGCGTATATTATTGACTTACGAGAAAACTATGGTGGTTTACTCTCAGAGGCTGTGAATATTGCCGATATGTTTTTAAGCCATGGACGTATTTTAAAAGTGAACGAGCGTAACCCTTTACACTCTCGTGACCTTGATGCAGCGCCTCCTATTTTCACTGATAAGCCTTTGGTTGTCCTCACCAATGAGAGTAGTGCTAGCTCAAGTGAGATTCTTGCAGGGGCGTTAAAAGACAATCAGCGTGCCATGCTTGTGGGAGAAACGACCTTTGGGAAAGGGATCGTCCAGCGTATTGAAACCCTACCTGCACAAACAGGCATTAATATTACGGTAGCCCAGTATCTTACACCAAATGGTACCGATATTCATCATAAGGGTATTGAGCCTAACATCAAGGTTGAACTGGCAAACCCTCGATGGAAGCCACTCTTACAAACCTTACGCCGCTCCCCTGAGCTGCTCGAAGTAGCCCCTGACCAGTATGACCCCTTTATTGTCACGGCACTCGAAGCGTTATCTTCTTCTAAAGCGACTCAATAAAGGTGACACACCTCAAGCGGAATCGTTTTGAGACGAGCCACAGTCATAAGCTATTGTGGTAAAACCACTTGCAACCAAGGTGCGTAAAGGGCTTCCTTTGGCATATACTTAAAAAGAAAACGTGTTTCATGAAGGTACTAAACCTCATGAAGGCGTGAACAAGTTTAAGCCTCATTTACTTCTCTTTAGCTTGGAGTGTTTTCATCATGACGGTGTCTACCATTGAGACTCATGTGCATCCTATGTTACAGCGTACGGCTACAAGTTCCTCTGTGACACTACAGGCGCTTTATGACTATCTTTGTTCTCATACGCAAGAGCCTCTGGTGTTACATGGCAACCCTGAAACCCCTGTGCATCGTTTCGTACACCCAAAAGCCTTAGAAACGAAGCAAGATTTACTGCTCTTGATGGAACCCTCTGCCTTGGCGGTATTGATCCATGCCGTTGCAACCGTCGCCATTATTGCAGAAACGCTTAGCTTACCAGAAACCCATACGCTCACGGGCTGGATAAGCACCCCTCGACCCAGAAAACTCCTTGCCAGTTTATCACAATGGTTTAATCTTCCTGCACACTATCATGCTGGGATTCATCCTACGGCATGGATAGACGAGACTGCCACCCTTCACCCTACGGCAAGTATCGGAGCGTATAGTGTCATTGGTGCCAACAGTGTCATTGGTGCCAACAGCGTTGTGATGGCTCATGTCACCCTAGGTGCCGATGTGACCCTAGGAGATACTTGTGTTCTAATGAGTGGTGTACGAGTGGGTGACCGTACCAAGATAGGGCATCGGGTCGTCATACAACCGAATGCTGTCATTGCAGGCGATGGCTTCAGTTTCGTCACACAAGAAGCGTCTCGTGCCGAGCAGGCGAAAGCGGGAGAGAACCCAGACTCTGGGAGGGACACGCATTCACAGGGGGCTATTTTAAGAATTCACTCATTGGGTCAGGTCGTGATTGAAGATGATGTAGAAATAGGTGCAAACACCTGTATTGACCGTGCAACACTAGGCATCACGCATATCGCTAGCGGTACCAAAATTGACAATTTAGTACAAATTGCACACAACGCACACCTAGGAAAAGATTGCCTCATTGTAGGACAAACAGGTATTGCAGGAAGTTGCAACATTGGCAACAGAGTAGTGATTGCAGGACAAGTGGGTATGGCGGATCATTTAACCGTAGGCGATGATGCGATTGTGATGGCAAAGTCTGGCTTAATGAGTGACGTGGAGCCCAAACAAGTCGTGGCAGGAGCCCCCGCAAAACCTCGTCGTCAAGCCTTTACTGAAATGGCTCTGATTGGAAAATTAAAAACTATGTACGATGAACTGCATACCCTACGCACTGAGGTTGACGCACTGCGTGAAGCAACACGGAGTGCTTCAGCCCCCTCAACCGTATAAACCACTCAATGGGCCAGTAGCACTCTCGGCAACACTCTTGGTAGGGTGCTGTCTACACCTCTATGGGTTTACCCCTCGCCCTAGGAAAATGGGTTATGAGATACTTCTTGTAAAGCATGTAACGGTATCTGAGCCAAGAGCTACTGAGACCATGCGTTTATGATAAGCTGTATAAAAATAGGTCTTTATATTTTTCGGGTCTTTTAATATTCACTACCATTTTTTGGTTTTTTCTTTTTTCGGGTCTATCATGTACGCTTCTATCTCTACGAAGCTGGTGTCGCCACCAGCACTTCAGCGTTTTGGTGTCAGTGGTCAAACACATCAAGCAAACGTCGTTACACCGAGTACAGAAAACGATGCTAAAGCCATACACGCCCCTCATTTCTCTGAAAAAGCCATCACAGGAACCCCTCATAGTTTGAGGGTCATGAGCTACAATGCGTGGTTACTTCACGAACCCAATGCCGATATTTACAAATCAAAGTCTCCTGAAGCACTCAACGCACTGGCTTCAGTGATTCTCAAGGGTCATGCAAACCTTGTGCTACTCCAAGAGGTTCAAAGTCGTAAGGCCTTACAACACTTTGTGGACACTGTCTTAAACCCTATGGCAGTCTCTCAGCATCAAGCGCCGTATGAGTGGTTAGGCTATGACCCTAAACTAGAGAAAAAAGCACCTGGCGAAGTGCCTATTGGACAAATGTTTTTGTATAAAAAACCCCTCAAATTAGTCAAGCAAGAGGTCTATACCTCAAAAGATTTACCTAAAATCACCTCCGAAAAAGAACCCTTACTTTTAAGAGAGGTTCATGTAGCACATTTTACACTACCCATAGGAAAGCATAAGTCACAACCACTCATTGCCATCAACACTCATATTATGGCACCCACCTTCCCTGGACTCTCACGCATGACGAGCCATGCCTTTGAAGCATATGCCACTGGTACTGTAAGGCTCCGTGAAGCTTACGGACTACAACATGTCCTTAATCAAGTTAGAAAAGACTATCATACAAGCACTGGGCAAAAGCCATGGTTTCTGATTGGTGGGGATTTCAATACAGACCCTCACTGGTCTGTGACACAACCTGTCCTAGAAGTCATTACAGGAAAGGCAAAACGTACGACGTTTCCCATCTATGATGTGGAACATGACACGGTCGTTTCAGCCAACCAGTACATGCCAACCAAAGCCAGTCGATTTTACATCAAAAAACCCCTTGTCCGACTCGAAGAAATGAGTCATCGTGAGCCTTCCTTGTTTACCGCCTATTACTACCCTACCAGTGGGTTGAAACCTGTGCATTTTGATTATCTTTTCGGGTCACCTTCACTCCAAAAAGCAAGTAGCTCTCATTACTTACGTTCACCTGAACTCAATACAACCACCCCCAAACATCAAGCAGAGGAAAAACTATTCAGACTCGCCTCTGACCATGACCCTATTGTGGTGGAGATTGACCTAGAAAAAGCCATGCACTTCAAAAGGCTGGCACACAAAAGGCTGAATGTTCAAGGCTAGCCAATCTGTTTGTTTCTTGACCCACTGGTTGCCAAGCTTGATATAGTCTCTGCCGTTTCTTCAGAGACGGAAAACGCACCCAAAGTTTAGTGACCCACCCCGCATTTCAAGCATCTCTTGAGGGAGATTCCTTATAAAAGGCTTGCAAAACAGGCTTTATCTCCCTCATACTTAACATAAAAGTGCTGTCATGATGTGTTCCATGCTTTACATTTCCTTGGCTTAGCGAGTCCCTCTTTTGGTTTCCTCAGAACATTCCCATTCCTCCTTATCACAAGAGACTTTACCCGAAGTGTATGCAACACTGCGACACTGGCAGAAAGGGGTTTGGAAAAGGCTTCCTCATCACCCTGAATCAGATGCCATGTCCATTCAATGGCTTGCAAGTTTAACCCATACCCTTTTGGAAAGTTATCAAGCAGGACAGTTTTTAGAAACCCAACACCATCTTGAAAACCTATTCCTTGCAACCTTAGTGGCATTAGAGCAGCATCAGCTTGATGCAGGCTCAAGCGTTGAGCGTGCCTTAAGCCGACTCTATCAGCGTAAAACTGACTTGACAGCCCATCAGTCTGAAGCACTTCCTTGGGCTTCTACGTTACGCCTGTATCATGACCACGTTGAACTTTGGGTAGAAGCAACCTGCCGAGGGAGCTGGCAAATTTTCACGGAAGAAGAACGAAAACAAGCATTACTCATGGCAAAAGACTTAGGATGCCTCATAGAAGACTGTCGTTACGGTCATGAACAGCTTTCGTTATTTTAGTCATTGATGTTTCAAGACGGAACAGGGAAACCTCATGGAGAAAAAGCTTGATACGCCTGTATGTTTTAAGCATAATAATAAAATAGTTTTTATTCCTTTTATGCGTCCTTAGTTCAGTTGGTAGAACGTCGGTCTCCAAAACCGGATGTCGGGGGTTCGAGTCCTCCAGGGCGCGTTCTTTTTCTATAACCCTTGTAAGTTTCTTCTGCACTCGGTACTCCTCCTTCCATGCAAGACCTTTCTCACGAAGCTCAAACCCTTCCTTCTTCCTCAGGAATCGTTGCTTTTTTTCAGGGTGTACAAGAAGAGTTTAAAAAAATTACTTGGCCTGGGTTACCTCAAGTGCTTTCTCAAACCGTCGTGGTGTTACTGATGATTACAGTGATGACGGTTTTTGTGTGGATACTTGATTGGTTCATTAACTGGGGTTTATCTTTTATTTCCCCTTTTACAGGCAAGTAATCAACCGAACATTCGCTTCTACAGCATGTGAAATATCTTCTATTGCTTTAGGTCTATTTTCTTATGAGCGACACAGGCAATGAGAAAAACGTTCCATACAATCCCAAATATAGAACCCATCAGCCAAGCATGACTTGAAACGGTTGGGGTGTTTTTGACCCATAACTGGCTTAATCCTTCAACAAGTATATTTATAGCTAGTGAATATTCTATAGAAAATAATGCCTTGATAAAAAAGGATTGTAAGTTAAAAAATGAATAAAATCATTCAAAAAATCAGCGGTCATGAATGGTCAATCATATTATACATTGTGTTATTTTTAGTTTTAATTCTTTTTTCAAAATCATTACGACCATTATTTATTAATTTAGTAAGTATTTCCCTGCAAAAGCTTGTTGTTTTACCCATATTAATTGCAACATTTTATATTTTTGGAGAATTATATTTATTTTATAAGCTTGGGTGGTGGTCGGTTGATTATGTAAAAGCAACAGTTGTTTGGTTGATTACATTTGTTTGGACTGTCATATTTCAAGTAACATCACTTGAAAATTATAAAAAAGTAATTCACAGTATTTTCACTCCTGGACAAATACTAAGTTTTGTTTTTGGGTTGTATAGTTTCCCATTAATTATTGAACTCATTCTTTTACCTACTCGAATATGTCTTACACTCATATGTACCATACCTAAAATAAAAGATAAATATGACAGATTAGCAAAACTTAGTGAAGATTTGCTTACTTTTATAACACTGATATATCTTTTCTTGAGCTTATGGATAAGTGTTACACAGCCTTCAGAAACAGCTATGGAGTATCTTACCCTTCTAGCTCTTTATGTTGGATTTATACCCTTCTTATTTTTATGGCATATCTTTGTTGTTTATCAGAATCAATTGGGGATAATAAGATGTAATATCACAGACCAGAAATTAGTATGTTATGCCAAATGGTTAGCAATAGTTCATATACGTGGCAATTCTGAACTTCTAATTCGATGGACGGACGCAATTATAAAATCAGACCCAAAACATAAAAGTGATTTAAAAAACTGGCGTTGGTGCCTCAACATAGTTATGTTATAATAGAGCCATGAATTGCCCGAAATGCCACTGTACCGAGGCGACTAAAAACGGTACCATGAACCAAAA
>JBJTUH010000120.1:0-7861 GCA_046080605.1 Vampirovibrionales bacterium
CCAAATCCAAGAGGAAATTCAAAAAATCCTCACCATGGTAGATACCGTATACAGTCTTTTCGGCATTGAATATCGTTTCAGACTGTCCACCCGCCCTGAGAGCTTTATGGGTTCGGCAGCGATGTGGGATTTAGCCGAAGAGGGTTTAAAGCAAGCCTTGAATGCCACAGGTAAACCCTATGAAATTGACCCTGGGGAAGGGGCTTTTTACGGTCCTAAAATTGATGTCACGATTTTAGACAGTCTAGGTCGGGAATGGCAATGTGGCACCACACAACTTGACTTCCAGCTACCCGAACGCTTTGAATTAGAATATGTCACCAAGGAAGGTACTTTTGAGCGTCCTATCGTCATCCATCGTGCCATTTATGGTAGCTTTGAACGGTTTATGGGGATTTTAATTGAACACCTTGGAGGAGCATTTCCCACATGGTTAGCACCCATACAAGCCGTTGTGATTCCTATTTCAGAAAAACACAACGCTTATGCCCATGAAGTGCGTCAAGCACTCAAACAGGCAAAAATTCGTGCCATTGTAAACGAAGATAATGAAACGCTGAACTACCGTATTCGTAAAAGCGAAACAGAAAAAATCCCTTACATGCTGGTTGTAGGAGACCGTGAAGCATCAGAAAAAACCGTCGCAGTAAGACGATACCGCAGTAAAGGGAAGTCAGACACGCTAACACTCGAAGACCTAAAAACACAAATGCTTGAAAGTATTCGTCAGCGTACATTAGATGTTGAAATTGAACACTTCTCAGACCTATTCCGTAAGCCCTCAGAAGCTATTTCAACTGAAAAAATGGCGTATTAATCGCCCTTGACTTGTCTCAAAATAGTATCAAGGCGTTGTCTTTAAACGAAAAGACAACGCCTTGATAGGTAAAAAACGCTTGTATGACTTGCGTGGTATTAAAAGCTTGTACAAAAATACCCAACCACTTCAAAATAAACATCAGGACGATTCACAAATGTCAGCTGTTCCCGTATAGAACTTCCAGGAGGAGAGACTTCTGAAGACACGACACCCTCAAGCAAAGGTAATACAAGCAAATACGTTCCTTGAGGATAGGTTTTGAAAGCAGTATGCAAATAGAAAACCCATACATCTTCTGGCTTACAAGGTAAAGAAGCACCTACCACTGGATAATAAAAAGAAGCAAACTCATGAGGCAAACGTGGGTACAAAGCCCCTTGCCGAACATCAGCAATCACATCTAACATCATAGGAGGGGTCAGCATCCCCTGAGAGAGTACGTGTGATGACGGTGAAGGCACAACATTAGGAGTCGTTAAAACCCTCGTAGATTGCTCTTCATAGTGCTGCTCAGAAAGCGTTACAAGCGAAACCTCGACAGTGTCTTGCGTCACCGCCCGAGCGAGTTCAGGATAAAGCCACACTTCAAGTTGCTCAAAGCTTAATCCAAGGTCAGGTGCTTCAGAAAGCAACTTGAGTTGATGCAGTTGTGGCACACGACCGTGTCGCCAACGGTAAAACGTTGACTCAGGCAGACCCACCATTTGGCATAGTTCTTTAATTCTTAGTCCCTTACGTTTACAAAATAACGTCAGTTTTGCAACAAACGCTTCAGGTCTGGCAGTATTTCTGGAACGCAATTCAGCATCATAGGCATGCCCCACAGCATGAGCTTTTGCAATGATAGGGGAAGGCTGACCTTCAAGAGAAGAAAAAGACATGCACATCTTGTCCAAAAAATAAGTAACACCACTGAGATGCTAGGGTAGTAAAAAATATAGTTTCATTAGTATAGCATAAACTTCAAAGTGCCGTCATCTTATAAAGACAACGTAAAAATACGCCATAAAGCACAGATACAAAATGCACAAATAAGACAAATGGTTACACAAAATGCAAAATGTTACAAAATATTGTCACTTTATTAAAATTATGCTATTTTAAATCAGAAGTAATGCAAGTTTAAAACACACCGTCATCCATCAAAAAAGGGGTTAAAGCTCTCGTACCTCCTATGAATCTTCATGTATTCTACGAAACGTATTACAAAAAATACTCTAAAAGAAAAAAGGCTCAGTATGTTAGTACGCCTTCGGCAAGACTTTCCACAGAAACAAAGTGGATATTCTTTCAACTTCTTTTCACAATGATGAAACTTATTGCATTCAATCAAACTGAAAGCTCCCAAGCATTCCATCATGTTTCTATTGAAAATCATACAAAGAAACTAAAGCAGTATGAAAAGTTTCAAACCTACCTTCATCGTCATAAACCATCTTTTTAATTTTAGATAAAACAGAAAGCCTTCAACCATGAACGGAACACGCCAAGCAATGGGTCGACACCTCAAAATAGGAGGCATTACCCTAAGTTGCCTTATTGTTTTCACACTAGAAATACTGTGTGCCATTGAATTGGTAAAGCAATTAAGGTTATTTTAAAAGTGCCTCTCTTTAGCGAACAGACTAAACAGAAGCAACCGTTTCCAACAAATGAATGATACGAGACGTTGCATCTGGTTTAGCCTGTGCCTGCATACAGCGGTGCATACTATCTTGTACATCAGGGTCTAACAGGATAGAAGAAACTTTTTCTTCAAAAAGTTCAGGGGTCATCTCAGATTCTAACACGCATAAAGCGGCACCCACCTTCGCAAGACTTTCAGCATTATGTTGCTGGTGTTGCCCTGCAGACTCAGGAAAAGGGATTAACACGGCTGGCAAACCCGCCATGGCAAGCTCAGACAACGACATGCTACCCGCCCGAGAAACCGCAACATCTGCCATGGCCATCAGGTAGGGTAAATCCTGTGAATAAGGCATCACCCAGTAATCTGTATGGTACCTTAACGCATCAGGATAACGACTGACTGTTTCTTGATATAACTTTTGCCCTGTTACATGAATCACACGCATACCTTTTTGTAAAAAGCGTTCAAGACATAAGACCATCACCGTATTAATAGCCCTTGCACCTTGAGAGCCACCCATCACCAAAAGCGTGGGTTTTTCAGGTGTTTCATACCAAGCCCCACGACCAGGGAACTGTTTTGCCCAAGCCAAGGCATCTTCTCGTTTAATCATGCCTGTTTGGCTTTTGAGAGGATTCCCTGTAAGTTGAACCATGGCTTTTGTTTTTTGTGCAAGGACATCTCGAGTACGTTCAAACGCCACACATACCGTATGAGCAAAAGGTGCCATCAGTTTATTCACCAACCCAATTTGAGCATCAGGCTCAAGCAAAATAAACGGAATTCCCAAAAGCGTGCCAGCTAATAAAACAGGAGCCGTCACATAACCGCCCGTTGCAAAAATGACATGAATTTTATGATGCCACAGAAATTTTCCTGCTTGCCAAGTAGAAAATATCAATCGTTTCAGCCATGGCCATAGGTCTTTCCATTGCTTACTTCTTGGCATGCCTTCCATCGGAAGAAACATCGTCGTAAAATCATCACGAGATGCCATGACACCTTTTTCAAGACCCTTTTCGCCTCCAATATACCATAACAACCAATGCGGATGACGTTGTTTCAGGGTATCTGCCACATTCAATGCAGGGTATAAGTGCCCCCCTGTACCTCCTCCTGTAAAGCATACATTGACCACTGTGACCATCGGTTGCAAACCTCCCCTAAACGCCTGAACCACGATACTCAGGATGAATACGAGTCACAGAACCATCTTCCTCTTGAGAGGAGGAAAAAGAAGATTCAATAGGCTGTCGTGCCACGAGAAATAACACCCCAAACATCATTAAGGTAATCACTACGGAAGTACCGCCGTAGCTTACAAGGGGCAATGTCACTCCTGTCACAGGCATAGTACCTGTAGTGACAGCCAAATTAACCCATGTTTGTAAAAACAATACAACAACAATACCCGCAGCTAAATATTTCGCATACATTTTTTGAGTTTGCCAAGCAATCATGGCACCTCTAAAAAAGAGTCCTAGTAAAATAGCAATGAGTAACATCGCACCAATCCAGCCAAACTCTTCACAGAATACGGAGAAAATAAAGTCCGTATGTTGGAACGGTAAAAAGCCAAGTTTATGGATAGAACCCCCGAGCCCTCGTCCCCAGAAGCCCCCATAACAAATAGCTTTTAACGACTGAATAAGATTGTAACCCTCTTTCGCAGGATGTTCCGCAGCGTAAATCCAGCCCTGTATCCTAGCCCATTGATAAGGGGTTGAAACAATTTTTTGCCAGACGAAGGCAGCACCTACAGGCAAGCCGACCATAAAGAAAAGCGTAGACAAACCATTCATCCAGTACATACTTGCCATCACACCCGCTAAAATCAGCGTCACACTCAAATTAGGTTGCTTAAAGACCAAACCAATCATGACAATGGAAGCGATGAGTGCAAAAAGTAGGCGTGTGTTCTTTCTCATGTCATGAGCAGGCAAAGCCATAGCATCAGCTAAAAGCATCACCACCGCAATTTTAGCAAATTCAGAGGTTTGAACCTGAAAAGGTCCTACCATAAGCCATCGTTCGGCACCATTGGCGGTTTTACCCGCAACAAGGGTTGCAAACAATAACACCAGTGTAAAAAGGGCAACCCCCCAGGTCAATCGACGCACCCACGCCAAAGAGCGTGTCGCCACAAAATACATCAACGCAATCCCAATACACGTATAAAATCCCTGTTTGAGTAAGTAAGTGAAGCCGTGACCTGCTTCTATTAAACTGAGTCTGGTGCTTGCACTCGCAAGCGTGATTAATCCAATACCAATCAAGAGAAACACAAGGCTCAGGAGTGTACCATCCATCCATCGAAAGAAGGGAACATTAGTGGTAGGACGTGGTAAAGCAACGAAGTCAGGCACCCGAGTTGACATCTCTGGTACCATGGCAGAGGTATGGGTAAACGCTGACACAGGACGTACACGGTGGGATGCCACATGGTAAGGAGCTGTCGTCATGACAGCAGACTTTCTCAAGGGGGAACGTTGACGAGAGCGCAACGGTGTTCCTATAGCGGGTAATATTGCCTGCTGTATCTGACGTTGAATAGAGTGTTTAACTGCACAATACCTAGAGGACACGGCCTGTGGCAGTGAAACAGGCAAAGACACACGACGAGAGGGACTTGACAACATAGGCAAAGACACTTGCGTCATACGACTGATTAACCTAGAAGCAAATCCTTTTGAAGAAGCATGAGAAGGCTGACCCATCAAACTTACTTTTTTTCTCGCTTGGTTCATACGTGGCACGCTTCTCTTGGAAATAGGTACTTTAACCCAAGCGTAAGAATCGGGAGCATCCTCCTCTGGTATTTGAGCAGAAACTGGTATAGAGGTATCATACCCTTGATGTCCTCTAGTGACACCATAAAGGGCATCATGAATAGAAGCCTCATCCAGCCAATCAGAAGAAGAGGAAGGAGGCAAGGTACCATACCCTTGAAACGGAGGACGAGTAGACATCATGAAAGCAGACAAAACAAACGTATGCAAATAATACAAGCACAAAATGACTCAAAACCTATTTAAACAATAGCATACCGTGCTACTTTGAAACAAGCGTCATCATACGTACCAATGCCTCTTGCACTGTGGCTTGCTGTTTACTGTAAGTAAAACGTATGTAAGGCTGGGCAGTTGGACGGACACCCTTAGGATGAAAAAATGAAAGCCCTGGCACAACCCCTACGCCTGCTTGACGAATCAGAGCTTCTACAGCCTGCATATCTTGAGAAAAGCCCCAGCCATCGACTGGCATAAAGGCAAAATAGCTTCCTTCTAAACAAACCTCTGAAGGAGAGAGTCCTAAAAGAGGAAGTGCCTCTTTCAGCAGTTGCAAGTTTGAACGAACAGGGTCATGCAAAGCCCTATCCTCTTGGAACGACCACGTTAAAGCCTTGACACAAGCACGCTGTAAGGGAGAGGGCGCCCCTGCTGTCATATAATCATTCACCGTTTGAATAGCTTGCATCAGACGCTCATCTTTCGTTAAAGCCCATCCAACACGCCAACCCGTCACATTATAACGTTTAGAGACCGCACTGACGGTCACCACTCGATGAGCCAACCCCTCAAAAGAAGCCAAAGGGAGATGACACAACCCATCATGCGTTAAAAACTCATAGACCTCATCCACTAACACACGAAACTGAAAATGCGCTGCAAGAGACGCAATAAAGCGACATTCCTCTATACTTAACACATGTCCTGTAGGGTTGTGAGGCGTATTCAAGATGAGAAGCTTTGTTTTAGCAGAAACGGCACCCACAAGCTGCTCAAATGGCAACCGCCACAAAGGAGGCTCTAAAGACAACACTTTAGGAATGCCACCTGCAAATAAAATATTAGGAATATAATTCTCATAAAACGGTTGAAAAACAATCACCTCATCACCAGGATTCACGAGTGCTTGAATGGTGGAAGCCGTCGCCTGCGTTGCACCAGAAGTGACCACCAAGTGCCTTTTCGCACAATATTCCAAACCATACCGACGATGATAATCCTCCACAATGGCTTGCTTCAATAGAGGGTCACCATCCGCAGGAAAATATTGATTCACACCATCACGTAACGCCTTGCAAGCTTCTTCTACCAACACTTGTGGAGCGGGAAAATCAGGAAATCCTTCCGCTAGGTTTAAAGCACCATGCTCTCGAGCCAAGCCAGCAACCTGTTGAATCACAGAGCGTACTAAATATTGGGTTCTCTCAGCAGGATAAGTCATGGATTACCAGCTATCTTTAACAAGCGTTTCCAAAGCATGAAAAACACGATGAGCTTGGGGTGCATACCACGCCTCAGTGCTATAAGGATAAGGAGTATCCCATCCCGTCACTCGTAACACTGGAGCCTCCAAGGAAGCCAAAGCTTTTTCTGCAAGTAAAGCGGAAATTTCAGCACCATATCCACACGTTTTAGGAGCCTCATGGACAATCACAGCTCGCCCTGTTTTAGTCACACTCGTTAAAATACCTTGCTCATCTACTGGATATAATGTCCTAAGATTGACAATCTCAAACGTCACCCCTGAGTGCAGTGCCTCTATTTTTTCAACGGCTTGACGTACCACAGGCACCATTGCCCCATAACAAAATACTGAAGCAAAAGTTCCTTCCTTCACGACAGCAGAAGGTCCTACAGGCTCTGTATAATAACCAGTAGCGACAGGCTCTGTTATACTACGATAGAGCCTTTTAGGCTCAAAGAACAACACGGGGTCTTCACCCTCAAGCGCCGCCAATAACAACCCCTTCGCCTCAGAAGGCGTAGAAGGTATCACCACAGTCAGCCCAGGTGTATGCGTATAATATCCCTCAGGAGACTGACTATGCCACATCCCCCCCTTAATACCACCACCATAAGGAGTACGAATCACAAGCGGACAAGTGAATTCACCACCTGAACGATACCGAAAAGTTGCCACCTCAGAAACAATTTGGTCAAACGCAGGGAACATATAATCAGAAAACTGAATCTCTGCCACAGGCTTTAAGCCCTGCACCGCCATACCAACAGCCGTACCGATAATCCCCGTTTCACTTAAAGGCGCATCCATGACCCTACTGGTACCAAAACGTGCCTGTAAACCATCCGTGGCACGAAATACGCCGCCATGCTTTCCAATATCCTCACCAATCAAAACCACATCGGATGAACGCTCCATGGCTACACCCAAAGCATCACAAATAGCCTGAACCATTGTCATAGGCTGAGTGGACACGGAAGAAACTACTGGCGTGTGTAAAGCAGAAGAAAACATCATCATAGGTATTTCAAGGCTAGGGTGATACTATGCTTACTCAAAAACAATAAACCTTTGACTCTTAGCACATCAAGAAAGCTGGAAAACCTCCATACCCCCACCACGAAGATAGAAGCAAGAAAGAACGTGATTTAAGAGCCTAT
>JBJTUH010000121.1:0-2866 GCA_046080605.1 Vampirovibrionales bacterium
CGGAATGTGAAAAACCGTTTGCTCGCCATTCAGGAAATGACAAGGGTCGTGAAAAAAGGGGGGCGTGTCATTTGTTTGGATACGTGTTCTACGCCTAAGCTTCCTTTGTTTTGGCTGTATTTTGAAAAGTTTATGCCTTGGTGGGGTTCTTTGATTGCCAAAGATAAAATAGCATATCAATATCTAAGCCAAAGTACCAAAGCCTTTTTAACGCCCGAAGCACTGGGTGAAATGTTTCAAGCAGCAGGCTTAACTGCCGTCAGTGTCAACACCCCTTGGTTTGGGGCATGTGTAGAGGTAATAGGACAAAAAGCTTAGTTGCTCAGGGCTGTGAGTAAACTGATAGGGAATTGAAACCCTTGATGAAGCTTCTGAATACTTCGTGCTTGTGTGAGTTGCCATTGTAGGCGTTCATCTTCTGTGAGGGTTGTTTGCAGCAGTGCTTGTTTGGTTTGTAAGTAAAGCCCCACCCAGTGCCAAGGATTGTCTCGGGGGAGTCTTTGCAGTGAGAGGGTTTGAGTGCTATGGAGCTGAGGAGGTTTCTCCTGAAAGCCTTCTGCATGATGGTTGACTTGTTTGTGTAAAAAAACGAGAATAGCGTGACGTTGTGCATAGGTGATGGTCTGGGAGGCTGTGGCAATATGATGTTGGAAGTTGTCCTGAATACTATCACATGAGGCGAAAGGGATAGAAAGTGCCTGAGGTGCTTGAGCAGAGATACCCCCTAAAGAGGTTCCAGCCACAGGTTGTACGAGGGCTTGTAACTGCCACGAGGTTTCTAGTTGCTCTTTTGCAAGGCATACCTGTACTTTTGCATACAGAGTAGGTTTGGTGTTTTTAAACTGTGTTAGGCGTGTAAATGTCTCGGTGGCTTCGTGTAGGGACGGCAGTTGCCAGCGGTCAAGACGCTGTATCAGGTGTGCAAGGGTGTAGCTCCATGTGTAGGTTTCCTGTAATCCTACCTGAACGGTTTCCGCATAAAGCGTGTCTTGATAAAACAAACTTCCCACAGAGACAAGTGTTATGAGAGCGATAAGTGTCTTCCATAGTGTGATAAGACGCTTATGCCAAGTAAAGTAAGTATAGGTCATGCGTTTGTGTGCCAAGCTTTCATGATGATTGGTACCTCAATGAGTGGAAATTTTTCTAGTATACTAGAGCAACATACGTCATGTTAAATGATTTTATTTTTCATAGTTTTTAGCATACAAGAAAGAACCCCTCTCATGATACCTTTTTTATGGCTACTTCTCGGGATTCTCCTTGGTACGGTAGGAGGTGCTTTATGGACTAAACCAAACTATCAGCATGCCCTCCATGAAAAAAATACCAAAATACAAGACCTTGAGCAACAGCTTTGCCACTTACAGCAACGGTTCCAAGACCTTGTGTCCCAACAAACCCAGTGGCAACAAGTGCATCATGAAGCCCAAGCACTCAAGGAAGAACGTGCAAGTTTAACGGCAAAACTTGAAACACTCACCCATCAGCTTACCAGCTGGGAGGCTCAATACCAAGCCCTACAGGAAACGTACCATACAACACAAACCCAACTTACCCAACGCACCGCAGAGCTTGCCAGTGTACAAACCCAGTACGACACCCAGAAAACCCACATGGAAACGTGGAAAACAGAGCTTGAAACCTCGATGCAACAACGCTTTGAAGCATTAAGCTTGAAGGCACTTGAAACCCTTCAGGAAAAGTTTGATACCCGTAACCGTTCTACGCATGAAGAACGTACCGAACGCCTCAAACAGGACGTTCACACCCTTCTTTCTCCGTTACAGACACTCATCAAAGAAAATGCAGAAAAACTGAAAGCTTTTAATGACCAAACCCTGTCTGAGAGTGCTTCTTTAAAGGCACACCTTGAGCAAGCTGCCAAACAAACCCAAGACCTCATGCTGGCAAAAGACCGCATTGTTAGTGTACTGACAGATAATAAAGGACGAGGTGACTGGGGAGAACTTCAGTTGATGCGTCTGCTTGAAATGTCTGGGCTACAGAAAGACCGAGACTTTGAGTTACAAGCCGTTCAAGTGGTTGACGGTGAAACCACACGCCCTGATGTGAAGGTGTATCTTCCTAATGGGCATGTGGTACTGATTGATGCCAAAACCTTGGTTGGGAAACTAGAATCGTTTGAGGATGACTATTGGCAAGAAGGACGTACGCAAGAAGAACGCCAAAAACTGACGCAAAGCCTTAACAATGAGATTTTACGTCTCAATCGAAAAAGCTACCATGCGAAAGAGCATCATGCGGTTGACTTTGTGATACTCTTTGTTCCTCGGGAAAGTATGCTCCGTATTCCTCTTGAAGAGCGTCCTCTTTTGATGGAAGAGGCCTTTCAACGAGGGGTTATTTTAGCGAGTCCTTTAATTCTTATGGCAATGCTTAAAACCATTGCTCAGGGGTGGACACAGGCTCAAAGTAGAGACCTTGCCACTGAGATTATCGACATGGCAAAAGAACTTCACAAACGTGCGGCACTATTGGCGGAACGTTTTGAAACCGTACAGAAAACATTAGACACCTTCACACGACAGCTTGAGGATACCAATACCACGTTGCGTGGACAACAAGGCGTGATGGCTCAAATTAAAAAGCTTGAGGCGAAGGGCGTAAAGTCTGCCAAGCCGTTTCCTCAAAGTTATCAAGTGTTACAAGAAGAAGAAACCCCTGCGTTAAGTTATTAGGGGGCTAAGGTTTCCAATCAGGTACGCCACGTTTTGGGTCATAGACACCTGGGAGCACTCCTGGTCGATTGAGTCCAAAACGTAAGTTCACGAATGTACGCTCTTCAGATAATGCTCGATGCAAACTTTTTATATCGTACATGATGGCGGTGACAGGGCGTTGT
>JBJTUH010000122.1:0-4532 GCA_046080605.1 Vampirovibrionales bacterium
TGCCTATCCACAAACACTTCTCCCTTTTGGGTTACCGTAATTTGTTGGCTCGGATTCCCTTGCCCCAGAAACGCCCCTACGGGAATCGCTCGTTTATTGGCATCTAACACTCTCAGTCCCTCGGTGTTAGTAAGGTAGCCTTCAGGGTCTATACTCAAATGTCCTGCCCGAGTATAGTAAATGGCTTGCTCAGGCGGAGAAACCCCTACTGCGGGCTGAGGGGTGACGCTAAAAAAGCCATCGCCTTCAAGGGCAATATCAAGAGGTGCAGAGGTTTGTATCAGGGTGCCTTGGTCAAATTGAATCCGAGTTTCATAGATACTTGACCCACTATTGAGCGTCCCTATCACATCTCCTGTTGCTTTTGCCTCAGAAGTAGGCGCTAAGCGATTGGTTTCACGTATCATCATTTCAGGAAAAGCCTGCATTGCAACCGCTCGACGCTTAAACGCAACGGTATTCACGTTTGCAAGATTATCCGCCACGGTGTCAGTGTGCATTTGTTCTGCTAACATCCCTGCCGCTGCGGTATAAAGTCCCTTTAGAGTCATACGTCACCCTCCTTTAAAAGTCAGTGTTGCCAACGAAGTACCTAGGCACAAGGTATTAGCCAATAGACTGTGTTTTTGAGGTATGACGTGAGTCAGCAGAGGCAAAATCACGTTGAAGCTTCATAATACGCTTGACGTAGTTCATGGTTTCACGATAGGGAGGAATCCCACCGTAACGTTTCACCGCATTAGGACCAGCGTTATAAGCAGCAAGGGCAAGCTGTTCGGAACCCCCAAAGCGGTCAATGAGTCCTTTGAGGTATTTTGCCCCTCCCTCGAGATTTTCCGCTGGATTCCATGGGTTTTTCACCCCTAAAGACTTCGCCGTTTTAGGCATTAGTTGCGTTAAGCCCATCGCACCCACATAACTACGTGCCTTGGTTCTAAACCCACTTTCAGCCTGAACCAGTGCCTTAAATAAACTGGGGTTCAATTGATGCTTTTGTGCCACCTCATGGGCAAGATTTTGAAGTTGCAGCGTTTGCATCCCTGTATGAGGGGTAACTGCACGACGAGAGGAAACACTCGTCCATACCTCAGACGGTGCTTCTACACGAGCAAGTTTAGGATAGTAATAGGCTTGATAATGCTGGGCCGTCAAAAAATCAGGATTCAGCGTATCATCCTCTTCAAACATGCTATGCTTTTCTGGCACAGGAGGCGTAGGCAAGGTACGCAATACCGTTTGAGATGCTTGGGTTGCACTAGACCAATCCACGGTAAGTTCAGGGGGAATCGTACTAGCCTCAGGGGTTGCGTAAGCTTTTTCATTCAATGCCTGTAAGAGTGTTTCAAACGTTTGTCGTTGTTGCACAGCAACCCCTGCGTGAGAGGTAGGCTGAATGGCTTTCAAGCGTTCTTCCAATAATGCAATACGTGCTTGAATCTGTTGAATACTTTGCTCAGGAGCTGGCATCAGGGTATCCACCAAGGTATCTGTCAAAGGGGCAGAGGTCAAAGAATCAGAGGAAAATCCCCCCGTACGTAAACCTTTACGAATAGGGACTTTGGGGATAAACATATAGGGTACTAAACCACTGGGCGTAAAGACCATACAATAAGGTCTCCATAGTATAGGTGTAACAGTATAAGCTCGTGGAAGTGTGTACCACAGGGGGTTCTACACCCCTTTCAGGAGCCTAAAGCATGTCTACACTATACGGAAGCCCCATCCATGAAAGAGGATGAGTCAAAAAATATCCTCTGAGAAGGGGAGTCCTTCAACGGATACCCTCTAAAACAGAAGATACCCTCGCAACGTCCAAAGGACGGTACGTCCCCAGTTACTTTTCACTAAAAACGCATGAACCCCTGCATCCCATGTGGTAGAAAGTACACCATGGCTTGGCACACTGGCAAAGGCAGTCAATCCCCATACCCCTAAAAGCAACCCTAAACGCAAGGCACTCCGATAGGGAAACGCATCAGCGATCTCACCCACACCCTCACCCGCCATGGCTTCTTGCCATTTCACATAGTCCATCGTAAAGCGTAGTACACTACAGGCAAGCTCAAGACACATCACAGGCATCACCACATAGGTCGTAAGCTGGCAATGCAAACGCTCGTAGGCAGGGAATGCTTCAGGAGGGACGTGTGCCATCAGCGGATAATGTACGATTTGCACGAACCAAATTAACCCCACCATAAACCATGTAGATGCCATTTCAAGGGTTTGAATCGTTGAAGCATAAGGCCATAAAGGACTCAGAAGAGTAACAAGCAGAGACATAACATAACCCTCTTTGAACGCAAGATAAAGCACGCATTTTTTAACCAACTGTCATGGAAAGCTCTAGTGTGTTCACTCATCATACTACAACTCGCTCCAGTGTCCCATAAGCTATCAGGCTCCCTCTCTTCGTATCCATCAAAACGATCACATGATGCACACGTTACAAGGTAACAACATGCTACAAACAAGGCTGAAAAAAAGCACCTCTCACCCTTGAGAAGGTATAATCATGGGTAAGAGCCATCAGTCAGCCTATGCAAAGCGTCTATCGTTTCCAGACTCCGTCATCTAAAGAAAGTTTAGCACTCATGCAACTCGCAACATCACGTCTTACCCAAAGCTATACGACACCTCAGTGCGGCTCAGGTAACCCGACAAAGTCACCTAGGTTTGGTTTACGCCTCACGCCTGGAGAGGTGGGTGCCGTTGGACGTATCACTCAAAAGCACGTCATTCCAACCGCACAAGGGTTCGGATTAGGTGCTGTGACAGGACTGATGTCTGGGTATGCGTTGTTACCTGCACAACTTGGAACTATCCTTGCGTTCATCTCTTTGGTAAGTATGTCTTTTGTAGGTACGGTGAATAAGTGGAACTTTAAGCCTGTCACAAAACTATTGGCATCCCCTTTGACTTATTTTGATTGGCGTGCTGCGAAGCATTACATCCGTACAGGACAACAACTCCCTCTTTTCTTTCCTAATACCCAAGTGCAACAATTCCGTCAAGTGACACATCATGCACCGATGGCGGGTGCTGCCGTGGGGTCAGTTGCAGGACTGAAACTCGGAGCTGGATGGGCTGAACGTGGTGCCTCTGAAGGCGAAAAGCTTTTAAGACACACCACCACAACCCTTGCAGGAGGAACCACAGGCTACGGCATAGGCTACGGTATTAAACGTGCGTTGCTTGAACACCTAAAACATCTCAAGTTTCTAAAATAATGCAACCTTAACACTTGTAGAGACGGCTAAGCGTATCTGTAAGGGATACCCTTATGGGTATCCCGTGACGGGATGAGAGAGGCAAACAAACGCTCGTGGCATCCCACAAAAGCCTATGGTATAATAAAAAGCCACTGTTCTTAAATCTCGTTTAGGATGCTCCTACACGCCTTCCATCAAAACTCTATTTAGTGTCGAGAGGTTTTTATTTGACATGATGATGTTTTCCGAAATCATCCCATCTACCCCCAACGCCTTACCCGTACCCGCTTGGTTTGAAACCCTTCAATGGACCCCTGTCAGTAAAGAAGCATTCAGCCAACTCTCTGCTGAAGAAAAACTTGCTCGTATACGCCATTCCTCTGCTCATGTGCTTGCAAGTGCTTTACAACAGCTGTACCCCGAAACACAATTCGCCACAGGTCCTGCAACCCCTCATGGATTCTTTTACGACGTAAAGCCCCCTGTTTCACTGACTGAAGAAGATCTAGGAAAACTACAAACCCTTGCAGATAAAATAACAGGACAGTCTTTGGTGTTTGAAACAGCCGAAGTATCTCGTGAACAAGCTATTGAATTATTCACGCTTTGGAACCAGACCCATAAGCTAGAAATTATGGAAAACATTCCCTCTGAAAGTACATTAACCCTGTACAAGCATGGCACATTTACCGATTTATGTGCAGGACCCCATGTGTCTCATACGGGGTTATGCCGTCATTTAAAAATCATGACCCTTGCCGCCACACACTGGCGGGGTGAATGTTTGCCTAGTTTAACACGGGTTTCAGGTACTGCGTGGAGTACGCCGAAAGACTTGGAGCGTTACCTTGAGTTCCTAGAAGCAGGGAAAGCACGTGACCACCGTATTTTAGGACCTCAGCTTGATTTGTTCTCATTCCATCCTTGGGCTGCCTCTGCACTATGGCACCCTAAGGGCGTTACCTTACGGCAACAGCTCATTGATTTTTGGCGTGAGCTTATTACAGAAGAGGACTATATTGAAATTATGAACCCTCTGATGTACCGCAAGGAACTCTTTGAAACCTCAGGACACTGGGACCATTTTCAAGAAAATATGTTTATCTTGAAAGACGAAAAAGGGGAACCTGAATTCGCCATTAAGCCGATGAATTGCCCTGACACGATGCTGTACTATAAAACAGCGGTGCGTTCCTACCGTGACCTACCCATGCGCATTGCAGAAGCCCAGATTTTGCATCGTAATGAAGCCACAGGGGCACAACATGGGATTATGCGTACCCGTAGTTTCACACAAGATGATGCTCATTTATTCATTAC
>JBJTUH010000123.1:0-5071 GCA_046080605.1 Vampirovibrionales bacterium
CTGTAGAAATAAAGTAGCGCTCTTCTTCTTTGAGGTTTTGCCAATGGGTGAGGTCAGCACTTAGATCCACCTCTTCAGCGGTCCAGAAGGAAGCCATTGCTTTCTTGTACATGTCCCATACGGCATCATACTTAATAGGAAATAACACAAAGCGTTGAGGGTTGGGCATTAACATAGGTTCCATATCAGGGAAATGAACCTCTGAGTACCCTTCAAGGGTGTCACGAATCTCTTCTGAAAGCCCAGTATGTGTCATAGGAGGCACAACGACACTGGGTGTGTTGGTAGTAACGTCAGAAGCTTGAGAATGAGAGGTGGTGGCGGTTGAGAACATCATGTCAGACAAGAAGGTACTCTTTCTATCAATGAGACCTAAAATAGACTATACCGTAACGCTCAAACGATGTCTAAGCCTCGGCATACTATTTTCGGTTGACACACACAGAACTTAAAAAACAAACAACACAAAATAAGCCTGCACTATGGCTAGAAGCATCGTTAGGCAAACAAAAAAACAAACTCACACTTTACCTTTTAAGAGAATAAAAAAGGCATGCCATGAAGCATCACTCATACTCATGAGGGTGACTTGTGAAGTAACACTGTGGATTTACTCTCGGGTTGAGTTCAATAAAGTTAAGTATGCCACAAATAAGAGGAGGGACTCAAGTAAAGAGTTTTCTAAGAATCGTAACAACAACCTACTTACAGAACAAAATAACATTAAAAGAGCTTGACACGGTTGTGTGAGGTTTACCGCCTATGAAGAGGGGGTAAACCATGACTAAATACGGCTAATACGAATTTTAATTTCTTGGTCTTGGACTTCCGCCACTTGGGTGAGAAAGGCGGTTGTTTGTCCTGAATCAGACCCTAAAGAAGAGGTTCCTGCACTTTGAAGTGCATACCCTTTTTGGGTGCGACGTGCAAGAATATCCGCAATACGAATTTGTAGGGCATCAATGCGATGGGCTCGAATCATGCTGTCTCGGTCACCTTCGTGTCCTGCATGTACCATGCCTTTCAGAATACCCCAAACGACCACATCCCCTTTGGCGACAATTTCAGCACCTGCATTGACATCTCCCATAATCACCACGTGTCCAGGGTAGCTCACTGATTGTCCAGAGCGTAGGGTTTGTTTCAGCATCAGGGTGGGTAAAAGTTTTTCAGGGTTCACTCTTGGTAGGTTGAGTTCTGGTACAATAAATCCTTCAGGAGAAACAGGGTCAACGGTGGGGGAAGCCACAGAGGCAACAGTAGGACGCTCGTCTGGCTGTGTGGCTGATACCTCCGAAGATGGTGGGATGGATACCTCTGCTTCAAGAGACTGGGAAGCCACCTGCTCGGTTGTTACTGTGGGGTGCCACACGAGTATGTCAGACGGTACTAAGGCTTTTTCCTTCACTGCAAACCCTTCTTGTAGTGCGGCTTGTTGGGTTTGAGGCACAAGGGCGTAAATCATGGTAATGGGAAAATGAGCTTCTTGGGCAATTTGTGCCATTTTTTGAAGGACAGCCCGAGTAAGGACTAAATGACCCAGTTGAAGATGCAACACAGAAAGAGGCTTTGAAACAGAGGGTGCTGCTTCACGTTGAGACGTTTGGAGACCTTCTAGCACAGAGGGTAAGCTTGCCACTACAGATTCTAATGCACGTAAGGCTTGTAAGGAGTGCTGTGCGTAGGCTAACTCCACTAAAATAACCTCATGATGTTGAAGGGCAAGCTGATGTACTTGCATACTTTGCTCTTCAGGCGATGCAGGCTGAAGGACAAGGGTTGTAAATGCTTTTGCATGTTCGTCTAACTTGTTCAAGGAACGCTCCTGTAAAGAAGTGGTACTGTTTTCTTGCGAGTCTCGTTGAAAAATGGTGGGTATTTCAAGACTGGCAGGAATCAGTGTAGGCGTGTGTGCCTCTTCAGACAGTTGAGGGTAGCTTGCATTGGCTAGAAATGAGCTTAAAAGCCTTTGATGCCCTTTGTTTTGGGAGTCTTTAAGGTCTTTAGAATTGAGGTGAGATGAAAGTTGCGTGTCAGGAAAAAGTCCTGCAAGTCCCGAGGGTACAACGGTATGAGGTACGGGCGAACTTACACTTTGAAGTGACGCAAGAGTATCCTGTAGCATAGAGAAGCACTAACCTTAAAGCACGCAAGGGTCTACGAGTATAACATGACAATAATGCCCTTATTATACGGGTTTTCTCATGGCTGCGTAAAGAGATACTTTTTTCTTTTGCCTATACGAGTCCTGTGATTGTTTACATCTTGTTACAGAAGTCATTGCTACCCCCTTTCTTTTTCAGAGGAGCTTCTCTCGTGCATGGACGTTGGCTTTTGTGTGAGTTTTAGTCTTTCACATAAGTGGTTTGGTTGGAAAGCATCAGGGTGGGTAAACTTCCCCCGAAAGGTAAACCTGCTTGCTGGCATCCTGCAGGACGTGTGGCGGACACGCCAATCAGCTGTTTTAAGCTTAGGGTACCAGTACTCATACTTTGTGATGTGGGGAGTACCAATGCCCATAAATACCCTTCTGTGGCACCCGATACCATCTTTTTTTGCGTCTCTGAATTGCCAATGAGTCCTGAAAAAATACTTTCTACTAAGGGATCTGCTTGAATATGCACCGTGCTTGCTTGAGTTAAAGAGGGGTCACGCCAACAGGGTTCAAGGCTCGCAGAGGCAAGTGTAGCACGGCTGTTACTGGCATGAGAGAACTTTGCGATGAGCAGTTTAGGGGTGTGTTTATCAAGCACTTGTCCGAGTCCTAAACTCACAGGCATGCCTGCTTTTCGTAGGATTCCTTTGAAAGGCTTTAAAATGGCGAGCATTTCCCCTCCTCGTTTCCAGCCAAAGGTTTTACTTGCACTGGAGGCATCGCTTGGTTGATAGGCAAGGAGCTTTTGTTTTTTGAGGTCATACACGTAGTGACTTTCCTCAGAGCGTGCATTGTCGCTTACGAGTCCGTCTAAAATACTGTAATGTGCCAGTGTTTCATCTTTTGAAAAATAGAGGGTTTCCACGTATTGTTTTCGTTTATGGAAGCCTTCTAACTGCACAAGCCTTAGGTGTTTTTGACCATCAAACCAGCCCCTGATATGTCTTCCTGTGTCTAAGTCCATTTCTCCCTGATTCAGGGGGGTGACATCAAAGTACCAATCTTCTACATACCAGCCACTTATTTGAGGGGCAACCGTTTGGAGTTCATTGAGGGTCAGCTGTGCTAAAACCTGAGGGTCTTTACTGCTTGTCTCCCAACAGCCTCCTAACCCAAGACTTATCATTGCCAACAAACAGCACCCTAACCCCATAGTGAGCAACCGTGAGCCGTGTGACAAAACATTGGTATAGAAGTGATTCAAGAGAGACATCATCAGAAAACCTAAGCGTTAAGAGCCTTATGGATTGAACGTATCATCACACGACATACGGTAAACTATTTATTGATAACAATAACAAAAAGGATAGATGGATACAAAAAATTATAGGCTTCTCAGACGTTCAATTGGGGAAATAATTTGGGTGATACGTATCCCAAAGTTTTCCTCAATCACCACGACTTCCCCACGCGCAATCAGCCGCTCATTGGCAAGCAGGTCTACGGCTTCCCCCGCCACTCGGTCAAGTTCAATAATAGACCCCTTAGTCAGGTCAAGCACTTGTTTTAAGGGTAGGTCAGACTTTCCTAATTGCACTTTGAGTTCTAAAGGAATATCCATTAACAGGTCGAGATTTTTAATATCCGCCCTTATCGTGCCATCCTGAGGCGGGAACTGCTGAAACTCTACGGGGTGTACACGAATGGGAACCTGTTGTTGCCCTTGCTGACTGTTTGGAGGGTACGGATAGCCTCCTTGAGCTGCTGGATAGGGCGCTTGTGGGTATCCTGCTTGAGGCATATACCCTTGAGGGGGGGCTGAAGCATATCCTTGTGGTGGGTACCCTCCTTGGGGTTGAGGCATGTATCCGTCTCCTGCACCTGCCATTGCCATGGCGGGTTGAGGCGGTGCCATTTGGGGTGTTGCCACTGATGGAGGAGGTGCTGCCATGGCGGGTGCTTGCGTCGCTCGTCTTGAACTTTCCTCGGGGAAGGACATACCTTTTAGTAATGCGTCAATGTCCTCGTTGGTGAAAGGACCATCAGGTACGTTGTTAGACACCGTACTGGTTGCATGCGTCTCACTAAGTGTTTCGGGCGATGCCGTGATAGTTTCGGTGGAAGGAGCCTCAGTACTGTTTGCGAGGCTGTGGAGCCATTGTTCCACTTGGCTTACGGGGATGATATTTAAAAGGGTATGTGTGCCTAGCCCTCCCTCAAACTGCAAGGTGATATGAATCCCGATTAAAGGGCTTGCTTGCTCTTGAGGTTCAAAGAGGTCTAAAAGCGTCTCATAGGCATCGTTCATCATGACAGGGGATAAACTGCTTACGTCTAGCTCAAACACTGCCGAGAGGTTTTCGTTCGCTACTCGGAAAAGCTGATTCAATAACTCCGCCGCAGAGCCTGAAAAAACCTGAAAGGTTTCTTCGGGTGTGTCATGATCCTCTCCGTCGGGGAGCATGAGTTTTCCTAAGGTTTGAAGGGTTTGGTGCTTCATCAAAAGCAGATGCGCCCCTTGTAACCCTCCTTGGTAGGGAATATATGCAAGCACGTCTTCTTGAGAGGTTAGCGTGAGGTGTTCTGAGACGGTTTCAAGGGTTGCACCGATGTTGAGTAATCCATTCAGTGAAGCTCTGGCACCTGTGCCTACAATTTGTGAAAGACTCCCAGCCCCTGATTCCCAAATAATACCTAAAAACTCTTTCAGGGTGTCCTGTTGAGCTTCAGGGAGTACACTGGATTCTAACTGAGAGAACGGTGTGCTATCCAGCCACATCATATGCGTGAGTATCCTTTGCTAATGCCCCAAACCCTTCAACATGGTCAATCATTTCAATGGACTCCTCAATGCTGACTGCAAGCTGTTTCTTGACAATGCCAGGTTGACATAAAAACTTAGGTTGTCCGTTGACACAGGCTACCATATCTTGATGCACCGTACTGTTCAAACGGATGACATCTCCTACTTGTAGC
>JBJTUH010000124.1:0-2526 GCA_046080605.1 Vampirovibrionales bacterium
CTGCGGGACATTGCGCTCTCCCAGTACCGCCAATCGGTACATGCAAAGCCTAGCGCACCTTTTTACCATCGCCCAGCGGGAATGGGAGTGGGTGTCTGAAAATCCTTTGCGGCACATCACGCGCCTGAAAGAGCCCCGTGGCCGCGTGCGGTTTTTGTCCGACGATGAACGCACGCGCCTTTTGCAGGCTTGCCGAGAAAGCACCACGTCCTTTTTGTACCTGATTGTGGTGCTGGCCCTCAGCACGGGGGCCCGAAAAATGGAGATTTTGGGCCTGAAATGGCAGGATGTGGATTTAACCCGCGGCCTGATGGTGCTGCACGAAACGAAAAATGGCGAGCGGCGGGTGTTGCCCCTGCAAGGGTATGCGCTGCGCCTGATGACGGAACACAGCAAGGTGCGGGCCCTGCATAGCGATTTTGTCTTTCCCAACCGAACGCACACCGACCCCATCGACATTCGCGCGGGTTGGGTGGCGGCCCTAGAGGCGGCCAAGATTGAGGATTTTCGTTTCCACGACCTGCGCCACAGCGCGGCGTCCTATCTGGCCATGAATGGCGCGACCTTGGCGGAAATTGCCGAGGTGTTGGGGCACAAAACCCTCTCCATGGTCAAACGCTATGCCCACCTGTCCGAGGCCCACACCAGCGCCGTTGTCAAACGTATGAATGAAGGGATTTTTGGGTGATGATGCAACAAATCTTTGAGAGCCGAGGCAGTCAATACCATGATGAAAGCCCAACGGGAACAAAGGAATACCTGTATTTATGGGCGGCGTTAAATAAATTTGGTCGCGCTAACTGTTCCGATTGGACAGGCAAGGAAGTTTTTTTAAAAAATGTTGTTGCATTTTATAGCAGACAAAATGAAAAGGTCATGAGGTGGAATCGTCATAAGACTTGGAAATACTTACAAACATTAAAACGAGAACATTCCGAATTATCGTGGCAGGATATTTTGAAAGATAAATGTGGTTTGTCTGAAGAAAACAAACAAAAATTTGATTTTTTAACCTTGGCAAACATTGTTGAGGATTGGGCGAGGTTTGATAAGGCAAAACTAGAATTCCTATCTGCTTTGGGTGATGGTCATTTAAAAGCGTATTTTTTAGAGGGCAATGGGGATAATCATTTATTAAAAAAGGAATTTTGGAAGGCAGAGAACGCTTGGGAAGTGTTTGAAAATTCAGATAGCGATTTTGAAAGATATTATAAACAGCATTCTATTTTCCGAAATTTTTTGGACCTGAAGATTTATAGTCCCTATGATAGCACAACAGAAAAGAGAGGCACAATTTGTGTTAAAAAAGATGATTTAGACAATTTTTTATCTGGCAACAAAGAGGAAGTCTCACCACCAGCCACCCCCGAAATGACTGCGGAAAGCATTATACAATTTTTGGAAACAAAGGGGTATGTGAGCCATTTTGTCAAAATAATCATTATACTTTTGGCAGAGCATACAATGGCAGAGCATACAAGTGATAAAGGGGCGTTGTTGGATTTGGCAAAAAAGACAAACTTTAAAGAATTAGGATTTTCTGATGAAGAAGTTGTCAGAATAAAAGAAGCCATGAAAAATAAAGCCAGCAAATTTACCAAAGACATTCCTGGCATCCTTTGGCCGCGAATGCCTAAAAACTGAAAAATTAACGAATAGAACGTCGACACAGCGTGAAAAATTGTCGATTTCAAAATCCTGACGTCGACGCTGGCTTTAGTGCGCTGAAAATAAACAAAAAATAATGTCGACAAAATAGTCGACAACGTCGACAAATCGACAATTGTCTTAAAAAACGATACATTGTTTGATGGTCCCATCACCGCTCATCGCGGTGTGTTCTTGCACAAAATGGGAGAAAACCATGAATAAAACCTATCTTACAGTCAAACAAATGGCGGCCAAACATCCCGCCTTTTCCGAGGCTTCGCTGCGTTATCATATTTTCCACGAAAGGCAAAATGGCTTGGACAAGGCCCTTATCCGCGTTGGGAAAAAAATCCTTATTAAGGAAGATTCTTTTTTGGATTGGCTGGAAAGCCAGCAAGAGGGAGCCCAATCATGAATAGCCGTTGGTATTCCTCAGAAACCCAGATTAAATGGGCCTGCAATGAATTGCTCAAAGGACGCTCAATCTCCCATCAATCGGAAATCGCCGAGGTGCGAGGTTGGCGTTTGTCGGCCATTATCTTTAATTTACGTCACAAGTACGGATGGCCGATTTTTACGGTATTCGATGAAAATCGGATTGCTTGGTACCACTTAGGCTTAGAGCAAAAAGAACAGTGGCCCAAACTAAAAAAACCGCCCAGCTATTTTCGAAGCTTGGCGGAATATCAAGAGCATCTCAAGATTTTTGATATCCCGCCCACATCGCAGGGCTAAACGCTAACCCAAAACAGCGGGGGCATGGCGGCAACCATGTCCCCCGCATCTCATGGAGCATATCCTATCATGGCCAGAAAAAAGAATCCAAGAGATAAAGGCCCGTTTACCCAGCTGCTGCACCACATGCAGCGCAGCGAG
>JBJTUH010000125.1:0-11292 GCA_046080605.1 Vampirovibrionales bacterium
CTTAAGCAAGCGTTCAGCCGTTAACGTCGCTCAACCGTAACAGTCTAAGACCATATTAAGGCATAAGACTTCGCCCAACGTAACTTAATACCAAGGTTGCGGAATGTGCTTAAATAAATGATATTGCTCAAGGATAGTATCACTTAAGGGTGTTAAGGGAGTCGTTTGAGAGGACGAGGAAGTGCGTAGTGCTTCCGTGTGTAGCCAACGGTCGCCACCTTCTTGATAGAGCATGGCTGTGGGCGTAAGCCCTAAACACACACTTACCCACAAAGGACGACGAGGAAACGTCATGGTTTGTATCAGTTGCCATTGCCTACGCTGATAATGAGGCATGGCAAAGTAACGCTCATCCGACAGGGGTAACCATGTCGATGATGACAAAACCATACTCGTCTCTTGGGCTTCAAGACCCTTCTCACGCTGTTGATACGCTAACCAACGTTGCTCCGTGAAAAACTCCTTGAGTTCAGGCAGTGCATATAAAGGAGTACGTGCAAGCCAAAGGACACTCACGTCTTTGGCATATGGGGGAACGAGCCACACGGCACTAACCCCCTGAGAGGAGGATAAGTCTTGAGACTGCCTTGATGAACTTGCCATCGGCGTAGCCTGTGTCACCCAAGGTGCAGCATCACCATAACGCCCTAACACGGGTATAACAGCCCAAGACATCAAAACCCAAAATCCTAAACACCAACAAACCAACCCTTTAAGCCACTGCCGTCTTGAAACCTCTTGCTGAAGTAACCATAAAAAGCTACCTCCCAGAAGCATCCAAACACTCAACGCATACAAAGGAAGTTTCCAAAATGCAGCGGTTTCAAGCACTTGAAACATTGTAATAAACGCTGAAGGTAATGCTAGAGTATGTAACCAAGCTTCTAGGGAGTCAACCCCTGGTTGCATCACGGCAGGCAGCCCTTGGGCAAACACCATTAAACTCACCATCGAACCAAACACTAAACCAAAAGGGAACACTCTATGCACCCAAAACAGCATATCTTTCCGATGGTCTTGAGGCGCCGTTAATACCCAATCTTCCAGTAAAGAAACCAACCGAGGCAATAAAATAGGAAGCCACAATGCAATGCTTGGATAAAGTGCAAGCCCTTGAATAGACGATGAAGCATGGGACGTACTCGTAGACATACTTGCCAAAAACAAACTCAATGCTGTCAGCACCCCTAAAAGCCATACAGGAGGATGATTTGCCATATCCTGTTGTAACAACCATAACCCTGGACGTTGACGAGTTTGACGTACCCCGCCTAGAGAAAACCATCCCAGTTTTTCCATCAGGTCAAGCAGTACAATCAACATAAACCCCGTCCAAGGAAACGGGTCTCTTAAAAGTCCTACGCCCACATGTGCAAAAAACTTCAGGGTACCGAGGGGATTTAGCCACAGTTGCTCCACTTGCAAACTATAACGTAATGCTTCTTGTAATTGCAGCCACCACGCATCAAGTGAAATCCATCTAAGTGCAATACACCCTAGCACGCTGACCACCAACCATCCAAACGTACGAACGGCAGCACGTTGAGCCATCAGAGGATGCCAACCGTATAAAAATTGCAACTGTGCCACCACATACGCCAGTGCCACCATCAAGCCTACGCCTCCTGCCACCCACGTTTGAAGTAAGACCAAAGCACTCACGCCTAAGGGAATCGCATATTTGATGCCAGCATGCGTCAAATGATACTGCCACATGACCCAAGAGGCATGCCGTCCTAGACTCACAGGCGGACGACGACGCTGCTCATCTCGGAGCGTCTCCCCCCAGCTCAGGAGCAAATGCCACATGAGCAGAATCAATGCAAGCCATACAAATTGTCCCGTAGGCTGAAACCATTCAAGCCAAACCGCCTGCATGGAAAAAAAGCATCCTACCACCCACCAACTACTGCTATTGAGCAAAGAGGGTAAAGCCTGTTTTCCTCCTAAGGTCACCACTGTACGTGCCTGCCACGCCATGAGTAAGGGGACACACAGCACCAGTCCTAGCATATGTGTGGCAAGTGCCATACTCAAAGGGGTTAGCTGATGTAATACCCACGATATCCCAGGTATATGCTGCAACAATGTTGCAAGTTGTACATGCTTAAAAAACCAGACGGCAGTATCTTCTTTCAATACCACAAAGCCACAAGATGCCCACGCTGCCCAAGCCACACAAAGCCCTAAACAAAGTAAACCAAGTACTAGCCCCCATCCTAACTGTCCTTGAACTCCCTGGATGAGCTTACTTAAAGAACGGGTCACAACATGAGGATGAGATTTAGGAGACATCATGAGGTATCACGGCATGCGTAAGTGCATTCAATTAAAGGGTACGTGAAAAAACGGAACGCCCATAACGTTGAATTGCTTGGCTTTGTTGCTTTTTTAAATAGGCATCAAAGGGCATGGCAATGTTACGGCTAAAAATCCTACCTAAAGGTGTGAGGCGTATCGTATCATGACTCCATTCAATGAGTCCATCTTCAACAGGCGTGGTTGCAAGCCATGTCACAGCCTCTGAAAAATGAGTACGGCTTTCTATGCCAAACAGCCTATCTACTAAAGACCAAGTAACTCCCCCCTCACACAAAAGCTGGCTCATCACAAAGCGACGTAGCTGGTCTTCCTCAGAAAGGAGCATGCCACGCATCACGGGAAATGCTTCAGGCGAATCTGCTGAAGCTTGCATCGCTTGATAATACACCGATAATTTTTTGACATTTTGATAATAACCATGAGTACTAGCACCAATGGCACTCACGCCAAAGGAAAACATATCAAACAAGGGGTCTTCCCAATGCGTAGGCACCGCAGGTAAGGTATGAGGTTTCACCGTATAGCCCATAAAGTTACGATGAAGTCGCCCTTGATACAGTGCTTGGGTGAGGGGGTCAGAGGTTTTAGCGAAATGGTCCATCCCGATATACTCATACCCCGCCTGTAAAAAATGCAACAAGCCTTGGCGAAATAACTGAAACTTTTCTTGTCCTTTAGGGAGCGTTTCTGCATCCATTTTATGCTGATGGGGGCTTAACCAAGGCACATAGGCGAAATTGTAGAGTGCCAAGCGGTCAGGGTCAAACACCTTGGTAACCGTCTCCAAAGTTTGACTAAAACTCTCAAGCGTTTGATGAGGTAACCCATAAATCAGGTCAATGTTAATGCCGTGTTCAAACTGCAAAGCTCTTGCCAAGTCAATCAGTGCTTGGGTTTGCTCGATAGGTTGAATACGATTAATACTCTGCTGTACGGTCGGCTGAATATCTTGCACCCCCATACTTACACGATTAAACCCAAGGGCTTTTAAAGCGTGCATGTGTTCAGGTGTAGTCACACGAGGGTCTACCTCAAGTGCAACTTCTGCCTCAGGTAAAAGATGAAAACGGCTCAACAGCTTATGATGTAGACGAGCGAGTTGCTCAGGGGTAAGATACGTTGGCGTACCACCACCTAAATGAAGTTGTCCTACATGAGGCACATGGTCACCTAAGGCATCTGCTGTACGGTCAATCTCAATCATCAGATGTTTTAAGTAGGTTTCTGCATGCTCTCGCTGAGGCGTAATAATCACATTACAACTACAAAAACTACACCGAGACTCACAAAACGGCAAATGGATGTAGACAGAAACGGGTTTAGAACGATAGGCTGGATCTTCGTCTCTACGACGTTTCAACGATGCAAGGGTGTCACGATACGCACTGCTTTGATACCCCTCATGCCAGACAGGTGCCGTGGGGTAACTGGTATAGCGAGGTCCTGCCGTATTGTAGCGTTGTAAAAGCTCAAAGGGTACCTCTAACGACTGGGCAAGAGGTTCAAGGGCAGCAAAATGGCTGGAAGAAAGAGCAAACATAGAAACATCCTAGCCATCATGGCACAAGACGAAAATAAAATAATACGATAAAAAGACAGCGTAAAGTCTCACACATCACGACAGACCACAAACAACGACCGAAAAACACTAAGCCTCACCCCGACGAGCGTCACGCATTTTAGTCAGTAATTGCACCATCGCCAAGGTACACATCATGGTAGGGCAAGACACCCCTAATTGCACACCCAAATGCACAACACTTTCCACAATAACACCTAACTCAAGTGGTTTCCCTCGTAAAGCGTCTTGTAACATCGAGCTTCTATGGTCAGCAATGGTTTCAAGCACTTTGGCATGAATACTCTCTACCTCAAGCAGTGCAATATCCTCAGATGCAGCAAGACCTACAGCCTTGGCTTCAGAAGCCAAATCAAACAACCAACTGGCAAGGGTTGGGTCTCGGAGCATGTCACCGTAAGTCGCTTCCGTAAGCACACTGGTAGGGGCAAGGGATAAGTTAATCAAGAGTTTCCGCCACACCTCTTGACGAATGTCAGCCATAGGTTTTACGCACAGCCCTGTAGGTGCAAACAACGCCGCAACCGCCTGCACCCGAGAGGAAATCCCTAACGTAGGGTCGGGTTCCCCTAGAAACAGTCTGGCATCATTGAGTACCTGTACTCTCCCAGGAGCAATCAATTCAGCAGGCACATGAATCACAGCCCCTAAGGTTTGCGAAAGCGGTAAACAGCGAGCAATATGTCCATGAGGGTCAACCCCTTGTAATGAAGTAATAGGGTGTCCATCAGGCGTATATAATGGTTTTCCATGCAAGTACCAATAACTTAGCCCGTTCATAATCGGAACAATCACTGTATCAGCATGACATAGGGGTGCAATTTCTTGTGCTGCTTGTTCAAGCGAAAACCCTTTCACGGTGATAAAAATAAGGTCTTGAGGAGGAAGCTCTGCCACATGATTGACAACATGAACCCGCACATGACAGGGTAAAGAGGCACCTTGCATGGTACCCACAACATGTAACCCCTCTTGCTGCATCGCATGGGCATGGGTACCACGAGCGACTAAAGTGAGTTGCGGAGAACTGCCATGTCCTTGATGAGAAAATGCCTGTTGCAGTAAACCGCCAATAAAAGACCCTACAGCACCTGCACCCACAATCGCAATCCGTTGAAATGAAACCATTGGGAAGGTATCTCCTACTCGCTTAACGCATACACTAAAGCTAATATGATGCTATGACATCGTGAATAAAGAGGTATGAAGCCCTCAAAAATAGGCAGGCAGTGCCTCAAGGTTCGGGTGAGTGGTATCCTTGGGGGATAGTTGGCACTGATGAGGTGCAAAAGGCCATTGAATACCCAGTGCTGGGTCATTCCAAGCAAGCCCCTTATCACACTCGGGGGCATACGGTGCCGTCACTTTATAGGTAATGAGCGTGTTAGGCTCCAAAGTGCAAAACCCATGGGCAAAGCCTTCAGGAACCCAAAGCTGTCTGGCATTTTCGGCACTTAAGACCAACGCAACATGCTGACCATAGGTGGGGCTTTGCGTACGAATATCCACTACCACATCTAAAATAGCACCCTGTAAACACGTAATGAGCTTAGCCTGTGCAAAAGGCTTGGTTTGAAAATGGAGTCCTCGTAACACCCCAACCTGCTGAGAAAGCGACGTATTATCTTGGTAAAAGGAGAGTGCTTCAGGCAAACCCATCGCCTGATACCGTCCCACATGATACAGCTCCGCAAAATACCCTCGTTCGTCCCCTATTTTTTTCATAGAAAACAGCTTTAAACCTTCAAATAAAGAAAGTGCATCAAGAGGGGTTTCAACGACAGATGAGGGGGAATGTATCATAAGAAAATATATCAAACCAAAAGGTCAATGCTTACACACTATCAAAACAAAGCAAAATAACATGAGTATCTCGCCAAAGCCCAGTATCTCGGTTAGCCACACCATGCTTACACCTACCCTCAGTATACTACTGAAATAGACCAGATGAGCAATAACCTCACTTAAAGCATTTAACACTGCAGCACATCTCTTAAAGGAACACGACAGGAGACTAGACTTACAAGTGAACTATAAACACTCTCGATGCCTAAACCCTAAATTGTACATCTACATCTAATATGTAGAGCATCCTAACGCTCACGGGGGGTCAACAGAGGGAAAGCATATCCTCTTGCTAGGTAACGTATAGACTCATTACTACCCGAGCATACTCACCTTTCAAAGCACTCTCTCCATCGCAGTAGCATCACAAATATTAAGTAATGTTACAATTACATCCCATTTTTTATGCAACAACACATGTTTCTAAGCTTTTTACTTGTGATTCTTTTAAGATGTTGTTACATGAAAGTAGTGCATTTGCATGGGTCATCTTTTTTAAGGTTTATACCGCCAGTTTGACATGTTCATTTATGTTAGCTTCGTTGCCTCTCTGACCCTTACATCCCATTGAATGTATCGTTGGGCTTTAATGCTTTAGCACAAAATACTGGTGCTTTTTATTTCATCCTTATGTCCTTCCTTTTTGGAGTTTCATCATGTTATTCACAAAGGAAGATGTTCACGAATAGTCCTCGGTGTATGAGTGTTTATTTGTAAGCTTTTGTTTTTAGTTTCTCTCCTCTTTCTTGTTTGTGGTTCATTTAGCAGTTAGGAAAGATTTTACTGTGGCTGTGACAACCCCTCCTGTACAACCTCCTGTAGGGCGTACACTTCCTCTTAAAGATGCTCCGACAGGGTATAATAACTCTGCCGTTATGATTCAGATTTTCAACCCCGAACTTTCTGAAACACAAGCACAAGACCCTCTTCAACGCATTGAAGCCCAGAAAGCTCAAGGTGAAGCAGTGAAGGCAAAGGCGATGAAGTCAGAAGACTCCTTCACCCCTTCTGCAAAACAAGGTTCTGCCTCAGAAGTACCTCAGCCTGACGGGAAAGATACTGTTTCCTTCAAAAGTAAAGCTTCTCAAGCAGAAGGAACTGAAGGTGTTGGAACAGAAGACGGTAAAGCAGTAAAAGACTTGATGGGTAGCTATCAAGATGCACTAAAGAGTTACCAAGACGCAGAAATGAAACGTATTGCGTACCTCGCAAAAGTGGCAGAACTCAAACAGGGTCAACCTGAAGCACCTGCTGCTACCACTACCGCTATCCCTCAGCAAGCTGCCTATGGTTCTGTGGTAACTCCTGAAGTGCCAGCACCTCAGCAAGGAACCATGCCTCAAGGTATGCCTCAGGCACCTCAAGGACAAGATGTGGCGGTTACGACATCTCCTCAACAAACGCCTCCTGCATCACAGCCTCAAGGAGCCGTTCAGGGAGGGCAACCTGCAGTAGAACGCCCTTTCGCTAATGCTGCTCCAGACCAACTCGATGCGGTTCTTGGTCAATCGCCTCTGGAGCAGCCACAGCAAGTGTTTGATGCCTTAAAAGAAGTCTATCTTACACGAAATAGTACCCCCAATACTTCGGGGATTTTAACGAATATCGTAAAGACAGACACTACAAAGCTTGACCCCACCAAGCGTATGGATGTTGATTTAATTCGTCAATTAGCACTTATCAACATGGCAGCTCTTGCAAAGCAAGCTGGAGACGCACAACCTCAGGCAACCGTTCCTGTGACGGGTCTCATTGGTAATATCTTGAATAGCAAGACCGAGTCTCCGATGATGTTGGATGCCTCCGTTCAAGCGTTAAGAATCATCAATAAGCCCCAAGATGCAACGCTCAAACAGTTGCTCACTCAAGCGAGCAAACTGAAAGGAGATGACCCTGTGTTACAATCTATCCGAGATAGTGCAAACTTAGGGCTACAAGGTCAGGGATTACAATTACCTGAACCTATCACCTCTCAGCAGAGTATGCCTCAACAGCCTGTAAGCCAACAAGCTCCTGTTGTTGCCAAAGCCTAACAGTGTTGCTTCATCGCTTATACGTTCAAAAGCCCTCAGAAACACTGAGGGCTTTTGGCTTTTTATCGCTTGTCGTCAGGAAGATCTTTATAATTACTATCTCCTCGAGGAGCCTCTACAACCAGCCCCCCCTTGAGTGTTTCACTGGGGTTTTCGGGGTTATAGGGGACACCACTACCATAGGTATTCATATAGTACCCATCAAACGTTTGTCCTTTCTTACGCTCAAACGATAGATTAATAGGAGGACCTCCATCTTGAGCAGGGAAACGGACATTCCATTTATTGTCACCGCTACGTGACACAAAAGCCCCATATTTTTCAAGCTCAATCATGTCTGTAATCGCTTTACCATCAATGGTAAACTTATTGCTTTGAGCATCGTAAGTGAAACTTTTGCCATCATCCGTTTTAAACGTTAGCTTCGTCTGATTCACGTACTTGCCTTGCTGTTGGTTAAAGCTAGTCACTTTATCCAAATTGGTACCGTCGTTCTTGAGATCAAGCAAGAGCTTTTTACCTTTTCCTTTATAGTCATACTTGTCACCCTTCACCGTCTCGTAAACAGGGTCTCCTATGACAGAAAAGCTTCCATACTTCCGATCTGGGGTTTTAGACGGAGGCGGGGGTGTTTTTGGAGGTGGTAACTCTGGTGGAGGTAACTCTGGGGGTGGGGGTGGACGGTGTCCTCTTGGGGGTGGGGGTAACTCAATATCAGGAGGCTGTCCTTGACGATGAGGAACTCTCACTAACACATCACTGCCTGCATTAGACTGACTTCCCGCCATGGCTTTCGCAAGCAATAACGAACGTAGGGAACTATCGCTGCCACTTTCGACCTGTGCATGCGCACCTGAGTTCATCATCATCATAGACATCATCATCATCATCATCATCATGCCATTACCACTGTCGGCTCCTGCACTCACACCTGCCCGAGCCTGAGAAGAAGCCGTTGCTTGAGCAATGACTTGTGATAGCATTGGCATTAACTGGGTCAAACCTTGTTGTTGTGCTTGAGCGCTGGCTTGTGCGAAGGCTCCCGCTTGAGCTTGACTGATACCCGCTGCACCACCCTGAATAAAAGGAGGCATCATGGGTAATGGAGGACGATTTGCCACTAAAGCATTGGCTCCTGCAAGGTTAAAGCCTTGTTGCTGTATCCCAATACCTGGAGGGAATGGCATAGGAGGCTGATTGAATATCCCACCACCTGCACCTGCATTAGCTCCTGCAAGGTTAAAGCCTTGTTGCTGTATGCCCACACCGGGTGGAAACGGCATAGGAGGTATCCCCAACATACCTTGAGGGTTTAAACCAATACCTGCATTAGCACCCGCATTAGCTCCTGTAAAGTTAAACCCAACACCGGGAAGCCCAACGGGCATAGGGCCAGGAAATCCAGTACCATTCATAGGCGGTGGCAATGGCATAGGACCTCCTGTTGTAGGAGGCAATGGCATAGGGGGCAAACCAATGGTATTCATCATGGGGGAAATGAACCTCTCTCTTAAAAAACCTCTACTCAACAACCTGATAAAAACATGGATGTCTTCACATCAATACAAGCCACACACTCCCAATAGGTCATTCATCATACAAAGATGGGTCATGGATCCTTTTTCATGAAGTAAAGCAAGCCTATCCAAAATACTCTCGTGTTCTCTCACACTGGTCTATCAAGCATTTTTATAAAAAAACTCAAATGCAACGCTACCGACCAAGCATCTCAATAAACACGTGTCTATGTCATGTATTGACCATTTTTTATAAAATCTTTGGAAGGATTTAAACAAAAAATGGTTTTTGCAACATTTTGTTACATCTGACGCATGTCGATGCGTTCTTTACCCCTCTAGCCATTGCTTTTACATGAACCCCATTGAAGCCTCATCGTTGTTATGCCGATATGGTATGATACCTAACTCCTCCTAGGTATCGATGAGTGCGTAAACACGATGAGGAACAGGCTGTACATTCTCCCCAATGAGGCTCACATAATCATGATGATAGGTACCAATAACACACAAAACTTTTACGGGCAAAGTCGTATTGCGACAGGATTTATCAATAAAAAAACGCAAGATGTCCAACTACAAGCCTTTGACCCTCGTTCAGGCAAGTATTTTCAGTTTGAAACCAATCTCAAAGATGGGAAAGAAACCTCTCAAATCCGTTTTTTCAAAGAAGTCACGGATAAGAACGGTCAGAAAAAACAAATTTCTTATTTACTCGACCCCAAATCAGCCTCTGCGGCACGCATCACGAAACAGATGATGGGTATTCTTTCCGAGGGCGGAAATAGTGGACGCTTTGGGTACCAAACCGTCGGGGAAAGTAAAGACAATGCAGGTAATATCTTATCTAAGTTTGCCGTGCTAGACTATGAAGCACCACAGCCTGATACAACACCAGACCAGACAACCTCTTTTGTGCGTCCACAGACACCTACCTCTACGATGACCTTAGGTGGAAAATAGGTAAAAAACATCAAGGTATTTAACGATTGAGCTACCATTCTTGTTTATTTAAGTTTGAATAAACAAGTTAAAACACCATAAACGCTTGCCCTAAATGCGGAAGTCAAGAAAAAGCGAAAGCAGGGTTTGTCAAAGGCGTAAAACACTGGCAATGAAAACACTGTCCTTGTAAATACACCAGAAGTACCCCTATTCGCTGAAAAGCTTTACACAAGGGATGTTTCAATGCGTCGTATGGGGTCAGCTTGTTGGGGTATCCACTGTGGCGGTCTGAAAACATATGAGAACCTATCACACTCGTTTAGAGGTATAAGCGGTGACTGTGGTAGCACTGGATGAATGGTGTACATTCCTTTAAAGCGTAGTCTTTTGCTTTTGACCTACTTTTTTGCTTTAATAAAGTTACTAACTTCTAAAACTACTTTCTAATTCAACGCATACTACTAGAATCAGGACTCTTCATTCAAAATGGAAATGATAACGCCAGAACAATTTAGCCATATTTGGTCAACTGCTGGATACATGCTTGCAACTAAAGCGATGGAGCAGGGTACAAGTCATATCATCACACACTTGGGTGATAAGTATAATACATTAAAGACTTGGTTATCTACTAAGTGCAAAGCTAGCAATATTCTCGCATTGTTAGATAACACTACCAAAAATCCTGAAGTTCACGCAAAGCTTCAGAGTGAGTTAGAAGATACTCTTAGTGTTGCACAATGGAAAGAATTGCAACAAATGATGCTATCTATTCAAGAGTTAGTAGAGCAACTACAACCTCAGGTCTTATACCAAAACACACAAACACATTCAGGAACAGGAAACATCGCTGGTGGAGATATTATCTATCACCACTATTACGGTCAAAATGACGTAAAAAAAAACAGCTAACACCCTCTAATCTTGGTCAGAATTTTTGGCAAGATCATCCGAATTATTCGGAGCTTAAAGAAAAGGTAAAACAGGCTGTAAAAAATAAACAACAGCTGATAGGACTCACGGCTTGTTTAGCAGAAGGTGGCTTAGGAAA
>JBJTUH010000126.1:0-3084 GCA_046080605.1 Vampirovibrionales bacterium
TACCTATACCCTTACTGATAACGCTGGCGGACGCTTTGCCATAAATAGCACCACAGGGGTGGTTACCGTGGCAAATAGTAGCCTCCTTGATTTTGAAAGTGCGACCACTCATAGCATTCAAGTAAGAGTCACTGACGCTGGCGGACTCTCTCAAACGCTTAACCACGTCATTAAACTTACCAACGTAAACGAAGCACCCAACAGCCTCACGCTTCTCACAGGGAATGAACTTATCGCTAATGGTGGGTTTGAAGCAGGTGTTGGCACTGATCTAGGAAGCACTGCCAATAACTGGAGTGGTACTTACAGAGGTAGACACGCAGGTAGACCATACAAAGGTAGCTACTATATCCCTCTTGGTGGCTGGGAAACGTCCTCAGGACGCACATTATCGCAAACCATTACAACAGAAATAGGGAAAACCTATGAATTAAGCTTCTATGGCAATGTGGGTGGACATGGCTCAGCAGTAGGTGGATTACTGGTGCAAGCCTTAAATGGAGTAACACCTTTACTCAACACTACTGTTACAGACTCTACTCTAAATTCTGGGTATCAAAAGTACACATTTTCTTTTACAGCCACCAGTACAACAACAGAAATTAAACTCACAGATACTTCTGTTATCCAAGCTGGAGGAGATGTAGACTTTGATATTGATAACATCTCTGTTCAAGAAATACCCAATGTTATCTCTGTGCAAGAAAACAGTGCCAATGGTACAATCATCACAGTAGCATCAGCCAATGACCCCGACGCTGGACAAACCGCTACCCTCACCTATACCCTCACCGACAATGCAGGTGGCAGATTTGCCATTAACAGCACTACGGGTGTGGTGACTGTGGCAGACAGTGGCTTGTTAGACTTTGAAAGTGCCACCACACACACCATCACGGTTCGAGTCACCGATGCAGGCGGATTATACCGAGAAACCACTCAGGCTATTGCCATTACCAACCAAAACAAAGCCCCAAATACCCTCAGCATTACCCAAGCATATGTCCCTGTATTGAATGCAAGCTTTGAAGATAAACTATTAGGAGAGGGTGGCTGGTCAACTACACCTCCTCAGTGGCGAGTAGGAGGCTTTGCTGGTGACTTCAACCCAACAAATATCGATATTACATCTCAAGCCATAGATGGACAGAATGTCGGATTTATTAATGCAGGGCAGTACTTAACACAGCGTTTATCAGAATCCTTAACAGAAAATACAACCTACAATGTAAACTTTAGTTTAACTACAAGAAACAATTTAACCGCTTATAATATGAACGCGATGCTATATGCAGGCTCAACATTACTTGCCCAACAAACTTATGCAGTAAGTCCTAGTATATGGCGAACAGAAACACTGTCTTTTAATAGTAACACACTCGGCACAGGCTCTGGTTTATATGGACAACCACTAGAAATACGCTTTGCAACGCTGGATGTTGCTCAAGGGCATGTGGATGCTATTAGCTTAACAAAAAATGGCATAATCACATCCCTGTCAGTTGCCGAAAACAGTGCCAATGGTACTACAGTTGCAACCTTTTCAGGGACTGACCCCGACGCTGGGCAAACTGCGACCCTCACCTACAGCCTTACCAATAATGCAGGTGGACGTTTCGCCATTAACAGCTCTACGGGTATTGTGACCGTCGCAAACAGTAGCCTCCTTGACTTTGAAAGTGCGACAACTCACAACATCACCGTTCGAGTCACTGACGCAGGCGGACTCACCCGTGACCTTACGCAAGCCATTACGATTACAGACGTGATTGGGGAGTCACTTACGGGTACATCAGGCAATGACATGCTACGTGCAGGACTTGGGAATGATAGCCTGAATGGCTTAGCAGGAACGGACACCCTCATAGGAGGCGTAGGAAACGATACCTACTACGTGGATAATACCAATGATGTCGTGATAGAAAATCTGAATGAAGGGACCGATACCGTTTGGACGACAGCGAATTATACGCTTTCTTCAAACATAGAAATACTTGCGAATCAATCAGGTTCGGGGTTAGCACTCACAGGAAATGACCTCAACAACACAATTTATGGCAATGCTGGTAATGATACCCTAGATGGCGGAACAGGAAATGACACCCTAGAAGGCGGTGCAGGAGATGATATTTATTTCCTCGATAGCTCTGGAGACACCATCATCGAAGCAATCAATGCAGGCATTGATGAGGCTAGAATTACAGGTAGTTTTAGCTATACTCTTACAAATAACGTCGAAAATGGGCGTACACTTTTTTCTACGGCAGCAAGTAATTTAACAGGAAACTCTCTGAATAATATTTTATATGGCAATGCGTTCACAGGGGGTCTTAGTGTGATATCTGGAGGAGCTGGTAACGACACACTCTATGCAGTAGGAAATAACCGCTTGCTAGGTGGTACAGGCGATGATACTCTCTATGGCGTGGTGGATAATACCTATGCCTATGGTGGTAATACCACAAGCTTAACTGAAACAGGCACAGGCAATGACGTGCTATACGGTGGTGTGGGAACAAGCTACTTATATGGTCAGGATGGCAATGATACACTTGTATCAGCGTTTGGCGGAGACTTGCTTGACGGTGGTTCAGGCGATGACCTTTTAATTTCCTCTGTCATAGAGAATGCGTCATTTAATATGAAAGTCGATACGATTAACCCTGGGTCGGGGAATGATACGATTATTGGAGGAGACTTCTTAACCCAAGGTCAAACGGGACGTATGCGTATTAACCTCACTAATAGTAATAACCCCACAGATGGTGGAAATGATACGCTCTCAGGGTCTCAGGGAAGCCTAACACCTGTGGTTGCAACCTCGGTTCGTGTGACTGTAACGGGTCTGGCAGGGGACAGTTTACTTCGTTTTGCATTCTCAAATGCAGGCACCACCTTAGACGGGAGCAGTAACAGTTATGCCACGGTACAAGTACTATTAGAATATGGGGCAGGTACGGTAGGAAGTCCATACAATACATTGCGCTATATGGAGTTTAACAATACCAGTGGTACAGGAAGCAGTAAGGCGGTTGATATCTTACAATTTGATACTGGCAGTGCAGGAACCTCATACTATTTTAC
>JBJTUH010000127.1:0-13644 GCA_046080605.1 Vampirovibrionales bacterium
CAGCTAATGCCCAAGCTTTGTACCCTAAGCCTTTAGGGGTACTTCTGGTGTATTTACAAGGGCAGTTTTTGCATTGCCAGCGTTGTACTCCTTTGATAAAACCCGCTTTTGCTTTTTCTTGACTTCCGCATTTGGGACAAGTTTTCATGGTGTTTTTCCTTATTCATTCAAACTTAAACAAACAAGGATTATAACAGCTAAATAGTTAAATGTCTCATATCATGTAATGTGAAATAGACAGGCGTGTCAATGCACTATCACTCTGATGGTTTCTATGACCTTGAGGCATGGTTTAAACTTTGTCTTAAGGTTTTCTTTTCTATGCCCTAAAGGTGAACGCAATTTAAGCCTTCAACAAGGTTTATTTATAGAATGTTAGAGGGTTATTAAATTGTGATTTTGATGACCCTTCATTTTTTGTCTCTCATACCACCCTGGAGTATGGTTTTTTCATGATACGCACGATTTATCCCTTTGTTCCAACGTCTAAAGTGCTTGCTAAACTTTCTTCTACGGCTTCTTTGATTCGTAAGAAAGATGGGCAAGCTCAGATACCCTATGCCACTCTTCGTCAGATGTCGGGTATGATTAAACAGCATGGTGTTGCAGGTGTGTATATAGACCCTCGGGAATATTCGGAGTTTGGTATTGAGAGGTATGATGAGCTTTTCTTGAATACAGCAGCTCGTTTAAAGAAATCATTGAACCGATATTTTAATCTTAATCCTAAATATAGAGGTCGTTTTGGGGTTACGGAACCAGGTGGTAACGATATCCGTTACGGTGTTAATCCGTTTCATAATGACGGAGGGAAAATGGCAGGTATTATGTATTATCCAAAGCGTGGGTTGAAACTCGTAGATAAGCGTATTCACTATCCTTTTCCTACACTATTAGGAGGGTACGCTCAAGTAGCACCGCATTACAGTAAAGAAGCGGCTATTACGTTTCCTACGGCTCAAAAAAAGTTTTTATTTCTGTATATGTATGGTGGTAAAGGAGGGTTGTCTCATCGTGCCACCCCTACTCTTCTGCCTTATCAGCACAAACACTCTGGTAAAATAGTCTATCTTGACTACGCTACAGCACAGAAAACAAACGCAACACCCCTACCGGATGTGCATCGAGGTGTGAATAATGTATTTTATGAACGAGGTATGTACGTTGCATCATGGGATAATCCTTAAGGTCAGTATGAAGCAGGCTTTTTTACCAAAATCGTTTCAGTAGTAACCAGAGCCACTGTAGCTTGAAAGGGTGTTGAATGCTTCCCCAAGAAAAGCTTCCACAGAGTGCTTCTGCAGAAGCGTAGCGTGTTGCCATCAAAGAGGTTGGAAGCGTTTGAAAAAGCCAAGGGGCTTTTCTAAATACCTGAGCCACACTCCAAAACCAGTTTTCTGTGAGTGCTTGAGGGCGGGTAAGGCTATACATACCTTCCTGAGCGTGTCTTGCACCTTGTCCAGAGCGCCCAAAAGCGAGCCATGGCACGCTTGGCATGGCATACCAAGGCATGACAGTTTCGTTAATGCCCACTTGAGAAGCAGGTAAGCATGCTGCAATACTCAGTGCTTCATCTTCGTCTCCCCACACGCTGGCACCCAGTGCATAGCCTTGGCTTGCTTCTGACGCAACCACTTCAGGAAGTGTGGCATCAGGGTAGACTCTACAAGAAAGGATTGGGGCAAAGACTTCTTCTTGCCATGGCAGGTGAGTATCTTGCACATCGACCAGTACACAGGGTGCAACGAAAGGATAGTGACTTTCCTCTGAGGGTAGAGAGGCTTCTACCAATACCTTCGCCCCTTCTTGTAAAGCATGATGTTTTTGCTCAAGAGCTTTTTGTTGTTGGCTCCAAGAAACCAGAGGTCCTATGTGTGTTTCTGAAGCAAAGGGTGTGCCTACCTTCAGCTGGCTGACGTGACGGATGAGTGCTGTATAGACGGCTTCTTTCAGAGAGGCAGGAATCCATAACCGCTTGGTGGCGGCACAGGTTTGTCCTGCGTTACTAAAACGAGACCACACAATGTGTGCCATGGCATCAGGGACTTCATGCAGAGGTAAGGAAGGCAGCAAAATGGCTGGGTCGTTCCCTCCAAGCTCTAATACGCACGGGCGATGTCCTGCCAGTTCTCGTATAAAGGCACCTACCGTACTGGAACCTGTAAAGCAAAATCCATCAATGTCGGGATGTCTGACAACTTGTTCTCCTGTGCTACGCCGTGCGTCAAGCAGTTGAACGTCTAAGGGTGAAAACCCGTACTGTTGCAGTGCTTCATGCCAAAGCTTCACAAGAAGCCCTGCGGTTTTAGGGGTGTATTCGCTCGGTTTAAACAGGACTTGGTTTCCGCAAAGCCATGCTGACCCTATCGTACTCATGGGTGTAGCCAAGGGGTAGTTCCAAGGGGTGATGACCCCTACAATGCCTAAAGGTCTACGATGTACCCATGTCATACGTCCCATGAGTTGCATTTTTAATGACCATTTGGGTGAAGGGTGTAAATGCTTTTGTAGAGATTGACTCGCAAGTCCATCGCATACGTTCATTGCCGTGAGAACATCGGTCTCTAGTACATCATGCACAGGCTTGTGCATTTCCTCCGCAATGGTCTCTGCAAAAAGATGACGATGTTCCCATAGTTTTTCACGCAGAAGCCTTAACACGTTTGTTTTAAGTGTAAAATATAGTGCAGAGCCGAAAGCGACACGGGAGGGATGCAACGGTTTTTGAGAGGTGAGTGTTGCACTTTGAAAAAAAGCGTGTTGGCTTTGGCGACGCAGGGCAAGGGCATGGCGTATGGCTTGCTCAAGCGGGGTGGGTTCCAGAAAAGACATGACGATGGAGGAGGGTTCACGTGAGAGAATGTGACTGTAGGGCTTTGTGTCATCAAGTAGGCTGTGTGTTTGTCTACGTGATGATACTATTCTAGTATAAAGTTAAATGCTTAACCCTGTCGAGTATAGCGTCACAAAAGCCCCTTTTTATAACCGAGGTCGAAAGGGGCTTTTGGAAGAAGTGTTATGAATGGCTAAACGGGGTTTGTGCGATGACAGCACTTAAAACATGTGTGAGGTGACCCCTAAAATACGCCCTTCATGGTTCAGCATGACAAGGGTATTTCCAAACAAGATAGGGGTAAGTGTCATGCCATCATGGTTTTTCATGCTTTGCATGGTGGGAATGCCTACGCCAAATTTCTCAATGACATGCGTGTCAAGCGTGTTGCCTAAAGTTAAAGTTTGCATAATGGTTGAGGGGACTGCAATACGTTTAGGAACGATTTGGCGACTTTGCTCCCGACTTAATACCATGCTACGTCCAGGCATCATGACTTGTCGTTGTAGCGGTGCATCTAAGGAAATATACTGTTCAGGCGTTATCCCATGCACCGCAAGCTGATTCAACACATACCCTTGCACTGCCATGGCAGGTGTTTGGCTTACAGCTTGAGTGGTAATAACGCCTGACGGTAGGATAAGAAAAGCAGAATCTTCGGTGGCATTGTCCGCAAAAGACATACTTGCCCACACTAACATACACAGGATGGCAAGCAACCCGAATGTAAGTAAACGGCACAATGCGGGTAAACGGGAGAGAGAAGAGGAAGGTGTCATAGTCATGTGATAATCTCCGACAAACAAGCACTTGGCAGGCTTGATACAATAAGAGTAAAAGAAAGAATGAGGGGACAGGGGTAAATCCATGAACGTTCGTGAAGACATGCCTCTTTGGTGTTACCATACCTGATTATCAGGAAGAAGGGTTAAAGAGGCTAGTGTAATTAAAACATCCAGAGGAGGTGAGTTGCGTTTTGAAGTTTTCTACGGTCATGGGCTTTACCATACGGCGGTAAGAGTTCTTTATCAAGCGCATCATCATCATCGGGTATCGTAGGAAAGTAGCCATTGTATTCAGTTTTTACCTCAGGTAGATCGAGGTATTTACTCTCGTGTTGGAGTCTTTCTAGCCTTTCACCCTCTATTTCCCTGTCTCGTACTGATTCAGAAGAGCGATGTTTATCTTGAGGTGTATCATGATAAATATGGTACAGGTTAGCATCTTCTGGCCCTAAATAGACACCTCGGATTTCTGGGTCATAGCCTTCCTCCTCACAGAAGGGAGGTAACGTATCGTCTTTACTATCATCAAAAACCTCATTGAGGGGTTTCTGATGTTTAGCTGCTAATATTAACGCACTTCGGGTAAATGTGTCGGCTGGTTGCCTTGAGTGTATTTGAACCCGTGTATGCGTTGTATGAGGCTTCGTGTGAGGCGAGGATTTTTTAGCTGGTAATGAGGGGATAAGGCTTGAAAGGTGAAACACAAGACGAACTCCTGTTTGAAGTGTTAGGCGTTGGGGGTAAACGTTGCACTTCTACCGCTATCGTTTTGTGCAAGAAGTTCTTTTGCAATGGTTAACGCCAAGTCAGCCTCTGCTTGAGAACCTGCAACAGGCTTTTCACCTTGAACGGTAATTTCAACGTGTTTTCCTGTGGTATCGACTTCTTTATGAACCGTTGGCTTTCCTTCCTGAGGGGTGCTATGTTCTTGGGCTGCAAGCGGAGCGTGCTTCCGAGTAAGCATGTCAGTAGGGGTAGGATGTCCGTGATGCTTTGGTGTAGCCTTTTTAGCAGAGGAAGGCATCCCAAAGGCATGAGCAACGAAAGAAGGTATTGGAAAATTACGTAATAACATCATAAAAAGCTTCTTAATGATGAGGGCATGATAGAGGGGGTATCAAAAAATACAAGGACGTTAGGTGCTACGTGTTATCTAGGCGGTATGATGTTTATAAACCACACATCCAAAACATCCAAAGCCACAACAAGCACTGGTGTCATGGGCTTGGTATTGTACATGAAGGTATCCTGCTTGGGCTAGCACCTCACGTGCCTTGTTCACCACATGTGCCATGAGTGCATGTGGGGTCTCGGGCTGGAAGCGAATTTGCAATTTGTCGCTTTCTGAAGCAACCTCTTCACGGTGAGGAAAAGGAATCCCCTTTGCCGTAAATCGTATTCTGATAATTGCCTTTGATTCTTCTTCTGTGAGCCTAAACCATGCCATTGCCTCTTGTCCAAACACAAGTAAAGGTGTTTCCGTCTGAGGGTGCTTGACGGTACCATTTTGCAAGCAAAACCCACCGTCAGGCTTGTGCTGCCAAGTACAGCTTTCAAGTAAGGTTTGGGGATAAACCCCATGAGACGATGCGGGAGGGCATGCTGTGTTCGTAGACATCAAGAAAAAACCTTTATGTAATGGGATAGATGAGGTGATGAGAATGGTTATGATTGTACGAGAGACGCTTTAAATAAGGATACTGTATTCTTCATCAACATGGCAATGGTCATAGGACCTACACCACCAGGCACTGGGGTCATGGCACGGACTTTCTCCCATACCTCAGGGGCGTTGCTCACATCACCGACCAGTTTTCCTGTTTCAAGGCGATTGATACCCACATCAAGCACAATAGCACCCTGCTTGAGCATTGAGGCAGTAATCAGTTCAGGTACGCCTACAGCGGCAACGACAATATCTGCTTGTTGAACGATTTCAGCAAGGTTCTGGGTTTTACTATGAGCGATGGTCACCGTACAGTGTCTACCGAGTAACAAGTGTGCCATTGGTTTGCCTACAATCGTGCTACGTCCAATCACCACAGCATGTTTTCCTGCGAGAGGGACTTGGTAAGCATCCAGCATTGCCATCATGCCTGCAGGCGTACAAGGAAGTGCTGGTGGGTTATTGCCTGCCATGAGATGTCCCATGTTGATGGGATGAAACCCATCAACATCCTTTTCAGGTGCAATGGCATTCAATACGTGATGCGTATTCATTGTTTTAGGTAAGGGCAGTTGCACTAAAATACCATGGACGTTAGGGTCATGATTTAGCTCGGACAGTTTTGCCAAAAGGGTTGCTTCGGAGGTTTCTTCAGGCAGGGTAATCAGAACCCCATCTAGCCCGAGGGCTTGAGACATTTCGGCTTTCTTTTTTACATATACTTGACTTGCAGGGTCGTTGCCTACAAGAATCACTCGAAGCCCTGGCGTTTTACCTGTGCGTGCTTTAAGCTGAGAAATTTCTTCTTTTAAGGCTTGTTGAACAAGGGCGGCTGTGGCTTTCCCATCAAGTTTTTTATCAGTGAGTGTCAACATAGGTTGGCTCATAGGAGGGAGGACGCTGGTATTCATGTGGGAAGGAAGACCTCATCTAAAGCAAAAGGGGTAAAACATTATTTTAAGTGTATCATATGGATTGAATATTTAAAGTATAGGTCAAACATGCACTTTGTCTTCAAAACGTTTGACATGTTGATCTTTCAGCATGTTATTTATAGCTTTATACTATGGGTCTTATTTTCAAAGAAAAGCGTTATGAGTAAAATCATTGTGTTATTAAACCACTGTTTAAACGTTTAGGTCGTAGGGTGTTTTTTATGCTTAGTGCAAGAACCTCATGCGTTCTTTGAGAGGTCTTTTACATGATGCTTTAGGGCTACCTTGTCATAGGGTTGCACTTAGTTGTCATGAATGTGCGTCGTTTTTACAGACTTTACAGAAAATAATTTAGAAATCTTCTTCTTATGATACTATCTACCACGAATGCCATGGCGGGTTTAAACCTTCACACTCTTTTGATGCCTAAGCCTTTGCAGGCTTCACTTGTATCACGTCAGCAAGCTTCTGCCACTGCGTTACGCTTTGGTGATGATACTTTTTCACGGGCGGTCTATGAACCCAAAGGTGCTGTGCCTCTTGAAACCTTGGCTTCAGCGTTTAAACCAGAGGATATGAAAAAATGGGTTTTTAAAAAAGAAGCAGATAAGCTTGTGGTACACAAGCATACCCCTGAAGGATTAAAGCCTGTAGGTGAAATGACGCAAGGGAAGCACTTGCCAAAAAGCTTTCGTTTCGTTGTCCCTAAAGGAGGCGAAACCCTTTATGGCACGTTTGAGTCTGATACTCATCAAGGCACGCACTACTTTTTGTTACCAGGGTCTAAGGTGAAGTTTTCTCACGGGGCAAGTGTCTCTTTACTTGAGTCGCCTCAGGCAAGTTCAACCTACCGTTTAGAGGGGGTTGCCCGCCAAAAAGTCGGACATACTGAAGGGATTTTGGCCACCAAAGAAGCTCATACCGCTTCTGCGAAACCCTTAGATGCGAATGTTTTTTTACTTGCGGGTGGGTTCTCTTCTCGGTTTTACCCTTTCACGGATCGTATCTCAAGTAAAACAGCAGCTCCTTTACAACCTGGGCTTACAATTCCTGGCACCGTGATGGCACAGCTGTATCAACAAGGTGCTAGAAACTTTATTACAGCCGTGCATTATAAGCCTGAAGAGACGCTAAAAGGTCTGCACGCTTCCATGAAGACGTTTCAAGAAGCACAGCATAAGCTTGCACCTGAAGAGGCTTCTTCGCAAGCGTTGCATGCGTTTTATTTGCATGAAACCCAAGCCATTGGTACGGCTGGCTCATTATTAGGACTCATGCAGCCTAAGCATAGAGTGCATTATCCTTTAAGTTCCTTAGACACTCATGCAAGCACGCCTGAGGTACAAGCTTCTCGGGAAGTGCTTCAGAAAACCTTGCAAGCACGCCCTATGATTGTGGTTCAAGGAGATGCTGTGATTAAGGACATTGATTTTCAGGCAGTGTTAAAGGCACACCAACAGGCTAAGAAAGACCATGGCGCCTTGGCAACCATTGTCGCATTACAAACCGATGATGCGAGTATTTTACCTAACTTTGGATGTATTAAATCGAGCCACCCGAATGAGTCAGGACTGATTCAGCAATTTATTGAAAAGCCCAAGGATGTCTCGGTTTTGAACCATGAAGACCCCACTAAGCCCCCTCATCGTTTAGTGAATACAGGCATTTATGTTTTAGAACCAGAAGTGTTCCAGCGCGTGAGCGATCACTTACACCAAGCCCAAGCCAAGCAAGATGCTCCTGTTGACTTTGGTCATGATGTCTTCCCGCTTCTAATTAAGCAAGGTGTGCCGTTATATACGCATGTAGCGGAAGGGACTTGGAGCGATGTCGGTAATCTTTCTGCGTATCATCATACCTTAAAGCACCATCATGCGTATTTGGATACATTACCTAAAAGCAATCCTTTCAAGCACATTGGAAGCCTGATGGTTCATCTAGAAAAGCCTGTCTCAGACGGTACAAAAACGCATCCTGCTTCCGTGCCTTCTATTGCGGTAACCCCTGAAGCACGCAAGGCGTTTGAGGCAGAACGCCATAGCCTAGAGCTTCAAGGAAATGTGCTAGTGGCAAAAGCTTAGTTTTCGTTTGGATGGTATAGAAAGAGGGTTGAATGTCACCCTTAGGCATTTGCCCTCTTTTTGTCTCATGGTATACTGGGTTGTATCGGTTCAATGAACCTCCACTTATTAACGCTTAATGAGTGTTTAATAGGGTGTATTTTAGGAATGTGTTCTGCAAGGTATGGTTTTCAACAATCGTGTGGTAAGCTAAGTTTATGTCGGCAGTTGTTTCTTCAGCTTCTTATTCTTCAACGTTAGGTGGCGTTATGTCTGAATCCATGCGTGACACCGTGACAACACCACAAGATACCTCATTGCTTATTTGGCATCAAGTGCAAGAGGTTCTCAAGCTTGAAACCCAAGCACTAGAAACCCTCCAGAACACCTTGGAACCTGAGAGCGTGATTCGTGCAGTACGTCTGATTTTGTCTGCTGAAGAGGGACGCTTGATTATTTCAGGTATGGGAAAATCAGGGCATGTTGGTAGAAAACTTGCAGCAACATTTGCGTCTACAGGAACCCCCTCCTTTTTTATTCATCCTGCAGAGGGCGTTCATGGCGATTTAGGCATGGTAACGCCTAAAGATGTGGTGATGTTGCTTTCTAATAGTGGTGAAACCACCGAGATTCTTAGCTTATTACCCACTTTACGCTTATTGCAAGTCCCTATTATTAGTATTACCAATACCTTACAGAACACCTTGGCACAGCATGCTCAAGTTGCCTTGTCGCTTCAAATTGCACAAGAAGCTTGTCCGTTGAATCTTGCACCTACTGCATCTACCACAGCAACTTTAGCATTAGGAGATGCCTTGGCATTATGCCTGATGCAGCAACGAGCCTTCACCAAAGAGTCTTTTGCCGTGTTTCATCCTGCGGGTTCTCTAGGGAAAAGGTTATTATGCCGAGTAGGTGATATTTTAAGACAAGCCAGAAGCATTCGTACCGAGGATGCTGATGTGGGGATGCCTCTTATTCGTGAAACCGATAGCTTTTTAACGGCTCTGCTTGAAATGACAGCACATCAGTTGGGACATGCTTTGGTACTGGATGCCAAAGAGGAGCTTGTAGGGATTCTTTCTGATGGAGATGTCCGACGTGCTTTAACACGGCAAGCGGCTTCCTCGGCAAATGAAACCAGAGGACTGACGGTAGCACAAGTCATGACCTATCACCCTAAAACCATTACCTCTGATACGATGGCGATTGATGCACTGCAACTGATGCACGATAAAAAAATTACTGCACTGCCAGTCTTGGATGCACAAGCTCCTAAAAAAGTGTTAGGACTTCTTCACTTGCATGACCTCCTTGACCAAGGCTTTAAAATGCCTCAGCGTTAGTGGGTTTTCTCATTCGTGACGGTGTACGCTATCGGAACTCAGTGGGGCTACACGAGCTTTATGACTTCACCTATGCTGTATCTTAAACTCTAACATTTGCCTTGCTTTAAATATTCGTGTTTTACTAGAAACTACTTTTTTGTATGGTTTTTAGTGTGCTTTTACACGGTGTTAAGCTTTACGCTTCTGAAATGTTGTACGCTTCATGAACATAGGCTTTTGTGTGAAAACGTGGAAATATCGCCCGTTTTTACGCACTTTCTTTCTATTACTCCCCACACTTGGGGTACTGATGGTGACAGGCTACCTCATAGAGTGTGGTCATTTACCCTTCATACCTTGGTGGGTGCCTTTCTTTTTACTTGTAGGGCTAGTGGTCGCCCTTTTGTTATGTTTGGGTGTAAGGTATCGCTACCCTTATGTGGTGTATGGCATGACCATGGTATGGTTACTGCTTGCGGGGGTGTATGGTGGTTGGTGGGGGTATGTGAGAGGGTTAGATGCTCCAAGTCAGGCTGTTTTACTTCAGAGACCTTCGCTTAATGAGAAGCCTTTTTCTCTGAAGACGATGTATCGTGTGGATGTAACGGACGATGACACGCTTCCGATGGTTCGAGGACTCTTTATGGAGGGCATGTCATGTCTCACATGCCATGTAGCACCTCTTTCAGCGGGGCTGTCTTTTCGACAAAGCAGTAAAGGGGTATTAGTCACCCTTACGCCTCTTTCTACCAGGTCCTCCGAAAAGGCTTATGCTCAGGTGAAAGCGTGGGTGCCTCGTGTCGCATTACCCTGTTTAAAGCAATCTCCGTACGGAATGGCAACCTTTCTGCCATTACCTCATGCCCCTTCCCCTGCGTATGGTACGTTTTCTCCTAGAGTGCAGGCGTTATTGCGTGGAGGGAGTGTTCAAAGTTTGGTACGTTGGAAGCCTGTTCACATTCAAGGGTTCACCCAACAGCACTCCTTGCATACTGGAGGAAAAGAAGAACCTTTTTTGCGTATCGCCTCTTTTTGGCGTGAGGTCTCAGCTATAATGGCACAAAAGGTTCAAGCCCTACGTTTGGCGATTGAGAGGCACTATCAGGCACTGTCTGCACACGGGATGCCTGAATGGCAACAACGTTTTTTACAAGCATTAGTCTTGGGTGATAAAGGAGCGGGCTTACCTTGGTGGCTGACGCAGGCGTATCAAAAAGCGGGCGTGAGTCATTGGCTTGCTGCTAGTGGCTATAATCTTACGGTGGCGGTTGGGGGGAGTTTATTGCTTTTACGCTTCTTGGGGGTTTCTACAGGATGGCTTGTATGGATAGGGTGGTTTGGTATTGTGGTATTTGGCACCCTGACGGCTTGGCCTGTCTCTATGATTCGTGCGGGTAGCATGTTAGCGACCTTACTAGGGTGTTTTTGGCTGTATCGTCGTTTAGGGTGGGGCGTTCCCTCAGTGGCGAGAGTCTTTTATGCAGTGGTGGCGATGTTAAGTTTACTCACCCCTAAGCTATGGCTTCATGTTGGCTTTCAGCTTTCCGTTTTGGCAACATGGGGTATTGTGACGCTTCTTCCTGTCCTATGGCGACTGACAGAACCTTATCTTCCAAAATGGCAACGTTGGTTGCTCTTGCCGACGGTGGCAGCTCAACTTGCGGTATTTCCTTTGCTATTAGGAGTCTTTCAGCAGTTTCATTGGGCAAGCTTACCCCTTAACTGGCTTGGTGCACCCTTGATTAGTGTGCTTACACTGGCAAGTTGGGGGTATACCTTGTTTGGAGCGTGTGCTTACGGATTATGTTGGTTTGGAGAGGCGTTAGCGTCTGGGTTGGGATGTCAGGAGGTATGGCATCACGTGTTCCATGACCTCAAGCTTTTCAGTACCCCTTGGCTTACGCTATGGGTCAAGTGTTTGGGGATGAGTGTTGCAGGGTTAACATGGATGGTTCAAACCCTACCCTCGGCACTTGCCAGTGTTATACCTCATGTGCAATGGATGCAACCTTTCAATAGTGTTCAGTGGGCTGTATGGTATGTAGGGCTTTATGGGGTGACGCAATGGAAGGAGTGGTGGGTTATGGCTCAGAAGCGGGTGTTACAGACCCCTTGGTTTGTCCCCAGTGCTTTCACGTATCGACACGACTTGCCTACCCTATTACGTTATCGTCCTTCGTGGCTTTGGCATACCGTTGTAGGTCTAATGTTAGGTTTTTATGCCCTTTCGGCACTGGGGCAAGTGACATTGAACCCCCATCAAGCACTGGTGTTTCAGTATCCGCAGGGAACCTATCAACGTTATCGTTTACTTCCACTTGTTTTAACGTACACTGCGGTGCATTCAAGTCAGGAGAAAGGCCTTTATTTCTCTAGTTTGCCTGATACGGTCTTTTTGATATTACCCCCCTGGCATGGTCATCTTTCTGCAGAGCAGTATCCTTGGCTATTCAAGCGGGTGTTTGGGCTGACACGGTGGCCTGATAAGTACCGCTCTATCCCGTGGGTAATGCTGACACCTCATGAGCCTTTGGTCTTGAAGCCTTCTTTAAGACCTTCTCAACGTGTATGGTTGCAGTGGAACCCGCAACAAGCACTGCTGCATCGTTGTGAATGGCAAGTGTATCGTACGAATACCTTGGCGTGTACCACACAGTCGTTTTAAGGTGTGATAAACGTTGCTGTTGGTACACTTGCCCGCTCTAGCCTATCCCATAATGCAAGCCAAGCAAGGTCGATAGTGTCTTTGGTCTTGGTGGTATTCAGGGTGATATAGGGTGGTATGACGCACTGTAATACCTGACTCCCTAGGCTGTTTTGAGTGATGGTATGGGCATTGAGGGCATGAAGCGTGCTATAAAGCATCGTTTCCCATACCATAGGGCTATCTTCAATCGTGAAGTACGTACACACCACTTGTTCAAAAAGAGGGGTGCTATCGAGGGCTTCCTTGACTGAATGTGCCATGGCAGGTGTGGCGATGAGGGCAATACTGTAAGCCTCAGAGGCTGAAGAAGCGTACTGAGTGACTCCTTCAACGAGGGAAGCCGCAGAATTATAACGGTAAAGAGGGGCTTTGGGAGCATAATGTTTTTTTACATGACCCGGTATCGCATGCGTGAGGTCTGCCTCCTGTGCGACGTTGACTTGTAAACAGGAAGTATCGAGGGGAATCCCTTTGAATGTTACGTGCCATCCCAAAGGATGCAAGACACGTTGTAACCTCTGTGGGGTGATACTGCCAGGACGTAGGATGGTTACGCTTGAGGTGTCAGGCGTAAATCCGATAATCGTTGATTCAAGGGTGTGATGCGTGGGTAAGGTCTCAGCGTTGCTGGCGTACGTCTCTTCCAGTACATAGACCGTGTCTGAGGGGAACCCTTCTTCTTGAACGTGGTTAGCACAATGTGGGCTAATATGCCCAAACTTATTGGCGGAAGGTGCTGCTAAAGGGTTAGGGTAACTTTGCAACAGTGCTTGTGCAACGGGATGGCTTGGAATGCGTATGCCTACCGTTGCTTGTCCTCCTGTGACAATGTCAGCGACAGTTCCTGATTTTGGAAGCACGTATGTAAGAGGGCCTGGACTGAAGGCATGAAGTAGTGCCTCAAGGATAGGCTTAAAGGCTTTGATGGCAGCACGATCCACACATGTCCAAAAGGTTTCAAGGTTTGAAACGTGGACAATCAAAGGATGATGTGAGGGGCGTTCCTTGAGGGTAAAGATTTTTTTGATTGCCTCTACTTGTGTTATGTCGCCTGCCAAACCATAGACAGTTTCAGTAGGCATGGCAACCAAGTTTCCCGTACGTAGCGAGAGGTGGGCTTGTGCTAGGGCTTCTTCAAGAGGAAGGGGTGTTGTCATGCGAAGCGTTTCTTTTGGTAACAGTGAAAAGGCTTGAAGGGTGTATGTAATAGAGACGTTTTCTTTAGCATGAATGCCATGAGAGGTATGGCTTAACTGTATTCACAATAACATGAAGAAGGTACTAGGGTGTCAAACGTATCTACCCAATGGTTATCATAAACTTGAGGCTG
>JBJTUH010000128.1:0-14478 GCA_046080605.1 Vampirovibrionales bacterium
AGTTCTGGATATTCAAAGCAATTGATAGGTCAAATGGAGAGTTGCTTGCCTTTGAGTGTGTGTGAACGCACTATTGAAACAGTGAATCGATTATATGAGAAGCGAGGTCATTTAAAGATAGGATGTATTTATACAGATAGGTGTAGGGATTTAAGTCAGTGTTTCCTTGGAATAGGTTAGTGCAGACAAAGAAGGAAACGCATACAATAGAGAGACATAATGCTCAAATGAGGCATTGTGTCGCACGATTTAATCGTAAAACGATAGCATTTTCGAGATGTAAAGAGATGGTGATAGCGACAATGAAGCTATTACAACATTTGGTGCATAGTGTAGACTCAGTATTAGAAGCGTGGAATATCATACCCAACATTATTAAATAACACTCTCAAAGAGGGTACTCAGATTATTCTACCTGATATTGCAGGCTTTTATCATCCAAATGACCCAGACTCCAAAAATATAGGCTCTTTCTCTAGTTTATACCGTGCCTATGTTCCTCGTGAGTAAGGTGTATTGAGGGGTCTACCTTTAAAAATACCTTGATGGCTTCATGCGCTGTATAAAGGGCAAGACCCTTGGCACCTTCTTGCATAGGAAGTTCATGGGTTAAAATCCCCTTGAGTGTCACTTTTCCCGACCATAAAAGGTGGGCAGCCTCTTCTAATGAGGCTAAAGAAGGTGAGTAGGTACTGATTAAGCTAATTTCTCTAAAATATAAGACAGAAGGGTCTATGAATCCTTCCGTTTGTGTGTCGCCCAAGGCGGAGGCAAAGACAATACCTGTTGCCCCTTGTTTCAATACGGGCAACACACTTTGCCATACGCTCTCTCGCATGACTGTGAAAAAGGCTTGATCCACTGCCGAAAAATAGCCTTGTGTGTGTAACCATGCGGGTAATGTCTCAAGTGCCTCGGGTGCATATGCTTTGACGACCCATCCAGAGGCTTCTACCAAGGCTCGTCGTGAAGCGAGGGGTTCCACTGCAACCACATCAAAGCCATACGCTTGGTAGACTTGACATGCCAGTAACCCGATAAATCCTAATCCTATCACCAAGGCAACGGGCTTATGTCCTAACCCTTGATGGATGTTCTGAGGCATGCCAGTGGGTAAAAGTGCCATGCCACGTTGAACCCCCCTCACAACACATCCTAGAGGCTCAACACATGAAGCCCAAGCCTCAGGAAATCCTTCTGGCACTGCGAACATGACATGGTCTAAGTGCGCTTGAGAAACCCACACAGAGGAGGCAAAGCCCCCAGGGTATACGTTACTTTTTTTGAAGCTATGGCACATACTTTCGGCCCCTGAAAGGCACTGATGGCATACGCCACAGGGTACGTGATGTGCCATAGCGAAGTGCTGCCCTGCGGGATAGGTGATGTTTCTAACCGTGAGTGGGGTGGAGGACTTTACCACAAGTTCATGTCCAAGTACCGTACCTTCTGGGCATTCACGGTAGCGAAGCTTTTCCAAGTCAGAGCCGCAAATGCTACAGCCTATCACGTCCATTTTTAGGGTGTTATCTTTCAGAGAGCTATCCTCTCTAGGGGGAGATAGCACTTCTGAAATCCACTTGAATGTTTTTTCTGAGGAGAGGTGTGGTGTGGTTTCTGTGTGCGTTGACGTATGAGCCACAACCAGTTTGCCATGTGTTGAGGGGGTGGTGGGTTGGTGAGAGGGCATCATGAGGGGTGCGTCGTGGAGGGGGAAACGTTATGCGGTTACTGACACAAGCACTGCCTAATAGGCAGTTACTTCTCTAGGACGTTCGACAGGCTTAAAGTTTTTGAGGTCATAGGCATAATATTTCCCAATCACAAAGCCCCACTGGGCTAATTCCTGCTCGGGGGAAGGCCCATGGGCTTGGAGTGCTTCAGGCAAGACATCCGTAAAATGCAAATGGGTGAGCTGAGGAAGGCCCATTTCGATGTAGCGATGAAAGACCCCTAAACGTAAAGGTCCTCCGTGCCAAGGAGTTAAAGACTGGTCACTTTCGCCGTACATTAAAAGAGGCTCTCCCTCCATGAGGGGTTTAAGATTCAGCCATAGGCTGACCCCTGATGCCGTTTTTTGCTCAACCCATTTACTGACCTTCACGGCATCTTTCAAGGGTTGAGGGAGGTGTTCAATCCAGGTTTTAAAGGGTACGCCTACCCAACGTGCTTTGTAAGACCACCCATGCCGAGAGACCACACGTCGTAGCTGTTGTGCCATAGGGAGTTGATGCAAGTCGGCTACGGTTTGTGCTGCCGTATGGTGTGGATGCCCCTGCTTTTGAGAGGAAGCACTTACTTGGAGTGTCCATGTGCTGGGAGAGGTGCTAGAAGGCACAACCACTTGGGCGGTTTGAGGGTCAATGCAAGCAGGCCACTGACGGAACTCAGGGGTTTGAATGAGTTCATACGTTCCTTGTTTCTTTTTGGGTGCGGTAGGTGTGGTTGTGGCGTGAGGGCTTCTAACTTCGATGGGTATTTCTGCCGTTTGTAAGCCAAAAAACTGACCTTCTGATTGCGAAAACTTTTCAAGTAAATCAGGGTTAGCGTAAGGTAAGTCTACTGAAGGAGGGGTAGTGTTTTGAGAAAACATCATAAAAAGAGAGAAACCTTCACTTAGGAAGTTAGATGAAACACAGGGTTGAGCAACGTATCAGGTATCATGCGTTGGCTAAAACATGCTTTAATGATACTACAATGAAGCGTGTTGAGTAATCTCTTTTCCTTAAGTGAGATACAGCTTCTGCATGCACTTCCATGGCACCCGTGTAGGGATGGTATGTGCTTTTTCTACTCAGCGTAGGTTAGAAACCTCCTGCTGTGGTCTCTCGTATAGCGTGATTGATTCAATCGTTTTGTTCTTGATACGTTATTCAATTGTTAAAACTCTCTTAATAAGCGTATGATAGGATTTGAAACCTATGCTAGAGTGGTAAAGCTTTACAAAATGTGGGTTGTGGCTTTTGTGTTTTAGGCGTGTCATGTGTATTTCGGTTAAAAAGGAGCCAGAGGTTTTATGGTCATGGGATTGGGTGGATTTGGAGGCATTGATTTATTTCAAGTGGGTCTTTTATTGGCAGGGTTGGTACTAACGCTTGCTCCTCAGTGGTGGGTTCAACGGACGGTGAGCCAGTTTCATGGGTTGCGTACCCAGCGCCAGCAAACAGGGGCTGAAGTTGCCACGAGTATTTTACGAGAAAACGGTATTTATGATGTCAAGGTAGAAGAGAGTCATGGCTTTTTGAGTGACCACTATGACCCTTCTGCACGGACGGTCAGGCTTTCTGCAGACAATTACCATGGTGCCTCTGTGAGTGCGATTGCCATTGCAGCCCATGAGGTGGGGCATGCGATTCAACATGCCCGAGGGTATTTTCCTGTGGTGGCTCGAGGTGCCTTGTTTCCTGTCGTGAGTATTACGAGTATGGCAGGTCCTTGGTTAATTATGGGGGGCTTTTTGTTGATGGCTGCCTCTGGGATGAAGGTTCTGGGGAACCTTGTGGCATGGCTCGGGGTGATATTCTACGGAGGAAGTACGTTGTTTCATCTTGTAACCCTTCCTGTTGAAATAGATGCAAGTAGTCGTGCCATTAAGGTGTTAGAGACGAAATACTACTTAACCAGTACGGAAGTCTCAGGGGCTAAAAAAGTGCTTATTGCGGCAGCACTCACTTATATGGCAGCGGCTTTGTACTCTCTGATGGAGCTAGCCTATTATGTGATGCGTTTACTTGCAAGCTCTCAAAATCGACAAGAAGAATAGGCTTGAAGGGCTTAGGGCTTACACCCTCCAACAAACCTCAAAGTACCCTCTCCGTCGGGACGGGCTTTTACGTGTGTAAAGCCTTGGGCTTGCATGATACGTTGTACACTGGGGGCTTGATGTGTGCCTACCTCAAACCAGCACCAGCCCTCGTGGGCTAACAGTTGCCATGCCTTGTGTGCCAATGCACCATACCAGCGGTCACTTGTGTAATGTTCTGGTAGAAATAGTGCGGTATGAGGTTCATGGGTATACACTTCTTGGGTGAGTTGTGGCACTTCCCATGGGGCAATATAAGGGGGGTTACTTACCACCAATCCCACAGGTGTGACGAACATAGAAGGGGTGAGGGTAAGTGCATCGCACAGTTGCCATTGAATAGGCGGCCTACAAGGGTACAACCTTTCGTTATGACGAGCCACGGTGAGGGCTTCCTTTGAAATGTCTACACCTACGCCTTGCCATGTCGGGTTGTTGTGCGCCAAGGTGAGCGTGATGCAGCCTGACCCACACCCCATGTCTACAAACGTGAGTTTGTCTTCTTGTGCTACGGCGTGTGGTGTGTCGATGCTCTGTTGTGCGTAATGTACAAGCCATTCTGTATCATTACGAGGAATGAGGACTTCAGGGGTGACATGAAATGCACGTCCGCAAAACCAAGCTTTTCCTGTGAGATATTGTATAGGGCAATGGGTTGCATGATAGGTTTCAAGCCATTGAGCAAGTTGAGTTGCTTGTTCGAGGGAAAGAACCTTTTCGGGGGTAAGCAGTCGTTGAGAGGGCGTAATGCCTAAGCCATCTTCCCATAGCATGGTGGCACGTGCCGTCTGTTCTGAGAAAGATAGTAAGGGGTTGGCATGCTCAAGGGCTTTGAGGGTAGCCCGAAATGCTTCCTGCCAAGCAAGTGCTGTGAAATGGGGTAATACCATGTGGCGTGTAGAGGGTTTTCCTTGTGTTGCATCATCATACTAGAATCATTTGTTAGCATAGCGTAGGAGTGCCGTTATAGAAAGAGGTGTATAGAAAAGAGTGTAAAGCGTATGAGGCGTTGCATCCTCTGTTAAAAGGATTTCTAGGCTTTTGTCTCACCATGGCTTGAAGCTCATTTAGGTTTGGCTTATAGTGAGCATAGTCACTTCACTTGTGTGAGGTATGGTGCGAAGTCATGTCAGTGGTTCATAGGTTGCTGTATGGTATCTGTGAAGCGTTTACTTCCTCCTTTGAGTGATTCAATTAACGCTCGTGAGCCTGTGCTGTATCGACGTGAAATGACACATGTTTTATGTCATTTTCTCTTTTATACTCTGTCATTTAATAACCCAATGGTTTGAAAGGTGCTTCCTTCATCATGGCTAAGAAGCAAGGACAACAAAAAATCAAATTAAAAAGCAGTGAAAGTGGTCATATGTACCACACCACAAAAAACACGAAAAAACATCGTGAGCGCTTAGTGTTGGCGAAGTATGACCCCCTTCTTCGTCGTAAAGTAGAATACAAAGAAGTGAAAAGCTAACCTCTTTTTAGTCTCTACTGTCTTTTAAAGCACGCTTCAGAAAGAATGTTCTCCTTTCTCTGTTTGCCTGAATCTATCTTAGGAAAGAACTCTTGAACCTTCACTACTTAAGGATAGCCCTTTTTTGTGTACTTCAAGAGTTTTTTCTTTGTTCGTTTTTTAGTCTTATACCCACCCTTCAATGTGTAGGATAAAGTTTCCCCATGACTCAAGCGTCTGAAGCAACGACCCCTGAAACCAAAGCACCTGCTGTAAAACCTGCTGAAGTTACCCCCCCTCCGTTTTCTGTAGATGTTCTACAAGGATCTACCTCAAAGTTTACCCGTAAGGGATGGGATGTGTTCCAGTCAATGAAGTCAGACTTACAACGCATTCAGGAAGTACCTGTATTGTTCACCCTTGAGGCACGCTCTCCTCAAGATATTGAGCCTTTAAAAGCTTTATTAACAGACAGCGGTGTTGAAAAACTCAGTCATCAAGGACATTACCTTGCGGGACACGCAACCCTTGCCACGATTCAAACATGGATTCGTTCTTCTTTCATTCGTCAGTGTGACTTGAAACTTCTGGTGTAACCGAGCTTTACGGCTTCTCTTTTTAATTGAAAAGCTTGGCAATGTTTTCCTTGATGAAACGAGCCAAGCTTTTGTATTGATAGGTTGTTACTTTTTGTAAACTTTGGTTTATGATAGTACTAACACTTTTCTTTACATCATGAACTTTTGCCTCACACACTGGTACGGATAACACCTTAAAGGTCTTTACTTTGTTAACGAGTTGTTACATGAAAGCTTCAGGAAGGTGAAATGATTTGCCCTCTACCTAGGAATCAGGCACAATGATAAGAAAGATCTTTTCTTTATGGTATCTTTTTCCTGTGGCATTATCTGTGTAACATTGCTGTGTGTACGTTTTTTATTCAGTCATCCTTTCAACGTGATATTTTAAGATAGGCATTTCCCACTATGGAGTCCATGACACATTTTTCTGAGGGGCAACCTCACGATATGTTCGCAACGATGAGTCTTCCTATTTCAAATCCTAAGGCGACGATTAAGGTCATTGGGGTTGGTGGTGCTGGTGGAAATGCCGTGAACCGCATGATTGCAGACGGCATGACAGGCGTAGAGTTTTGGCTCATGAACACAGATGCACAAGTGCTTGAGGCAGGACGTACTGAAAATCGTATTCAATTAGGGAATAAAATCACTCGTGGTTTAGGAGCGGGTGGAAACCCTGCTATTGGGCAAAAAGCGGCAGAAGAAAGCCGTGATGATATTATGGTTGCCCTTGAAGATGCTGATATGGTCTTTATTACTGCGGGTATGGGTGGCGGTACTGGAACGGGTGCTGCTGCGGTTGTGGCTGGAATTGCCCGTGACCTTGGGGCTTTAACCGTTGCCGTTGTAACCAAACCCTTTATGTTTGAAGGTCGTCGTCGTCAACAACAGGCAAATCATGGGCTTGAAGCACTCCGCGAGGCCGTTGATACCTTGATTGTGATTCCTAACGATAAATTGTTGCAAGTGGTTGAGCGGCGTACTTCTATGAAAGAAGCTTTCCGTTTAGCAGACGATATTTTATTCCGTGGGGTTCAAGGTATTTCTGATATTATTACGGTGCCTGGGCTGATTAACGTTGACTTTGCCGATGTAAAGGCCGTGATGAGCCAGTCTGGTTCTGCCATTATGGGTATTGGACACGGTAGCGGTGAAGGACGTGCGATTGAAGCTGCGATGATGGCCGTCAATTCTCCCTTGCTTGAAACTTCGATTGAAGGTGCCAGTGGTGTCATTTTCAACGTGACAGGTGGCTCAGACCTTACCCTTCATGAAGTGAATGAAGCCGCTGAAATTGTGTATCAAGCCGTTGATAAAGATGCAAACATTATTTTTGGTTCTGTCATTGATGATAGAATGCAGGGTGAAATTAAGATTACGGTCATTGCAACAGGGTTTGACATGCGTGGTGGTCAGGGGGCTGTGTATCAAGCTGATGTGATGGATGGCTACCGCCAACATATGGGGACTTCCCAAATTGATGCGGCGTTAACTTCCGCCATTCCTTCTTCAATGGTCATGCCTTCTTCTGAAGGTGTACCTGCCATGGCTCAAGCAGGCGGTAATGGTTTGTTAGGCATGTCTTTTCCTCAAGGGCAAGCTAACCAAGCGACACATTCCCCTCAAGCAGGACTCTTTCAGCAAGGTTCTATGACGGCTGCTTCTCCTCAGGGGCAGTACCAGTTACCCACACCGCCTAACTTCGGAGAACCCGCCAGCCAGAACCAAATGCCTCCTTCAGCGACCTCTATTCAAGAAGCAGCGCGTAAAATTTTGGATCTCCCTCATTTATTGCGTTCTCATCAAAAATAGTCTTTGAGCTTTTTTTAACCATCATACGCCTTTCTCTGAAGACGAGAGAAAGGCGTTTTGTATGTTTGAGCTTTCGATTGTAACAGTTGGCTTTAAAAATTGTTACATCATGGTGTCTCATGAAAAAACGTGTATGATAAGAATCATAGGCTTCTCTGAGTGAATGGTTCAGAGCATGTCCCCCGTAGAAGAGACATAAAAGAGACTGGGTTTAGTACGTTTTAAGGGTGAAGCACACACTGTGGGCAACTTCCTACAGTATATTGTTTTTATTGGATTAAGTAACCTTGGGTGTACTGTCTTTTTATGAGGACGTAAAACGCTTAGCGTTTCTCCGAAGGGTATACTGGAAGGATGTCATGTATGGTTGATAGAACTATGAAAAGGGGTCTGAATGCTCATGGGTAGTATGATGAGGTTTTTATGGCTTTTGATGGTGGGTTTGGGTCTGGGGACTCGTCGTCACATTAATGTACTCATTGCGATTTTGGCAGGAGCCTTGTTGGGTATTATTGCCCCTCAAGTAAGTTGGTTGATGCCTGCAGTGGGTGTCTTTGACGTTTTGGGACAGCTGTTCATTCGTATGGTGATGATGTTAGTGATTCCTATGGTGGTAAGTTCATTGATTGTGGGCTTAGGTGCCATTAAAAATGAAGAAGACTTAAACCGTATTGGAGGGAAAACGTTTACTTGGTTTTTAACCCTCATGATACTTGGGAGCGTGGTAGGACTCTTTTTGGTCAGTTTATTTAAGCCTGGGTTAAGTCTACAGGCTGATATGCAGCAACTGTTGGCGAATACCCATTCCACCATGCAAACGGCAGGTGTTCAGTTAGGACAAGCAACCTCGTTGAAAGACTTGCTCATCCACTTGATTCCTGACAACCCTATTCAAGCCCTCAGTACGATGGATATGCTTCCTATTCTTCTCTTTACCTTGGTGTTAGGGGTTGCGTGTAATCGTATTGGGGAAGCAGGAAAACCTGTGGTTCAGTTCTTTGAAAGCTTGTATATGGCTACCATGAAAATGACGCATTGGGTGATGATGTTCTCAGTGATTGGGGTATTCTCTCTGGCTTTTTCAAGTGTTGCAAGGCTTGGGGTGCAAGTGTTTAGCCATTTAGTGCCTTTTGCCTTAACGGTGTTAGGAGGCTTGGCGGTTCTTTTATTCGTCGTCTTACCGATGGTACTGTTTTATGGTGCCAAGGTATCGCCCGTGAAGTTTTATCAGTCTATTTCAGAGGCGATGATGGTAGGCTTTGGGACAGCAAGCTATGGGGCAACCCTTCCTATTACCATGGCCTGTGCTGAACAGCGAACGGGCTTAAGCCATAAAATGGCAACGTTTGTTCTCCCGATGGGGGCAAATATGAAGTTAGCCACAGCGATGTTTGAAGTGATTGCGACGGTCTTTTTAGCCCAAGCAATGGGATTATCGGTGGGGCTGTACGAAGCGATACTTATCACGGTACTCTCTGTGGTGGCTTCTATCGCTGCTCCTGGTGTACCCAGTGCAGGATTGGTGACCCTTGCCATTATCACCAAGAGTTTGGGAGGGTCTTATGCCCAACTGGCAAGTGCCGTGGTTTTGTTATGGCCTATTGACCGCTTGCTGGATATGTTCCGAACCATGGTGAATGTTGCAGGTGGTGTCACTGTTGCAACCCTTGTGGCTTCTTCCGAAGGAGAAGTGAATGAGGATATTTTGAATCATCAGGTGCTTTGGAAAGACGATATGCTTAAGGCGTGAAAGTAGTTTGCCCCTTTGTGTTCCTCTTAACCAAAGGGACAAGAGGAACACAAAGGGCAAATCGATGTTTAAAATGACCATGGTTGTTACGATTTACAGGAGAAACTTTACGCTATGATTTTTACAGGTTTACCATCGTTGTCTTTTACTGCACATTCTGCTTCCTCAAAACGGTTAGTCTCTCCTCAAGTGCCTCAACGATTGGCTCATGGTAAACCAGGGGAGACCGTCATAGAAGGACAGTTGAATGGTTCTATTCCTCTTGAGTTAGAAGGTTATGGGATTCCTTCCTTTAAAACGCCTAAAGCTGCTCAAACTTACTTAAAGAAGAACAAAACTCAGGTATGTAACACGGTACGTGAGGCTGCGGGGTATGTGCAACGGAATAATCCAGGTCTTACAGTGAATAGTTTAAGTGCCATTGTGTCTGAAAATCGTCGAAATGGTTCGACTAAAACGCACGAGTCTACGTCTTGTCCCGTGAACCGATAATGGCTTCCTGAGCTTCACGCTTGTGAGTTCGTGATAAAAAAAGCCCTCTCTCAAAGCTGAGAGAGGGCTTTTTCGTGGCTTTTAACAGAGGGAAGGTTTAGGCTTCTAAGGCTGCACCCCCACCTCCTGAAGAATGACCGCCACCACTACCATGGCGACGAGAGGGCAAAGGTTGTCCGATAGAATGCCCTCCGCCTGTAGGTAACGTGGTAGACCCCGCACCCTTGGTTTTATTCCGAGGTGTAGGAATAGACTCAATGGGAACTTCTTCTGTGACGAAGGTAATGGCATCTTCTGCTTCGTTGAGCTTGGCAGTAATTTTATGTCCTGCTTTAAACTCACCTAAAAGCATACGCTCAGAGATTTCATCTTCAAGCATCCTTTGGATGGTACGACGTAAGGGACGGGCACCGTAGGCAGGCGTATAGCCGTCTTTTGCAAGAAGGTCTTTCGCCGTATCCTCAATGAACAAGTCCATGTGGTGTTCCCGTACACGGTCGGTTAACTCCACCACCATGATATCGACGATTTTACGGACTTCTTCCTTCGTCAGTTGATGGAAGATGATGGTATCGTCTAAACGGTTTAAGAACTCTGGGCGGAACATACGTTTCAGCTCTTCCGAGACCATTTCCTTCATGCGTTTGTAACGTGCTTCATCGCTTTTGTCCGCAGAGGCAAATCCAAGAGGATTTGGATTTTCAATCCCTCTGGCACCGACGTTGGAGGTCATGATAATAATCGTGTTTTTGAAGTCAACACTTCTTCCACGACTATCGGTTAATCGTCCATCATCCAGAATCTGAAGCATGATGTTGAAGACATCAGGGTGTGCTTTTTCAATTTCATCAAAAAGCAAGACACTGTAAGGCTTACGACGTACCATTTCAGTCAGTTGTCCGCCTTCATTGAATCCAACATACCCAGGAGGCGCACCGATGAGCTTTGACACGGTGTGACGTTCCATGTATTCAGACATGTCAATCCGTAACAGGCTATCTTCAGAACCGAAAAAGTACCCTGCCAAAGTTTTGGCAAGTTCGGTTTTCCCAACCCCAGTAGGTCCTGAGAAAATAAACGAACCAATCGGTCGGTTAGGATTCTTTAAGCCAACTCTGGCACGACGAATGGCTTTAGAAATAGCTTTCACGGCATCATCCTGACCAATGACACGTCCATGAAGGATGTCTTCCATTTTGATGAGTTTTTCAGACTCGCTTTCCGTGAGCTTAGATACAGGAATTCCCGTCCAGCTTGCGACAATTTCAGCGATATCATCTTCCGTAACATAGATTTTTTTCTGCTCAATTTCCTTTTTCCAGTTTTCGGAAATCTCACGTAAAGCCTCTTTTAATTCAGCTTCTTTGTCACGCAATTCAGTGGCTTTTTCAAAGTCTTGTCCACGAATGGCAAGCTCTTTTTCACGAATGGTTTTCTTGATTTGCTCTTCAATGTCACGTCCTTCAGGAGGTAACTTGGCATGGCTTAAACGCACTCGTGAACTTGCTTCATCCACCAAGTCAATGGCTTTATCTGGCAAGAACCGCTCACCAATATAGCGATAAGCCAAAGTAGCTGCTGCGGTAATGGCTTCATCGGTAATGATGAGTTTATGGTGTTCTTCGTATTTTTCACGGAGTCCACGCAAAATTTCAATGGCATCATCGACAGGAGGCTCTTCCACCATGACGGGTTGGAAACGACGCTCCAGCGCTGAATCACGCTCAATGTGCTTACGATATTCTGCAATCGTCGTGGCACCAATGCACTGCAATTCCCCCCGAGCTAAAGAGGGCTTCAAGATATTGGCTGCATCAATGGCACCCTCTGCGGCACCCGCACCAATAAGGGTATGTAATTCATCAATCACGAGAATGATATTCCCATTTTGACGAATTTCATCCATGACCTTTTTCAAGCGTTCTTCAAACTCACCACGGTACTTGGTGCCAGCCACCAGCAATCCAATATCGAGTTGCATGATTTTCTTTTCACGCAAAATGTCGGGGACATCATTGTTATAGATTTTAAGGGCAAGTCCTTCTGCAATGGCAGTTTTTCCTACACCAGGTTCTCCAATCAGGACAGGATTATTTTTGGTACGCCGTCCCAAAATCTGAATGACACGCTCGATTTCTTTTTCACGACCTACCACTGGGTCAAGACGACTTTCTTGGGCTGCCAAACTTAGGTTCGTGGCAAACTCATCAAGGGTTGGGGTTTTGCTTCTACCTTGACTCCCACCGCTACTACTAGAGCCACCACCACTTGAGCTACCACCACCTGAAGTGGCACCACGGGTTTCACCAAGCATACGAATGACGTTGCTGCGTACCTTGGTAAGGTCAATTCCTAAGTTTTCCAGTACACGTGCCGCAACACCCTCACCCTCACGAATGAGACCTAAGAGCAAATGTTCTGTACCAATATAGTTATGACCCAGCTGTCGGGCTTCATCCCATGAAAGCTCTAATACTCGTTTGGCACGAGGTGTAAAGGGGATTTCAACGGCAACAAACCCTGAGCCACGACCAATAATTTTTTCAACTTCTGCACGTGCATCCTTCAAGTTGAGTCCCATGCCTTTTAGGGTTTTTGCGGCAATACCCGTCCCTTCCCCTATTAAGCCTAGCAAAATCTGCTCAGTGCCCACAAAGTTATGCCCCAAACGGCGGGCTTCTTCTTGGGCAAGCATAATGACCTTAATGGCCTTTTCAGTAAAACGTTCAAACATCATAGGAGGGTTCTTAGCCTCATTCAACCACTGGGACGCAATGCACAGACAGCAATAGAGATTTATTATACCGTATTTTTACAAAAATAGGCTATCTTTTATTGTATTTTCTTTAGAATTGGTGCTTTAAAAGGAGTGCTAGTCATTTTTTATGTGCCAGTGCTAGATACTTTTAGATAGCGTGTAACGCTTGTTTTAAATCTTTCTTTTAGGTTAAAGTGCAAGTGCTGTGTATGGTAAGATGGTTTTTAGTTTTTACAATATCCCTCCTCTCAATAGAGGAGCATAGGGCTTCATGTTTGCTGGAATTTGCCGAAAAAGAGTGTATCTATTATTTTCAATGACCCCTCACGTTATATTTCTATCACTGGAACACGTTTGATATGCAGTCGATTACCCCGCCCAATACAGCTGTGAAGCGTCCAACGGTTCAGTCTTCTTGTGCTTCTCAGGAGGTTAGCACGCCTACAGGGAATCCTAGCACGGGCTTTGACCCTAAAAAACTGTTGGCGGAATTTAGAGCCAAACAGCAAAGTCTAGGCCCTTCAACGCTTCCGCCTCAATGTTTTCTTGAAACGCCTATTGCCCCTTCAAACTCTAACCCATTACAGGGTAGTGAGGTGAAGACTTCTAATACTGTTATCCCTTTGTCTCTAACAGAGGAACCTTCATCAGCTCAAGTCAATCCAGAGCTTATGTCGAATAAACCAGTGAATCCTGGAACACCGACAACGGATCTTAAGCGTTTTTTAGGGAATAAAACTGGGGACCCTACCAAGTCTGCGACAAAAACAAACGGTATGAAAGAAAAATACCCTGTGAACAACCAGCCACCTGACCTTTACGGTAAAGGTGCTGATGGCAAACCCATTCAAGTACAACTACCTAAAGGGGCAACCGTCTCTGAGGATAAACGAACCCTTACAACGGCTTCAGGTAACACCTACACCTTAGGGGATGACGGTACGATGATACTGACCGATAAAGAGGGTCAAATACAAGGTACATTTTTGCCACACTTTAATCATCCTGCCAGAAACTTCCTTGATAGAAATGTGCCTCAACCTCCTACCAAACCTTATAGGTTGGAGGGTCATGATATGGGGGTATCAGGGATTAAAGTAACTCCTGACGGGTCTTTACAAATGAGTGGACTTGTACAATTTAGCCGTCTTGGTGGAACTCGAACCCTATCTTCCAATGACCCTGTGAGTGAGTTTTTCCCTGAAGGTTCGATTAAGCGTGATACTTCTGAAGAGTTTTAGCAGGCATTATAGTAGCGTTCTTTCCACACCAAAACACCCCTAACTTTCTAATATTGCATTAGACCGTTAAGGGTGGTTCGTGGTGTGAACGAAAAGAGGGTTACAAGTGTCTATCGACCAAATAACCGTTTGCCGTGTGCATCAATATCTTCATCTGAAGCATCACCGAATTGTTTTGCTAGCCTTTCAGCATTTTCATCTGCGGCTTGATTAATAGCGTTATTTGTTCTTGCTTCCGAAAGTCTCTCCCTTAGTTGTTCTGTGTACACATCTAGCCCTGTCTTAACCTTATCACCACCACCGCCACCAGCAATTTTACTTTGTGTTCCAAACCGATTGGCTGGGGTATACATACTCATGGGAGTCATACGAGAAATAAACATAATAAAGACCCTTTGCTGTAAAGAGGAATTAAATGACGCATACTAACAATAACACACTACAAAAAACACTATGCTAGTTTACTTTTGAAATAAATGGAGCTTGATTGTAATACGAGAAAGCGTCAAACACAAAATAAAAAGACCTTTTTGTTACAAACACGTTACATCATACTGCGTGAGGGTGCTTTTACTAAAAAATCGTTGAG
>JBJTUH010000129.1:0-15322 GCA_046080605.1 Vampirovibrionales bacterium
CATTAAAGCAGGGTCAGGGTACGAGTAGTACCATACCGTCCTCTAGTACCATCGCTACTAACCCAGAGACCTTTGCATGGTATCCTGTCATTTAGCCTTAAGCACTTGTGCTAGGCAGTGACGGTACTAATGCTTCACCTGAGAAGGCTGTAATACTTTCATTCTAGCTTGGGCATACCGCAACGTCTCTGCTTCTTCTTTTGTATACTGAGACGCAGGGCGTTTTTGCATGAAGGCACTGTACTGCTGATACGCTTTCAAAGCTTCAGGCAATTTTTTAAGTTGTTCACACACGACCGCAAACACATAAACCGCATCTGCTTGAGACACCGCTGGCTGAGGAGACAAACCTTGCCATTGTTTTAAAACTTGGTAAGCTTTTTGAGGCTGATTCATTGCTGTATAACTCAGCCCTTGTAAATAATAAAACTCCGCCGTATGAGGATACCGTGCCAGAGCTTCCTCTAAGCGTTGCACTGCTTGAGGATACTTTCCTGCTTGATACAGTGCAATAGCTTGTGTTTTGGTAAGCTGGATATTTTGTTGTTTAATATCGTGCAAACTACGCTTCAAAGAAGTATCATTCGGACGATACACCAATGCCTTCTGATAGTACTGCTCAGCACGCCACCACTGTTTTTGTGCTTGAGAAAATAAGCCTACTTCAATAGCAAGATCCGCTAATTCTTCTTGGGTTGGAACCGCTTCAGGGGGTAAGAGATTCGCCTGTTGTCGCTGTTTCTGTGCCAAATCAAAGGCATCTTGATAATGCTTATACACGACACTGGGAGACAGACTTTCCGTGGGAGGGGTCTCCTGTTGGAGAAGATGACTTTGTGCTTGAGCCAACCCCCATAATATTCGCCAAAGCTGCGTTTCAGACTGAAGGGTTTGTTTTTGTGTCATCGCCTGTTCAAACGCCAGCACGGCCTGATGCCACTGTTGTGCGTCTAAGGCTTCCCAACCTTTTTGAAGTAAGGCTTGAGACTCATACAGACGAATACGCTGGGCTAATTTTTCCCATAATATCGTCGCTTGAGGATAAAGCGTTTGTCCTTGTTGCAATCTTTGTTGGGCAGTCTCTGTATGATGTGTAAGTACCGCCAGTACTCCTTGATGAAATAAAACGTTAGGGTCTTGAGGAGTAAGCTTCTCTAGCCAAACATACACCCCAGAAGCCTCATCATACGCTTTCAGCTGTTCGTAGACGCTTGCAAGCCGAAAGAGTGCTTTGGGCCATTTCTCTAGGACGAGATGGTCAGGAGGGGTCAATTGCTGAAGAACGGTTAATTTCTCAGACCGAGTAGGAAGTGCTTGAACGGTCTCAAACAACGCCTCAAGGTCAGAAAGATACGCTTCTTTTTGAATGGCAAGTGCTTGATTTCCCTCTGCCACAAGTCCTAACAACATTTCAAATTGTTGACGTGTTTGATGCAGCGTGCCATAAAGGTCAGCCAAGGCACGCTTTGCTTCTAACCGAGCATCCTGTACTTCAACAGAGCGAGCTTCTGGAGGTGTTGATTCTGCCCATGTTAACATCTGTTTCAAGGCTTTTTCTGCTTCAGGGTAGCGTTTCATGGCAAGCCAACAGGAAGCCATATTCAACTGAGGGGTTAAAAGGTCAGCCATAGAGACACGATACGCAGGGTTTTGCTTTTGTCGTTCAAGGAATAGCAAACTTTGCTGATACAAAGACAAGGCCTCTTCATATCGGTGTTGCCTTTGACGCACCACCCCCATATTCAAGTAACTTAAAGCATTTTCAGGTTGAGTACGCCGCACCCCATCCCAAGCAGTATAAAGCATGGTTTGAAAAGAGGCATTTTCAGGATGGGTTGCACTTGGAGCATCTAACAACGTGACCGCTTCTTGATAGCGTCCACGCTCAATGGCACTTTGTGCTTGTACCAATAACAGTAAATCAGGCTGTGCCAATCGGTCTGCAAGCAAGGTGGCATTTTCACGATAGCCTAGGCGTGAAAGGTTTTGTAATAGTCCAAAGGCTGCTTCCGTATGTTTAGGGTTATATTTGAGTGTCAAGGAGTACAATGCCGTTGCCTCTTTCAACCTATCAGGAGTCAAAGGCACTTGGTCTACAGGTTGCATCAAAGCTTGAGCTTGCTGAAATACAAGCTTTTCCTGCAAAGGCGGAAGCCCCATACTTTGATGAATGATTTCCCAATTTTTTTGTAACACAGGAGCTAATTGTTCCACGGCACCCTGTTTAGGGGCAGACTGTGGCCATGCTGGGAAATAATAAAAGTAAGCGAGCCTCACTCGTTGTAAGGCAAGCTCATAGCGTTTCTCTCGGAGTGCCTTGACCGCTGTATTATTGTACAACGTCGCAAGGGTATGGGTATGACGTGCTAAGGCAGAAGAAGGACTGTAACGTAAAATTTGCTTTTGCAGTTCAAGGGCATTTTCTAGCCGTTGCTCTCGAATAGCACTCTGGTAAGCCTCTGAAAGCCTTTGATACTGGGCACGTGTCTCTTGAGACATGACCGCATCTGACAAAGGATCTGTATACCCTACAGGAACCCATACCATCCCCCCGAACAGACACACGGACATGCATAAAACAGCACACACCATACGCCCTACTTGGGGCATATATAAGCTCATCGCTGAAAGACGTAAAAAAGCAATCATGACCTTATCCATCGAAAACCCATCACACTCGCACGCCAACACTCAACTTATACCGACTAAAGCACTTATCGTCGCTTATACATTCTGAGCTACCACTGAGGCTAACATACTGGTGGTATTCATCAAGGTTTTCATGGTCGACACGGCAGGTCCTAAGCCTACCAATAAAGACTCTGCAATGATGGCGTGTCCAATATTTAACTCTACAAGCGTTGGAACGGCTTGCACCAAAGCAGTCACATTTTTATAGTTTAACCCATGCCCTGCATTGACGTACACCCCCAACGACTGTGCCAAAGCAGTGGCATCAATCAATGCTTGTAAAGTAGCAGGCGTATGAACCGTAGGTTGCAAGCTATGAGGGTGATGGCTTTCAGCATACTGCCCTGTGTGTAGCTCAATCCATTCAGCCCCCACCGCATGAGATGCACGGATTTGTTCAGCTTCAGGGTCAATAAACAAACTGACCTTAATACCCGCCTGGTGTAAGCGCTCAATGGAAGGTCGTAACGCCTCTTGATACCGCCGTACATCAAGCCCTCCTTCGGTCGTGATTTCTTCTCGTTTTTCAGGCACTAGGGTTACCATATCAGGTTTTACTTCACAAGCAATGGCAACCATCGCCTCTGTATTTGCCATTTCAAGATTCAACCGAGTCCGTACACTGGTACGTAAGGCATAAATATCATGGTCTTTCATATGCCGACGATCCTCCCGCAAATGCACGGTAATACCATCAGCACCATAGGCTTCTGCAATACGAGCCGCCTCAATAGGGCAAGGATACACCCCACCACGAGCATTCCTTAACGTACAAATATGGTCAATATTCACGCCCAGTTGCATGGTAGGGTAAGGGTTCAGACCAGTAGGGGACACAGTGGCATACATCACAGACAAGGGCTCCAAGACTATCTCATTGATTAAGAAACAAATAAAAGCGTGCTACCTCAATGAGGCATTTCTTTTACGTCTTTCTTCATTATAAGGCAAATGGCAGCTTGATGGATAGGAAACAAATGCGTCTCACCCTTGTTTACAAAAGAGATGTCCTTCTTTAAACATTGAGGTGCCACAAGCATTTCCCTTAGCGTACACAGGGATTCTAGCTTAGAAGCAATTTCACTGGTATAATCAAGCATGTACTGGGGCATGCAATAGACATCAAAACGCCATTGACCTTCATCGCCCTGTTGTGCCAAACCACTGTATTCCATCTTGATGACCTCCCACGTTTATGACTGCTCCCCCCTGCTCTTCTTTATTTGAAACGCTCCAAGCGTCAGCCTCCATGCACCATGCTTTCCGCATGGCTGACCATCCGTTTATAGGCACCTTACTCAGTGACCAATGGACTCCTATCCAACTCTTTGCACAGTTGCAAAGTCAGTTACCTCACGGTAAACACAAGCATGCGGTATTACTAGAAAGCACCGAGGGAGATACACGTTTAGCACGCTACTCGATGATAGGGTATGCCCCAAGCTTTACACTAACATGTCATGAAGGAATATCACAGCTGAGATGTACTCAAACAGACGCATGTTTTTATGAGACAAAAGGCAACAGCTTAACCCTCATGCAGGGTGTCTTAGAGCATCTTTTTACCCCTTCACATCAAGCGCTATGTCATGGTTTGGAGGGGTTCAGTCATCTACCTTTTGTGGGAGGATGGATGGGTTATATCGGCTATGGCTTAACCTATCAACTAGATGGCATTGTCCCCCAAGGTAAGAAGTTGCCTGCACTGGCAGACATTCCCGAATTAACCATGGGGTTTTATAAAACGTTTTTGGTGTTTGACCATCTGTATCGTCGTCTTCATTTTGTGTCTTGGGAACCCACAGAAGATGCAGAAAACGCATGGAAATCATTGCAAGCCACCCTGCATCATAGTAGTGGTCGGTTAAGTCCACTAGTGCTTCCTGATAGCTGGTTGAAACATACCCTAAGCCAATCAGGGCTAGACCCTAGTGTACAACCCGCCGTGGCACCTCTTGCCTTTCAAGACGCTGTGAAGGCTTGTAAAAAACTTATTACGCAGGGTGAGGTCTTCCAGATTGTCTTAGCCAATGCGTTTGTACGTAAATGTCATCATGACCCTTTGACCATTTATCGGTATGTGCAAGCACTCAACCCTTCCCCCTATGGCTATTATGTACAATTTCCTGAAGGCGTGTATTTAGGAGCATCCCCTGAAACCTTCGTAGAGTGCGGGCTACGTCAACAAGATGCAAGCTTATCCAGTGGCTCATCAAGCGTTGGGTCTCGTGAATATTACATTAAAGTAAAATCGTTGGCTGGCACACGCCCTCGTGGCAAAACCCCCGAAGAAGATAAACTCCTTGCTAAAGAGCTACAAGCCGACCCTAAAGAACGTGCCGAACATGCCATGCTGGTTGATTTAAGCCGTAATGACTTAGGACGTGTGTGTCAAATAGGAAGCGTTAAAACAGGTACGATTGCCGAAGTGTTATACTATACCCACGTGATGCACCTTGGTACGGATATTGAAGGCATACTTTCAGAAGACAAAACAGTCTTTGATGCCCTTGCGAGTTGCTTCCCAAGAGACACAGTGACAGGAGCACCCAAAATTCGTGCCATGGAACATTTAAGCCAATTAGAACCCTATCAACGTGGGATTTACTCGGGTATGGTAGGCACCTTGGATGCTCGCTATACTCTCAATAGTGCGATTGCCATTCGTTCTCTTACGCTTAATACACGGCATGAAGCGGTGGTTCAAGCAGGTGCAGGGATTGTTCATGACTCTATCCCCGAGATGGAGTTTCTGGAGACCTGTAATAAAGCACGTAGTATTTTAAAAGCGATTGACATTACTGAAGCACTGACACCCCCTGATGATGCAAGCTAACCTTTCCTCCTCTCCCCGTGAAACCCTCTTACTCCTTGATAACTTTGATAGCTTTACATTTAATCTGTATCAAATGCTAGAGGAAGCCATTCGTGCATTAAAGCTTTCGCTTCATGTGAAAGTATTTCGCAACAACGAGCTTTCATTTGAAGCCATTCAAGCGATGGCACCCCGTGCCATTGTGTTAAGCCCTGGACCAGGACACCCTGCCATCCATGAGGACTTTCGGGTATGTGCAGAGGTACTAACACGCTACAGTGAACTACCTTACACCCCTCAAGTGTTAGGGGTCTGTTTAGGACATCAAGGCATGGCACATTACTTCGGAGGTAAGGTGATCACAGCACCTGAAATGATGCACGGCAAAACCTCCGATATTACACTCCTAGAACCTGAAGACACGCTGTGGGAAGGACTCTCAAATCCGCTCACCGTCATGCGGTATCATTCCCTTGTGGCAGACCCCGCTACACTCCCTTCTTGTTTTAAAGTGACGGCAACCTTTGAGGGCATTATCATGGGGATACGCCATGAAGTTTACCCATTACGAGGCGTTCAATTTCATCCTGAATCCATTGGTACCCCTGAAGGACTGACGCTATTGAGTAATTTTGTACGCCTATGTTAGGATGCTTTTCATAGGTTTTATGACGTGTAGCGTGGTTGGTGTACATTCCATGCTTGTTATCATACAGTGTTATCCCTAGGGGCTTCCTACGATGTTATCCTCTGCTTTACCCCCTAAGTCTTCTCATACGCCTTCCCCTGAAGAACCTTCAGCACTCACAGAAGGGTTAGACACCCTCACAGCCCAACCCCATGGCATTGCTTGGAACGGCTGGACAGAAGATCCCCCCATGCCTTGGACACAAGCACTCGCCCTCAAGCACCCTTGGGCCTTATGCCAGTGGTCTTGGAGACACACCTTGAAACATTGGCAAAGCATTTATCCGTTATTACTTGCACCTGTTTTAGTTGAACTGATTCTAGCACCTCTTGATGGCGTACTCATCACACCTAACACACCTGCTTTCTTCTGGGTGTACGGGCTTGTGTGTTTAATTCATCTTACAAGCATGGCGGGATGGCTAGGTATTCTATCGTCTCAGTTAGAACAAGTTCTCACAGAAAACAAAGTATTTCGTCTAGGCTACTCTTATGAGCGTGCCTCAGAGACCTTGCTTGTAGCACCTTCCTCTGAACTCACATCAAGTGATGGGGGACAGGAAACGACACCCTCGTTTTGGCAAGGGTTTGTAAAAGCCTGCCAAGCCTTCTTTGAGGGTGTGGGTCGTTACCTCATACCTCTCTTGGGACTTATCACCGCAGGCGTATTGGTCGTTATCGCAGTGGTAGGGTTAGGTGCCACCCTCAAAGGGATAAACCTTCACACCATGCAGGTACTCGGAGCTTGGTTGCTCAAGAGTGTTTCACAATGGATGCAATGGCTACAGTTATGGCAAGAAAATCACACACAATTTAATGGTAATGTGAGCATCCAACCTCAAGATGCAACCAAAGAACTGCTCAAAGGAATACTACAGCAAGTACAACAAGCTATACTGTTGCTATCTGGCTCTCAACAAAAAGCATTAAGCCTTATGGCACAACTTATCCTTGGTGGTTTGGGAGGTCTTTGGCTACTACAACAACTTGGGATTGCCACGGTAGGGACACTGACCATGCCTCAAGGACAACGACGTTTTCCTATGTTTTTCCCTGGGCTAGAAGCCTTTTTTCAAAGTATCCTGTGGGCAGGACGTTACCCTAAAGTATGGCTGGTACTGTTTGGGTTAAGCTTAGGACTCAGCGTACTCAGCTTTTTACTTAGTAAGCTTCCTCTGTTTGGGTTTATCATCGGGTTTTTATTCGCCCAATGGCTCACAGTATGTACCATGACTTGGGTTGCCTTACTACCCACACGGCACATAGAAGCTTCTGGAGCCTTAGGGCATCAAGTCAATGTGGAAGTATGACTTAGAGGTGTAACCTATCATGGTACCCCCTGCAAGCTCAGAAACTTTGGTCTATCCTACGGGAGAAGCTCGACTCTTTTTTTTACAAAAGACCCTCACAGATACGTTACAAGACCCTAGTTTGCCTCAAGCAATCACTCCTATTTTACGCATGTGGCTTGATACATCGTACTGTAACTGGCAATGGCTTGGTATAGACCAACCTTTCCAAAGCGTGATAGAAGCTAAAACCCATTATTACCATACAACCTCTACACCCGCCTTATGGGTACTGGAGCATGCATCTGTCTTAACCGTAGGAAAAACCGCTCAAAAAGAAGCCCTCTGGCAAAACCCTTGGGAACACACGCCCTACAAGGGAGCTATACCCGTTGTGACCGTTTCACGAGCAGGGGGCTGGACATGGCACGGGCCAGGACAGTGGATTATTTATCCCCTCATGGATGTACGACCCTATGGTTTACGGTACCTGCAACAGGCACTACTTTATTGGATGAAACATACTGCCCTTGCTTTAGGTCTAAAGGAAGTTCAAGTCAATACAGAGGCAACGCATTTAGGGGTATGGGCAAAACCCTTAAACAACGCAGGCAACTCGCAAGCACATAGGTCTGAGGCCTATAAAATAGCTTCTTGTGGGTTACATGTGAAAGCACACCGTCAAGTATGGCATAGTTACCATGGTATTGCCCTGAATGTATCTTGCACCCTTGAAGGCTTCCAAGCATGTAACCCATGTGGTCTCCCTGCAAGTCTGATGCAAAGTATCCAAAGCTTATTAAAGTAACCTGTTTAAAAGCCGATACGTTTAATATCCATTGAGAGAAACTATCATCCCCTAAGGTACACCCATGCACGCACGTGCATCAGTCATGAATGGCTGTTTAGGCACTCTCAAGTTTTTTTGAGCTTGTAAAGACCGTGCAGCCCCACAGAAACAGTACCCCAAGATACAATGATGGTATTCCTATCGCATGATTTCTCGATTTAACCTATAAAATACCTTCTAGGTAAAAATGTTGTCCCAAGTAAACATGATTGATTTAACGGTTAATGCCCCATGCACAGAGAGCCTTACCCCCATTACCCCACCACTCAAGATCGTTTGCATGCTTTACCGCAGGACACGCTTTCAGCTGAAAGTTATTTTACGCAACAAGCAAGCAAAGAGACATCCAACTTACGGTCTCCTATTTTAAGAAAAGAGGGGATTCGTTTAGGTGTACATGGACAGATTATTAAACCTCAAGACTTGGAACAGCATATCGATCAAACCACCGAGGTGTTAGGAGGAAGTCAGCAAAAGGAAGTGTTGACGGTTCCTAGATGGTATGACCGTATTCAACGCCTTAGCTATGGTTTGGGAGTTTTTCAAAGTTTAGGGCAAAAGCCAACCCACGTGATGAGCTATATCGTTCAAGAGTCACGTAAAGGTATTCAACGTAAACTAGAAGACCGTACAGGCAGGCTTTCTTTAGACACCATTCACGCCTTAGAAAAAGAGATGGCATATCATAACCGTTGGTATGACCACTTTCCTCATTATAAAAGAGCCATGCAAAATATCTTGGTCTGTCCTCAGGAAGATAAAATGTTATGGGGCTCGAAGTGGATGGCAATGGGTATTGTTGCCTATGAGTATTTTGAATCAACCGTGCCTTCAAGACTGATTGACGTACCCAACGAACGAGAACTAGGTACATTACTGATGCACTTACAAGATGCTGAAAAGCCTCTATCAACCTTGGAAAGTATCTGTAAACAAGATTTACAAGTTATTTTAAAACAGCATCTTGTACGACGTACTCAAATAGAGGAAGTGAAAGAACAGCAACAAAAGACAAAAGAAGCACCTATCATTCTAACAGCAAAACATCTATCAAAAGACTCCGAAGATGCACTTTCTATCATGCGTCTTATTGAAAGCCAGTATCACTCATAATTTCCATCCATCGTCCACTATTAAGTCAAACGTGTCACTTTATCCAGACACACTTCTTCAGTTAACCCATTTATAGAAAGCTGATTCATCATGAACTATCAAGAGTTTCAACCAGAAGCACTCTCAAGTCATCTGTCTACAGAATCGTCTTTACAACCTCCTTCCCATATCATGATGCGTAGCAATGCCTTTGCAAGCTCACCTCCGAAACAGGAGTCCAATCACCAAGGGCTATGGCCTAATCATGACAATCCTCCACGTTGGTATGACAAAATACAACGTTTAAGCTATAGCTTCAGTGTCTTTCGAGAATTCAAACACGAAAGCCCGATTATCCTCAGTGAAGTTTTAAAAGAAGAAGTAGGGGGGAAAAAGTTTAGAGATAGGCTACAAGATAAAATTCAACGTCTTGAACCCGAGCAACTCTTTGTACTGTACCAGCAACAAAACAATCGTCGACGTTGGTACGACCAATCTCCTGTATTAAAACGCTACATGACACAACTCGTTCCACTTTCAGACCAAGAAAAAGTGCTTGCAGGCGATAAGTTGTTAGGGATGAGCTTACTGATGTATCAGTTTTACATGCAGGCAGACTCTGATACCCAGCTTCATATCCCTAATCGTCAAGAACTGTGCCGTATGATGAAAACCATTTACGGGAGTCCACAACCTCTCATGGCGCTTGAAACCATGTACAAAGACGACCTTGCAATGGTCATGGCGGGACACCTCCAACATCGGCATCAATTAGAATATCTGCCTCAAGAGAATAGCCTTATTTTAGTACGCTACAGTAAGAAACCCATTTCTATCATGGAAATGTTAAGACCCAATCAAGGATGATAGTTGCATTCCAGTTTAAACTCAATAATCATCACAGGTGTCAGAGTGCAAGCCATTGCTCATAGACACCGTGGCTTTAATTTCGTTGAAAGCTCACCTATCTTATGAATAACCTCCCTATTGGGAACCCACCACCCGCCCCCTTCACTGGTCAGCCGTCGCTTGCACCCTCAACTCCAGTGAACACCGCAGCATTGCCTCATGGGTTCAATGCTATGCCTCAAGGGTTTTTACCTTCAACATCGCCCAATGCAACCCCTACGTTTCAAGTCAACGCACAGTTACAGGCACAAGCACTAAGCCATTTTGAGGTAAGTGGTCAAAAAATAAGCTTACCTCCTGGTGCCACTGCAACGGTCAATACAGGACAAGGACTGGTAACCCTTAAAGCACCAGCGGGCTTTGTACCAGCTGGAGGAATGCAAACTCCTACCACCCAACCACCTAACCCATTACCAACAGGAACGGGCATGCCTGTTGGTACAAGCGTTGCACCTCCTAATATCCAAGGCACCAGTATTGCATCAGGGGTACAGGCAGGGCTAGTACAAGGGCAACTCTTGGGACAGCAACAACAGCAGCAGCAGCTTCAACAACTATGGCAACAGCTCCAAACACAAGCACAAACCAATCAAACATTAGCCCAAGCATTGCAGGGAATGAACCCACCTACACAACCCAATGTATCTAGCACCCAGATAGAATAAATGATGAAACTTCTAACACAACTCCAAACAAAACGCTAGCAGGCAGCCTCTCAGCTCAAGACGAGGTTGGCGTTTATGGGTCCTCTTTATATTATCCCGATAGGAAGCATTAGGTGTGAAAAATAGGCTTCAAAAGAAGAATCACCCCTATCGGGGTGATTTAAATCAATTATACGAAAAATCATTGTCCATTCATGACTGTACTTGATAGGCAGGATGGTCAAAGAGAGGTAATCTTACACAATCAATGGGTGTAAGCTCGGTGGGGTCATACGCTGGGTCAATCAGTCCAATCGCTTGATAGGTTGCAGCAACAAGCTCGGAACAAAAAAAGCGTGTGGCATCTTCAGAGGTATAGGTATGCTCACGGTTCTTATTCTCTCGTTTTGACCCCAAAGGGTCAATGGCAGACATGGCAGCTTGGAACATGTCATAAGGCTTGCCAAGTTGAGCTTCAAGATAGCCCTGAAACGCTGGTATAAGCGAGGAAAATTGAGGACGTACCGTCAAGGTGTTTAAAGGGAGCCACCAAATATTCCCCACATAGGTTAAACATTTTTCTTGTAAGTCAATGGTTTGAACACCATCAAACCCATTACCCTGATTCGCTTCAATTAACACCACGGTGCCATCTTCTTCTCGTCTTGCCACCAATGCCACATGAGAGACCTCCGAGCGTGTCACCCATTGAATGACCCTACTAAACGGAGCAACACCTCCAAAGGCAAGCATATCGCCCACTTGCACCTGTTGCAACAAACGTTGCACGGCAGTTTGTTGCATTGCCTTCCAAGCAGGGATGGGTTTTGCATCCCATAATGGGTCTTGAAGTAGGTGAGCCATAACCGCTTTAGGGGTTTGAATGAGCTGGGTTAGAAAGGCTTGGGTATGATGCTGTGCCTTGCTGTGTAAATACCGCTTTAATAGTTGAGGGTGTAATACTTTGGTACGACGTGCCATAAGACCTATCCTTCTCTTTCATGCGACACAACGAAACGTGACTTACCATGCTAGCCATACATCCAATAAGCCAAATAGGTCATAACCCTTTACTTGGTTGACAGGTGCATTTTATTCAGCATAGCATACGTTAAAAATCGATACTGTGCATCGAAAAAATAATAGACTTAGCTAAATCATCCACCTATGGCTATCTTATCACCACTCATTACAGAAAGTACTCGCATACAATGTCTTTTTTCCTTGTCTTCTTACATCATCAATCGCCTTACTTTATCCTATACACCAGCCATGGCTTTTCAGCCCAAGGGTCTGATACACATCAACGCATTAGGCAATCATCAAAAAACGACACAGGCTAAAGATACCGCCATTGCTTCTGAGGTATTACAAACATTCCAAGATATTGCAGAAAGTAATAACTCTGAAGCACAAAAAATTTAAAAAGCAGTACAGGTTCTGGAACAAACACTCCCGAAAAACTAGCACGATCTCAGTACTCAAGCACTTGAACAACGCCATGTGAATGACCACATCGAGGCATAGCTACTTTACGATGACAAGCCCTGAGGTAGACGATGAAAGACCCGCTCCACCGCAACGCACTGCCCTGTGGTTCGATGCAGTGTAAACCTTACAGCATTCACTTGTAGGGTTGAACTTTCTTCAGGAATCGCCATTTTAGCACGTCCTAGGGTTCTAGCACGCTTAATAGAAGGTTGCACTTCCATCCCGATCACTGAAACCTCAGCCCCATTAAACCCAGCATCTGTAATAAAGCCTGTATGACCATTTAGGATTTTTTCATCTGCCGTTTGTACGTGGGTATGCGTACCCGCCATGGCAGAAAGACCTAACCCCGAGGCGTACCAACCTAACGACATTTTTTCTGCCGTGGTTTCAGCATGCATGTCTAAGAAAACAATAGGCGTATGTGCATGGAGGGCTTCCATCGCCTCATCTAGTGATTCCCACGGAGAGTCATAATGCCCCATAAACACCTGACCGAGTAAATTAACGACCCCTAGTTGAAGCGTTGTACCGTCTTGTAACACTATTGGAAATACCTGCCAGCCTACCCCTGAAGCTTCATGTCCAAAGTTTGCGGGACGTACCAAGTAGGGCATCTCTCGTATCTGTGCCACGCTGTCTTCACGGTCAAAGGAATGGTTTCCCCCTGTAAAAATATGAATACCAACGGATCGAAGCTCATCATAATTTTTTTTACTAAAACCAAACCCGTGTGTTGCATTCTCAACATTCGCAATCACAACATCAGTCGGATGAAGCGGATGAAGATGGTGCATATAATGGGTCACAGCTTTACGTCCAGGTTGCCCAACAATATCGCCAAAAAACAAAAGCGTAAAAAGCTCATCGGCTTGCCATACAAAGGGCGTAGCTTCTCCTGAAGAGGCAGGCTTTACGGAAAGCTTCGATGTGGCAAAGTATTCCAAGAAAGTATAAGGGGGGGAAATATCATACCGCATCAGGTACTAAGTCCTTGTCCTTGAGGGGTGGGGTCACTCGAATCGCTGTTTCGGGCTTCATACGTCCTGCGAGTTCAGACTCTAGGCGTTGCCATGAAATACCTTGTGCCACCGCAGTGGTGGCAAGGAAAAAGAGCAAGTCTCCTAACTCCCAAATCAGCTCTTCTTGGGTTGTGGCTTGAGTGGTCTCAAACGCCTCTTCCATAAGCTTACGTTGTAAGAGCTTAGGCTGCTGAAATAACTTACGAGTATAAGAGCCTTCAGGGGCATGGGTACGACGTTCCTGAAGTTTCTGAAAAAGATGAACCATCTGAAAGCGTCCCTCTAGGTGAGAAAAGCATGTAGGCGTTTCACGATGGCATGCCGCCTCTTGCTGTTCCACCTGAAACAATAAGGTATCGCCATCGCAGTCAGGTCGTAACTGCACCAAGGTTTGCGTATGCCCCGAGGTGGCTCCTTTCACCCAGAGATTCTTCCGAGAACGACTAAAGTATGCCCCCACACCCTCAGTCAGTGCATGACGCAAAGAGGCTTCAGAGCTAAACGCCAACATCAATACTTCTCGTGTGTATCGGTCCTGCACAATCGTAGGTATCAAACCGTCAGCATATTTGTCAAAATGACACGACTGTACGACTACTTCCACGGGGTCTAGTAAGCCTGTATAAAGGGCCATACCTACTTGAACATCCACGCCTAGTAAGCAAGCAGCAACCGCATCTTCCGTATGCTTCACACCCCCCGCCACTGTAATAGGATGCGGAAGCGTTTTTTGTAACTGTGCCACTGACTCAAGCGGTAACCCTCCTAAGCCTCCTTCATCCTCAACAAATGTACACAAAAACCCACTGCAATAAGGGGCTAAGCGTTCCGCCCTAGCATGAAGCGTTTCCCCTGTACCCGCTTTCCAGCCATGGTCTACCACTTCTCCTGAGCGTAAATGGTCAAGAGCAACCGAAACACGTTGCCTAGGAAGCTGTGATAAAAACTCTGGCGTAGCTGCGGTACCAATAATGAGTTGCTGAGCCCCTGCTTTTAGTAAGCGTGTGGCACGCTCAAGGTCACGAACACCTCCGCCTACCCGTATATCGGCAAGCTGACATAACGACTCAATCAGTGCTAAATTATCTTTGCCTGTTTTCATCGCCGCATCAAGGTCAATGACGGCGACTTCACCATAACGGGCAAAACGTTTCACAAGTTCGTGCGGACTCTCCTCTGCCGTAAGCACATGGGTTTTACCTTGACGGAGTTGTACCGCCTTACCATCCATGAGGTCAATACTGCATACAATCCCCATCATCATGGTTGTGGTGTCCTTTTCGTGCGAGTGATTTTTTAGGATAATAAGAGGCTCAATAATAAAAAGGGTTTGGTAAACTTTAGAGAGGATTTACTCTCAATTCTTTTAACATTATAGCATAAATATTACTCGTTCTTAAATTGAAACGCCACTCACATTCCTTCAAATGCAAATAAAATGTTTCATCGCTTAGCCCATTAAATTGAGCTAACCTGCTCTTCGCAAAACTCCAGAAACTTTCAGATGACTCTTTCCTCGTACAAACTCATTCGCACTATGAAATACACGGTAATGGTCATACCCATTTAAAATAAGACCATCATACCCCTTCCATCCGTCTGTATGAATCGTACTACCTTCAAGTCTTACCCTGTATAATAGGCATTAGAGACGCTTTAGAACAGTTCGGCACAATCTCCACATAAACATTACCTTCTCGTTTTAAAAGACCAAATACAGGGGTTTTTCCAGCCGCCCCCTCTCTCTTTTTCCTCTTACACGCTTTGCACCAAAATAGCTTTCGTTCAAGTAGTTATTGAAACCTGCTCATCATGGATTAGCTAAAGTTTAC
>JBJTUH010000130.1:0-6319 GCA_046080605.1 Vampirovibrionales bacterium
AACTTGGCGTAACTTTCAAGCTCGCCCCGTTGATAGAGTGCTTGGTAGATTGCCATCGCCTCGGGGTAGCGTCCCATGTGCGTTAAGCTTCTTGCCATACGTAACTGGACGTTTGGGTGATTTAATTTAGGGTACATGCCAATGACCATACGGTCTGTTTCATAACTGCTGGCATAATCATTCATGGCATAGGCAAGTCCAGACAATGCCAATAAATGTACCCCTTTCATCGTGCCATTTAAACGGTTCACCTGCCCCATCAGGCTACCATACAACGCTTGAGCTTCTTGCTTTCTGCCTGCATACCATAAAATAAGGGCATAGTTTTCAAGAACAGAAAGGTCATGAGTATCCCGAACATTTAACTGATTTTCATAAATGGCTAAGGCTTCGGGGTAATGATGGGTTTGCGTCAAAATCAGTGCATACTGTTTTAGCCATGCTTTATCTTGTGCCAACATAGGGTGAATATGCTGGGCATAGGGGAGTGCTTCGTCAAAGCGTTGTTCCCATATCATGACCTGCACCAGTGCCTTCGCAGCATCAGGCTTATTAGGGTCAAGCTCATAGGCACGCTTGAGCATGGTAATACCTTCAGGGCGCGTGGTCATATCCCACGTCAGGACTTCTCCTAACGTTGAGAGAGCCTCCACGTTGTTAGGGTCTACCTGTAAAACTTGACGAAACTCCTGAATCGCACGTGCTGTATTGTCAGCCCCCCCTTGTTTTTGCAAGGCACGTGCCAACCATAAATGAGGGGTTGGGTCGGAAGGTTGTGCCGCAATAGCTTGTTCAAACAGAGGAATCGCTTCCTGCATGTAACCTTTTTCATAGGCTTCAATCCCAGCAGCTAAAGCACTGGAAGGTGCCATAGGTAATGCTTCAGCGTACGCAGAGAACAGGCTCTGGTGAGGGTCATTCGAGAAAGCTACGCCGTAGGCTACCCCTAAAGCGGTTGCCACCACCACAGACCAGCACAACGCCATACGCCAGTGCTTTGAGTTTAGAAGACTCACCCTACATCCTGACAAAGCATCTTGAAGAGAAGAAAAACGTTTTACTGGCACGGTGATACTACTCCTTGATAACAACGGCTCTAAAAACTTATCCGCCACTTCACAGTCATGGTTCATCTCCTTAGGTTGACACCTTTTATTGAGCGGGCATTATCCACAACCATCAACCCTAAGAAAGTCACACAGTGGCACTCCTTTTATAGTTTATTGTCGTATTTTATTTTTATAAACAAGTATGGTTGTGCCTAAAAATCCTCTAAATACCCCAGCTCTCTCTTCAGTGGGTCACCATACTCTGGTCATAGGTTTCATCGTCATGTGAGCTGTAAGCTCTCGTCTCACAGAGGGTTGTATAAGGCAATCCACAGAAATGAGTGTTTTTATTATAAAACGTATGTCATAATACCTGTGAAGGCTTCAAATAAACCCATGGTCAAAAAGCCTTACCAAAGCCTCAAGCTGATTCAAACAAAAGCGTATGTGTACTGTGTATGAGTCATTTTAAGTAGAAAGGATACCCTATTCCGTATGATGATGTCTGGGATACTTGCCGAGTTTAAAGCGTTTGCCCTGAAAGGGAATATGGTAGATACTGCCGTTGGGATTATTTTAGGAAGTGCCACTGGGAAAGTGGTTTCTAGTTTAGTCTCAGATGTCCTAATGCCTCCTATTGGGGCATTGATGGGAAAAGTAGATTTTAAAGACCTGAAGCTTGTCCTGATGCCTGAAGTTTCGATCAATTATGGCTTGTTTATTCAAACCACCATTGATTTTCTCATCGTGGCATTTTGTGTATTTTTGCTGGTTAAAGCCGTTAATACGCTGAAAAAAGAACCCGCAGAAGCCTCTGAAGGGTCGTAACTTTACAGACAAATATTCCCCTTAAAGAACATAAAAAATACAAAAAGCACCCTCTTTGAAAACTCAAAGAAGGTGCTTTTCTCTCAAGCAATCCTGAGAAGCTTACTGATGAATCAAGCGACGTTGTGCCACAGACCAATCAATATTTTTAAAGAAGGCATCAATATACAAAGGACGCTCGGTAGGTTTGTAATCCACAGTGTAGGCGTGTTCCCACACATCCATCACCAAAATAGGATTAAAGCCAGGAGGATGTCCATTTTCATGGTCTGTAATCCAGAAGTTAATTAACCGTCCGTTGGTGGGGTCTTCATACAACACAGCCCAACCGATACCACGCATGGCACCTGTTTTACGGAAGTCTGCTTCCCAATTGGCATAGCTTCCAAAAGAGGCATTGAGTTTTGCCGCCAAGGATGACGTAGCCTCTAAGGCAACCCCATGAGGGGTCATGTTGTCAAAGTAAAACTCGTGAAGTCTCATCCCAGCATACTCAAAGCCATAACGACGCTTCAACTCGTTAAACTCAGGGGTACCTACCTGACCTGCTTCAAGGAGTTCAGAAAGTTTCTGGTTTAAAAGGTTCGTGTTGGTCACATACCCTTGGTACAATTTGTAGTGTTGCTCAAGCTGCGTGGGAGAAAGTCCCTCAAGTGCAAGATTCCACGTTTTTGCTTCGTAGGGTTTAACTGCAGTGGCAGTAGAAAGCATCATGGTGAAGAGCCTTTTCTAAGCAGAGTAAAAAAATAACATGATGTGAAAGCACAGAGAAAACAAGGTTGAAGGTTGAAGTATCTTGAAGAAAGCCTTCAAACACTCTTGGCACAGTATAAGCTTTAAGCGATACTTGAGACAAGCCCCTTTAAGAGAATATTCATTCTTTGACTGTGTTTTTCATGGTATCCCCTTCTGTGGGCGGGTTCCCGTATGTACGCTTTATAGGGCATAATACCCCATGTGTTCCAGTGTTTACACCTCTCAACATCAACACCCGCCATGGTACCAAGTGGTTTTTCCCTACCAGGCTGTACCCTTTTTGTTGTTCTATGTCATTTTAACCCCATTATTACTTTTAACAGGCGAAAATCTTTTAGCGCCCCTGCTGTTATTAGTTCCTAAATTAGCCACCATGGCTCCTGAGCAACTGGCACAAGGACAATGGATGTTGCCTGCGGACTATTGGGTGAAACTGGTGACATTTCTTGCCCTGAGCGTCGTGGTGTACGGCTTAATTTTACTGAGAGTACAAGTTATTTACCTCACGCAGTGGAGCCGTCAACTAGAAAGACCCCATGAGAAACATGTCGATTATGTTCCTCATGAGCAAGCCTCATTACAGACGCTCATCCATTGGTATTACGAACGGTTTTGGGGGCTTGTGGGGTCTCAGGTTCTTATCTGGGGGTTACTCCTTGTCGTAATACTTGGTGGCATGATGGTATTTAATGTGTTTGCAGGTACCGCAGGCGTATTACAAACGTTTAGCTTTATTCTGATTGCTTTTTTAGTCCTCGGGCTTGGGTTACTCGCCTTATGGCGTAGTGCGATGAGTCTTCTTATTTGGCGACGTTCCGTCTTTGGTGCAGTCATTGCTGTGACTGAACCTTATTTGTCTTATCCGTTTATTGCCAAACGGTCGGCACGGTTACAGTATTATGGTCTTCGCTCGGTAGGATTACAAGGACTTTTGGGTCTTTTGGGACTGTTTCATCTTAGCTCTGTGGTGTGGCTATTATGGTGGGTCGACATTGGACAACTCATTCAAGGGCAAGTCTCAATGATTGCCATTTATGGTCTGACATGCCTAAACGGAGGACTATGGCTTTTGGGACTATACACTAGACTTATGGTATACCATAGTGCCTTGAGAAAGTTTTACACGACCTTGCCTCAAGCTGTTCTGGATGACTTCCCAACACCCAAAGCACGTCTACTCCTAGACCCTCTGTCTGTCAAAGCCCTCTAACACATAAGCCCTTAGCACAAGCTCCTGTTTACTTGAGCGTGAAGTAAACAGGAGCTTGTTATGGTTTCAGTGACACAAAACCTCAATGACGGAATGTGAGTTACTTCACATAGCCCGTGGTTTTAAGGGTATTCACTAACGAGGAAACATCGTTAATAGAGACCTGTAGCATGGTTTTTTCGGCTTCGGTGAGTTCAATCTGCATGATTTGCTCAAGCCCTTTGGCACCAAGCTTACAAGGTACCCCAACATATAAGCCATTGACACCGTATTCACCTTCAAGCAGGGCAGAAGAGGGCAGAATACGTTTTTTGTCTTTCACGATAGACTCCAACATCGCAATGACAGACGCACTGGGTGCATAAAATGCAGACCCCGTTTTGAGGTAGCCTACAATTTCAGCCCCGCCTACTCTGGCACGTTGTACGATTGCTTCAAGGGTATCTTTACCGATGAGGGTTTCCACAGGAATCCCTGCAACAGAGGTATAACGTGTTAAGGGAACCATGGAGTCTCCATGACCACCCAACACAAACGCTTGCACATCCTCAACACAAACCTTTAAGTGCTGTGCAATAAAGGTACGGAAACGAGCCGTATCCAGCACACCTGCCATCCCAATCACACGCTCTTTAGGAAAACCAAGGGTGGCATACGCAACGTGACACATAGCATCAAGGGGGTTAGACACCACAATGACGATACTGTTAGGTGCTTTGACCTTAATTTGCTCACAAACGCTTTGTAAGACCTTGGCGTTGATGTCTAACAAATCATCTCGGCTCATGCCTGGTTTACGAGCAACCCCAGCAGTAATAACGACTACGTCCGCATCTTGGGCAAGCTCATAGTCATTGGCACCCACCACATGGGTATCATACCCATACACAGGACCTGATTGAAGGATATCAAGTGCTTTCCCCTGAGGAATCCCTTCAGCAATATCAATAATGACAACCTCTTTAAACAACTCTGCTTCTGCAGCACGCTGGGCTAACGTTGCCCCAACATTACCAGCTCCTACTACGACAAGTTTCTGACGCATCATCATGGCGTATGACCTTTCCATTAACATGACATTGACAAGATTATGACATACTCAGTGCATAACCCTACACGCTACTTAACACCCACATAGCGTTTTACAGGCAGTTATAGTATATCGCAAAAAGCTTCGATGTATTCGCTTAAAAATACACTTCGCCCTTACAATAAGGGGAGATGCACTACTTACTTTATCGCCCTTATGTCACCTAGGGGCTTCGCCTACCCTCTTAGTATACTGCTGGCATGAGAGAAACATCAACCCCCTATTTAGCTTAAAAAAGGAAAAACCCCTCAAAAAAGCAAAAGCACCTTGAGGGGTTTATCGTATATCAAGACAGGGGAAGTCAAGGGTGAAACTGAACGCCTATGAACAAGAAACACCCAAAACACGCATGAGCCACTAGGCTGCTAAGCCTAACGTACGGGCTTGTGTTTGCATCGCAGACAACATGGCAACCATCGCCTCGGATGAACCAAGAGTATTAACGCTACGTCCTACGCCAACCCATGCAGCACCTGCTTGGTAGGCTTGAGGCATGTTCTCAAGCGTCACACCCGTCGCACTCATCACAGGAATACGCACTGCCTGAGCAAGGGTACGTGTATTTTCTAACGTAATCTCGAACTTCGTGCTTGCGGTATGGCTCACGGTTGCTTCTATGTTCAACTGACGGGTAGCCCCTTCTGTTTGAATGAGGCTTGCCCCCATGGCTTCAGCGTACTGTGCCAACTTGACTTGAGCATCTCGATGAAGGTGACCAGGAATGGTGACACACAGTTTTGCTTCACGTTTCCACGCCTGTGCAAACTCATCCAAAATGGTGTGTACTTCTTCCGCAGTGATAAAATGCCCACGCTCATAAATGCCATCAAAATTACCAAGCTCTACATAATCGGCACCCAATGCTTCTGCTTCCAGCAAGGCACTGGCAGTCACCCCTGAAGCGAACACACTGACATGTCCCTTGGCTTCTGCAAGCACAGCACGTAATACCGTGGCATTCGCAGCCACGTCAATGGCGGCAACACCTGCCTGCATGGCAGCACGGGTCAGCATCATCACGGAAGAGACATCAAGGTTGTTAATACCAGCAATGGCTTTAATAGACATTGGAATAGTCCTTTATTGAACACATAGCAACATACACAAAACAAGAGACAGTGGCACCAAAAGTGACTCCACTATACCATAAGAAGGGGTCATGAAGGTATCCTTAAGCCTCACGGAGAGTGTTATTTTATAATGTTGGGTATGATATTCCACGCTTCTAATACTGAGTCTACACTATGCACCAAATGCTGTAATAACTTCATTGTCGCTATCACCATCTCTTTACATCTCGAAAATGCTATCGTTTTACGATTAAATCGTGCGACACAATGCCTTGTTTGAACATTGTGTCTCTCTATTGTATGCGTTTCCTTCTTT
>JBJTUH010000131.1:0-70076 GCA_046080605.1 Vampirovibrionales bacterium
ATCCCAGCCCACAAAAGAAGGAACGGAAGGAACGGACCGAAATCGACGAAGTACTCTGTGCACCCACCGTGCTGATTGAGGACCTCCCCACAGGCGACCCCCGGACACCCCCGTGCCCATCCTACGTGGCTCCGACCACAAGCACAACCGAGCGAAGAACCACCTTCCATCCAAAAAAGTACCATGGAAGCTTTTATTCGCCATCGCAGCACTCCCTTTAGTCGATATTACCCTGCTTCATGGGAAAGGGCTCGCAACACTCAGTAGAGGAAAACTCCCTTTCCTCAAAGCCATGTCAGAGGACATTGACCATATCCTGACGCAAGACGGGTACGCAACTCGCTCTAAGCTAGAAGCTCTTTTGTGCATCCCAGGGCTTCATGCCGTGTGGATGCACCGCATCGCACATCAACTCTATCAGTGGCAAGTCCCTGTCCTCCCTCGACTCATTGCAAATGTGTCAAGAATCCTTACAGGGATTGAAATCCACCCAGGCGCCTATCTCGGAAAACATGTATTCTTTGACCACTCAGGTGCCATTGTAGGACAAACCGCTCATGTCGGTGACCGTGTCAAAGTGATTGGTCGTGTCTGTTTAGGCGCAAACGGGAAGCAAGGATTTTTACGCCATACGATTGTAAAGCCAGATGCCACCCTTGGTATGAACGCTACCATGTTAGGTCGCATTACCATCGGAGAAGGTGCCACGGTAGGAGCAGGGGCAGTCATTACAAAAGATATCCCCCCTCATACCACGGTGATAGGTATGGGACACCAAGTACAAGTGACCTCTGCAAAAGGGTACAAGCTCCCCCAACCGATCGCTTTAAAGCAGTATCTCGCCTTAAATCCGTAGTCCTCTTTTCTCGCCCACGCCTGAGTTTAAACCCAAACAAAAGGGGATAACACTTACAACACGTGTTATCCCCTCTTTTATACACTTACCAAGTTTGAAATAAGCAAGAGTCTATGCTCACTACACCCCCGCAAGCTGTAGCTGACATTGCTCAAACGCACGCTTTAAAGCATCCACTTTATCTAAGCGTTCCCAAGGAACATCAAAATCTTCACGTCCCATATGCCCATAAGCGGCAAGGTTTTGATAGAAACGTCCACCATGCAATTTAGGAAGCTCAGTCAGTTTAAACTGGTCAATAATCGCTGCAGGACGCAAGTCAAAGGTCTCAGCAATAAGCTTGGCAAGCTCACGGTCATGACACTTCCCTGTGCCAAAAGTGTCCACAAAAATAGACACTGGTTTCGCAACCCCAATGGCATAGCTCACTTGAATTTCACAACGGTCTGCCAATCCGGCAGCCACAATGTTTTTTGCAACCCAACGGGTAGCATACGCCGCAGAGCGATCCACTTTTGTGGGGTCTTTGCCACTAAATGCACCGCCACCATGACGAGCGTATCCCCCATAGGTATCCACAATGATTTTACGACCTGTTAAACCACTATCACCCTGAGGTCCTCCAACCACAAAACGTCCCGTAGGATTAATAAAGTAACGGGTTTCCGCACTGGGCTGAATGGTCATTTCCTGAAAAACAAACCCTATGACGTGCGTAAGCAAATCCTCACGAATCCGTGCCTGTAAGGCAGCATTATCTGTATTACCCTCAATATCAGGATCATGTTGGGTGGAAATGACAATGGTATCAATCCCAACAGGCTGACCCTCTTGGTACTTCACGGTGACTTGCACCTTGCCATCAGGGCGTAAATAAGAACATAATCCGCTTTTACGAACTTCCGAAAGCCGACGGGCTAAACGATGCGACAGTGCAATGGGTAAAGGCATCAAGTTTTCTGTTTCACGGCAGGCATACCCAAACATCATCCCTTGGTCTCCTGCACCCGTTTGATTATAAAGGTCTTCCTGTGTTTGAAGACGGATTTCCTGTGCCTCATCCACACCTTGGGCAATGTCTTTCGACTGTTCATCGATACTCACGATGACCCCACAGGTTTTGCCATCAAAACCACCGGCTTTTTCTCCAATATAACCAATGTCTTGAATGGTGTGCCGTACCACAGAGCTAATATCAACATAACAGTTTGCTGTCACTTCCCCTGTCACCAATACAAGTCCTGTGGTTGCCATAACCTCTGCAGCAACACGTGCCTTGGGGTCTTGAGCCAGAAACGCATCAAGGATGGCATCTGAAATCTGGTCACATATTTTATCAGGATGACCCTCTGTAACAGATTCAGACGTAAATAAGTAAGTATAAGGTAGTGAAGTACTGAACATACGATAGAACAACTTTCTTTAACTCAAAGCACTCAGCAATAACAAGAAGACTTAAGGGTCCAATGCTTTCAAAGGAAACCATTGAAGATCCGTATTATCAGTGGAGAAGAAGCACATGAGAACACTAACGTAGGGGGGTGAAAAAATCTAAACACAGCATCACAAAAAGAAGGATACCCAGACAGTCAAAGCATTAGGGCTAAACTGTAGGAGGTTATCATACTATAAGGATACTTTCCCTTCTAGTGTAAAGTTTCTCTCTCATCAGAAAGCATATCAGCACATAAGACAATCTCCTCTTTTCTCATCGTCAAAGAGGAGGCATCCTTTGAAACATACTCATTTGAGAAAACTTAACTTGAGGTCTCTTGATAATACACCCAGTGTAACAAGTGGTTTACATGCTGCAGAAGATATTTTTCTTGATAAGAGAGCTGAGGTAGCTGAAAATACGTTTGCAGTTCTTGTTGCCATTCATTCAAAAGAGCGTAACTCACTGGTTGTGGACGCTGCAGCACTTGCTGTAGTCGTAAAAGGGTTGCTTTGGTAGGCGTAGAAATTTTGTCAACTGTTGCAGATTCCAATGCGTCTTGCAAGATTTTTTTCAATAACACTCGGCTGTGAAGATAAGGTATATACTGTACCTGTTGACGATGCACCGACGCTTTTAAACCCTCCAGTGCATGAGGTGGGAGGTGCATAGAAGAAAAAGCAGTATAGCCATAAAAGCCTTCTAAACGATTAAGCTGAATGGCTTGAATCAGTTTACGGGTTTTCATTTTATGAGCAGGAACCCCTGGCATCAGCCAGTAAGGATGTGCGACTTGCGTAGGTGCCATTGCTTTTAATTGCTTGAGTTGTGCATGATACTGGCTCAAGGTACTAGGATAAATCATCGGACTCAACCCATCTAAATACCCTTGAGAAAGCCAATGTTCCCACTGTTGATGAATCCCAGAGAGTCTTACAGAACGAGGCGTTGGATACACTGCGGCCGATAAAAAAAGCTGTGGTCGCTTCTGGCGCAAACTTTGCGTAAGATGTCCCATGAGGGTATTGAGTGCCTGAAGCTTCCAAGACGACCAAGAGGATGATGACCATTTTTTAGGCTCAATCTGCTGAGCCTTTTGCCAAAGAGTATAACTGGCTGACCCCATGCCTAAAGGATGATGACTTGGCTGAAAAGGATAACGAATGTAATCAAACTGCACCCCATCCAAAGGATATCGCACAACAAGCTCTCCTAGTGCTGCTTTTAGAAAGTCCTCTGTCACAGGGCTGGCAGGATCAAGCCATATTTCATCTTGCTGAGGTGAGACAGTAACACCTCCTGATACTGTTTTTAAAAACGCACGTTGCCACAATGCCTGCGTTTGAGCCTGGCTCACGGTAAGCAACGGTGAAATAGGATGAGGTTTAAAACCTTTAGGCAACTTCGTTTTTAGACGCTGATTTCCCACAGCCATCGTCCATACCCAAGCCACAAGTTGCATGCGATGCTTTTTGGCAGAGGTGATTGCACTCGCCAAAGGGTCCCACTGCTTAAGCTCTGGGTACTTTGGGTAATAGCTACTATGAAAGAAGGCATAGCCACCATTCACCGCTTCAAAAAAGACCATGTTAAAGCCAGCATCTGCCAAACGTGCCATCAATTCATCCATACCCTGGGGTGTTTTTGCCTTCAAAATGGTCGTTCGATCCACCCACACCCCTCGCATTTCGGCGGCAGAGGAAACCGTCGTCTGTTTTGTCGCATCATCTAATGTCGTTTCAATAAGGTGAATGTTCTCTTGAGAGAGCCCTTCTTTTACATACATTTGTACATAGTGCTGGGCTTTCTCTAGACGTGCTTTTGTGGCAATCAGTGCTTCAGCACGTGCAACATTTGGCATAAGCCCAAAAGCCTTAGAAGGCTTGGTCATTTGCATATTCAAGAGGGTTAGACTCCACTGAAGCTCTTGCACAAGACCTTGTGTATAGGGCACAGAACGTTGCCCTTGTGTAGGTTGACCATGTGCTGACGTATCCTCTTGATGCACAGCCACCTGAGGTTGTGCATAACTTAAAGGTAAAACATACAGTCCGCACATCAAGGCCACAACCACGCTACAAGCCAATATCAAAGCCTGTACCCGAAACCATCTCAAAAGCAACGTCATGCACTTCAATGGGCTTTCTGTTCTAGCAACGACTCTAACGAACATTCATCACATCCTTACACCAAGACCACTCTAAGAGAAAGCATCCAACGCAAAAGCAACGCCAGATTGACTAAAATAACCCTTCGACCAAACCACACCCACCATGAAGCACCCAAAAGCCTTGTTCAAACATTAATAGGAGTTCTTCATCACTCGTCGTTGAGAGACTCCTACAAATGCTTGACTCTACACAATGTTCTTATTAAGATAACTAAGCGTTTTAATGGCTTCAAAGTTAACATAGTGTTTAAAGTGACGGTGACCCTCTGGCACTTGCACATTTTATTTGATACACCGTGTTTTGATTCTAACATGGTGCTTTAATCAAAAATTGATGTGCAACAGGGAATATATTCCCCTCTCCTTTTTACACAGGTATTTGCCTAGCGGGCAACCTCACTTAGTTTGAGGTTATTTTTATTTTATAATTCACATTTTAGAGTTTTAAGTAAAAATGCCTTGGTCATTAAACCTCTCTTGTTTCATCATTTTTCATGATATAGAAAGTATGAACGTCCATGGCCCGTATCGTCGGGATTGACCTACCCAAGCGTAAAAAAGTGCGTTTTGCACTGCCTTACATCTATGGGATTGGCCCCACACTCTCTGTTAAAATCCTTGCTGCTACTGGTGTTGACCCAGACAAACGTGTTTCCGATTTAACCGATCATGAAGTGGCTTCCCTTCGTGACCAAATTGAAAACAATTACATTGTGGAGGGGGACCTACGTCGCCAAATCGCACTCAATGTAAAGCGTTTGATGGAAATTAACTGCTACCGTGGTATTCGCCATAAGCGTGGGTTACCTTGTCGTGGTCAGCGTACTCGTACCAATGCTCGTACACGTCGTGGCAAAAAAGGTGCACCTATGAAAAACAAGAAGAAGTAAGCATCTTTCGTAAACGCTTCGTTGAATGGTTTAAAAAAGATGACGTTCTGTTTTTCGTTGCATAGGCTGACTGGTTCAGTGTCTCTTATGAAACACGTTGTGAATCGCTAACGCTTTTTAAACTTATTTATAAGGAAATTTTCTCCGTGATGGCTGTTTCTAAATCTAAAGGTAAAAGACGCGAGAAAAAGAACGTCCAGTATGGTGTCGTTCATATTCAATCTTCTTTTAACAACACCATTGTGACCTCCACTGACCGTGAAGGAAACGTGATTGCTTGGGCAACCTCTGGCTCTTGTGGCTTTAAAGGCGTTCGTAAAGGAACTCCTTTTGCAGCACAACAAGCCTCTGAAATTGTTGCTAAACGCTCCATGGAACATGGCATGAAGTCTGTTGAAGTCATGGTATCTGGTCCTGGGCCAGGTCGTGAAACAGCAATTCGTTCCTTGCAAGTGGCAGGTCTTGAAATTACTTTAATTAAGGATGTAACCCCTATTCCTCATAACGGGTGTCGTCCTCCTAAGCGTCGTAGAGTGTAAGCGGCTGCACTTATCGTCGTTGCGTTGCGTTTTATCTTTAAAAGACCCATGGTTGCTTAACCCTCAACGATGTTTAAAAGATACAATGCACATGTGTTTGTCTCATTACAACAACTCTCGTATTTGCTACTGTTTGAACCTTACAAAGGAGTACGTCCTTGGCTCGTTATCGTGGTTCGGTTTGTCGGTTATGCCGCGCCGAAGGAAAAAAACTCTACCTTAAAGGAGATCGTTGCGATTCTCCTAAGTGTGCTATTGAAAAGCGTAATTTTGCCCCTGGGCAACATGGACGCAACCGTAAAAAACCTTCTGAATATGCCATTCAGTTGCGTGAGAAACAAAAAGTGCGTCGTGCTTACGGCTTGCTTGAAAAAAGTTTCTATCGCTACTATGAGCAAGCTTCTCGTAAAAAAGGTAATACGGGTACTTTGTTACTGCAAAGCCTTGAGCTTCGCTTAGACAACTTTGTATATCGCTCAGGGTTGATTGCTTCAAGAGCCCAAGCTCGTCAAGCCATTCTGCACGGACACTTCCTTCTTAACGGAGAGAAAGTGAATATTCCTTCTCATCCCGTGAAAGTAGGCGATGTGGTCACAGTGCGTGAACGTAGTATCTCTATTGTACGTGCAATGTACGAGTCACGTCAGTCTAAACCTATGTTACCTGTTTGGATTGGGGCTGACTATGATGCGTTAAAGCTTTCCGTATTGGCACAACCTCAACGTGAAGACTTTGATGCAACGATTCAAGAACAGCTCATTATCGAATACTACTCTCGCTAGTGCCATCCTTTTCCAAGCTATACAATTCTGGAGGTTTTCTCTCTTATGGATCATCCATTGACCATTAAATGTGTCAATACTACTACGGCCTCTGATGGCTCTATCTATGGCAAGTTTGTCATAGAGCCATTAAACCGTGGTTATGGTACCACGCTTGGTAACTCGCTGCGTCGTGTGTTGCTCTCAAGCCTTGAGGGGACAGCGATTACGTCAGTGAAAATCGAAGGTGCTTCTCACGAGTATACACCCATTCCTGGTGTGAAAGAAGATTGTCTTGACATTCTTCTTAATCTTAAGGGCGTGGTGCTTAAGTCTCTTGACCACGATACCCACGTGCTAACATTGCAAGCCAACAAAACAGGGGCTGTGTTAGCGGGTGAAATTGAGTGTCCTCCTGAAGTCAAGGTCATGAATCCTAACTATGTCATCTGTCATTTAAATGAGGGTGCCTCTGTTGCGATGGAAATGACTTGTGAAACAGGCAAAGGCTATGTAGCTGCGGATGCTCAACACGTAGGTAAAGTGGCAAATGTCTTAACGCTTGATGCTTCCTACATGCCTATTCGTCGTGTAGCATACTTGGTAGAAGACACTCGTGTAGGACAGAAAACCGACTACGATCGTCTTGTGCTTGAAATTTGGTCTGACGGTAGCATTGATGTTACGTCTGCCCTGTCTCAGTCAGCAAGCATGCTCATTGACCACTTAGTGCCAATTGCATCTCTTGACGGTATCCCTAAACAGCTTGCTCCTCAAGCACAAGAGGTTGAAGCTGAAGAGAAGCAAGTTCCTTCAATTACCATTGAGGATCTTGAACTTTCAGTGAGAGCGTTTAACTGCCTCAAGCGTGCCAATATTCATGACATGGAAGAGTTACTTCAAAAATCTGAAGCTGACCTCCTTTCCATCAAGAACTTTGGTAAGAAGTCTTCTGATGAAGTCATTGAGCGTTTAGCTGCTTTTGGGCTGTATCTCAAACCAAACCCTGAGGGTGTGATTTTGCCCACGGAATAGGTTAGAGACTCTTTTTCTTCCTTGTTTCTCTATTCATCTTTTTTTTGGAATAGGATGTTACTTACATTATGCGTCATCGTGTTAAAAAGCATAAACTTGCCTTGGCAGCAGACCAACGTAAAGCTCTGTTAAGAACTTTACTAACGAGTTTGCTTCAACATGGCGAGATTGTCACGTCTTTAGGGCGTGCAAAAGCCTTGGCTCCTTTAGCCAATAAAGTGATTCACTTAGCCACTAAGGGTGATACCGTGCATCATATTCGTCAGGTTGCTCGTTTAGTTTACCCTGTTTACACAGGTGAAATTATTGAAGACACTAAAAGCGATAAATTGATTGAGGAAACCGTCCTACGTCGCTTATTCAGAACCATTGCCCCTAGCTTTGAAAAAGCCCAAGGTGGTTATGTTCGTGTGTTACACTTGCCTCCTCGTCGTGGTGATGCTGCGCCCATGGCTCTTGTCCAAATTGTAGGGACCGAGCCTCAAGCAGAGTCTGTTGTTGAAGCCTAGGTAAGGTTTTTTCAATAAGACGATAGCTTCAGTAAGCGTATGTCTTTTCACCTTTAGGTTCTTACTTTCTGTTTAGTTAGGTTTTTTATGCAAAAAACATTCTCTGAAAAACCACAAAACGTTGAAAAAACCTGGTGGCTTGTGGATGCTAAAGGTCAAACCTTAGGTCGTCTTGCTACTGTGGTTGCCAACTTGCTTCGTGGTAAACACAAACCTTCTTACACCCCTCATATTGACTCTGGTGATTTTGTCATTGTCGTCAATGCTGAGCATATTCAAGTGAGTGGTAAAAAGTTCAAAACCAAACTTTATCGTCACCACACAGGAAACCCTCGTGGGTTCCGTCAATTCACCTTTGAGCAAATGATGGATCGTCATCCTGAGCGTATTCTTGAGAAAGCCATCTTCGGTATGTTGCCTCACAATCGTTTAGGTCGTCGTCAATACACCAAGCTCAAAGTTTACACAGGTGCTGAGCATCAACATGGTGCCCAACAACCTCAAGTCTATGAATTCAAGGAGGCTCACTAATGCCTAAAAAAGGAACGACTTACCCTCAGGTAGGTACACGTGGTACGGGTCGTCGTAAAGAAGCCATCGCTCGTGTGCGTTTGCTTCCTGGCAACGGTACCCTTCTGATTAATGGACGTACTGTGGAGGATTACTTCGGTAATCGTCCCAGCCTTCTTGTACCTTTGCATCAAGCATTAGTTGCTGCGAATGTACAAGACCGCTATAACGTCTTGGCAAAAGTTGAAGGGGGTGGCTTAACAGGTCAAGCCCAAGCTATTCGTTTAGGTGTCGCTCGTGCCTTGAGTGACATTAGCCCTGAACATGAAAAAGTCATGCGTCTTGAAGGCTTCATGACCCGTGATGCTCGTGTAAAAGAGCGTAAAAAATACGGTCGCAAAAAAGCTCGTAAGCGTTTCCAATTCTCCAAACGCTAGACCCTGTTTTTCATCAACCAAAAGTATCTCGCTTGTATATACAAGCGAGATACTTTTTTTCGTATGGTCTTTTTATAAAAAAGCAAACCTGATCACTCAAAGCAATCTCTTAAAAATTGATGTAATCCTTCTCGCTCAAGTAAAAAAGCATCATGCCCTATACTACTATGCAAGGTTTGATGCCGTACTTGCAATTTTGCATGTTCAGGCAAGCTATGTAATACATTTGCTGCCAAATGATGGCTTTCTTCTGGAGGAAATAACCAATCACTATCATAGCTTAACACATGCAAACTGTGTAAGTTTGGGGTTTGATGAATCAGTCTTAAGTCATCTTCCACATCAAAATAATCAATCGCTCGTGTTAAATACAAATAACTATTGGCATCAAAACGCTGTGTAAATTTTCTTCCTTGATGTGCTAAGTAACTTTCAAGTGCAAACTCTATCCCAAAATGATAGTTAGGTTTAGCCTGAAAAGGATTTTGAAATCTACGTCCTGTTTTCCGTTCCAGAGAAAGAGGGCATAAAAAGCTCAAATGTCCCAACTGCCTTGCAATAGACAAGCCACTTTCAGGACCTTCCCCTATCGGGTAAAACCCTCCTTGCCATGCAGGGTCTAACTGTACAGCCTGTCTCCCCACAGCGTTAAGCCCCAATGCCATCGGACTAAGTCTTGCCCCTGAGGCAATCACCACAAGCTTTTCAATGCTAAAAACAGCATTATTTTCAGGTGTTTCTAAGGGGTCATGCGTTGCCCATTGCAACGTTTGGCATCCTCCTAACGAGGCACCCATCACACAGGCAATGTGTGTCAATCCGAGCATACGTAGTAAGCGTCTTTGGCATCGAACCATATCAGGAATCGTAATCACAGGAAAGTTCATTTGATAAACCTCTCCGGTGCGTGTATTCACACTCGTAGGACCTGTACTACCATAACAACTCCCAAGAACATTACTGCAAACCACAAACCAACGTTGTGTATCAATCACACCTCCAGGACCTATCGTGCCATCTTGCCATGTACCCCACCATCCCTCTGGCGCATCAGGCTCACGCTGGCAAACATGCGCATCTCCCGTCAGGGCATGGCAAATGAGCACAACATTATCTTTGGTAGGAGAGAGCGTTCCCCATGTTTCATACTGAATCCAAACTTCTTCTAGCTGGTCACCACACTCAAGCGGCAAAGGATTTTCTGAGGTCGCAACACACACCCGTCCCTGATAATGAGAAGGAAACGACGTATCACAAATAGACTCTGATGTATGAGAAGAAGAAAACGTTAAAGGCAATGAAGATAACATAGACGTTCAAAAATTCAGTGAGAAAAAACAGACCCCAAGAAAAGACAGGAACCCCTCTTATCACTTGCTTAGGTCATAAGAGTGGGGTTCCTTATAAAAAACATTTACCCTACAGAGGCAGGCAACAAAGAAGCACTACGAGAAATCTCTATCGCTTGTTGTAAGTCTTGTATCACATCCTCAGTATCTTCAAGCCCTATACTCAAACGAATAAACTCGGGAGTCACGCCTGCAAGATACAGCTCTTGTTCGTTCAACTGAGAGTGGGTTGTAGAGGCTGGATGAATAATCAAGGAACGACTATCTCCAATATTTGCAACATGGCTTAACAGCTTCACGTTTTCCACAATAGACTTTGCACGTTGCTGTGCCTCCTGTCCTTCTCCACGAATCCCAAACCCAATAATAGCACCTGCACCTTTGGGTAGATACTTCTCTTTTAAAGGTGCATTGGTGGCAGTGGGTAATCCTGGATAATTGACCCAAGCCACATCAGGATGACGCTGCAACCACTGTGCCACCTGCAATGCCGTTTCACTTTGGCGTGCAATACGTAACCCCAAGGTTTCACACCCTTGAGCAAATAACCAACTATTGAAAGGACTCAATGCTCCTCCGTAGTTTCTCAAGGTAATCGTACGAAGCCGTAGAATAAAGGCCAAAGCTCCAAACGCCTCAACAAAATTAAGCCCATGATACGCTGGCTCAGGACTATGAAAACTGGTAAAACGTCCAGAGGCTTGCCAGTCAAAACGTCCTGCATCAATGACCACGCCGCCAATCGAGGTACCATGACCGCCTATAAACTTGGTGGCAGAATGAATCACAATATCGGCTCCAAACCGAATGGGTTGTAACAAGTAGGGCGTAGGCACAGTGTTATCTACAATCAAAGGGATGCCATGGGCATGAGCCATCGACGCAATGCGTTCTATATCCACGATATCAAGTTTGGGGTTTCCCAAACTCTCTACATAAAATGCTTTCGTACGAGGCGTAATGCTCTCTTCCCAAGCCTCTAGGTTATGAGGATTGACAAACCGAGTTTGAATTCCCAGCTTAGGAAGAGAGTGTTGAAATAAACTGAGGGTACCACCATACAAATCAGTTGAGCTGACGATGTCATCTCCTGCCTCACACAACGTGAGTAATGTTTGAGCCACAGCAGCATGTCCTGAAGCAACCGCTACGGCTGCGGCTCCCCCCTCTAATTGTGTGATACGTTGCTCAAACGCATCCGTAGTAGGGTTCATTAGACGTGTATAAATGTTACCAAAGCTCTGCAACCCAAACAAACTGGCAGCATGGGCAGCACTGTCAAACGTATAACTGGTCGTTTGATACAAAGGTAATGCCCGTGCATGCGTTGTAGGGTCAGGGGTGTATCCTGCATGAACGGCTTGTGTAAAAAATCCTTGTTCTGTTGGAGACATACGCATTCATCCTTTCTCATAAAACCATCAATTTAACACTCAACCCTTTGACAACGTGAGCCGAAAAGCAGGTCACCGCATCAAAAGACTTAAAACAAGCTAAAAAGTCATGCTGTGGTTTATTGAAAACACAGCTCACAGCTATCATGAACGACCACTCTGTCATGCGCTTGAAATAAAGCGTAAACGTAGCACGTGGCACATTATTTTTAGGAAAAGGCCCTTATCCAAGGGCTAAAACATTCGCACGCCTGCTTGAGGAGAGAAAACAGCCATAGGTAACCCAGCCCCAAGCTGAGTAGCTTGCAACATCGCAAGAAGCAAACCATTGACATTCAAAACCATCATACGAGACACACCCTTTTAGCACCGACACAACACTTTGTGATTCATTGCAACAAAGCGTACTTATAGCATACGGGGGTTTTTATTTCTGTCAAGTCATTCTTCAACCTTCCTGTCTCATGACCGTGAATCAGAACCCAAGGCACCAGAAGAAGCAATAGTGTAAAGCCTATGATAAACGCCCTTCTTGTCCATCAGCGAGGCATGTGTCCCTTGTTCAACAACCCCACCCCCTTGCCCTTCAGGGTTATCAAATACCAGAATATGGTCTGCATGCTGAATAGTGGTCAAGCGGTGTGCAATGACGACCACAGTACGCTCCCGAGTCAATACATGTAATGCTTCTTGTACTGCTTTTTCGGAAACATTATCTAAGGCACTCGTTGCTTCATCTAAAATGACAATCGGACGATTCGCAAGCAAGGCACGTGCAATGGCAATGCGCTGTTTTTGTCCACCTGAAACACTGGTAGGGGTTAAAGGCGTATCAAGCGTTTGCTCCCAACTTTGCACAAGGGTATCCAACTTACACGCTCGTAACACCTCCCAAAGGGTATCATCCGAGTAAGTCGTTCCTAAAGCAAGGTTTTCACGAAGGGTCGCCTCAAATAATACATTCTCTTGAAACACATAGGCAATTTGGCTTTGCCAAGCTTCTAAACCATAGTGGGTTAATGGCATATCTCCAAGGCACACCATCCCAGAAGATGGCTCATAAAAGCGTGTTAACAGGTTGGCAAACGTCGTTTTACCACACCCTGAAGCTCCCACAAGTGCAACTGTCGTATGAGGTTGTAAGGTCAAGGTGATAGACTGAAGGGCAGCAACCTGTGCTTGAGGATACGTAAAACACACCTCCTTAAAATGAATGGGGGCTTGAGATAAATCTGGAAAAGTCGTTTCAGGAGGACACTGAGCTTCTTGCTGTAATACAGGCGAGGTGTAGTCTAAGATACGGCAGAGGCGCTCAATGGCTAGCACGGCATTATAGAACTGTGTCGAAGTATGGCTCAGCGTTTTCACTGGCGTATACAGTAGCACTATCGACCCTAAGAATGCCGAGAAATTAGGCACAGACAATTCACCTGTTTGAATGAGCTGGCTGCCAAACCATAGCACCATACCCACCCCAAGCCCTGCAAAGACATGGCTACTAGGAGTTACAAGCCCTGTAGCTTTTGCTCCTCTTAAAATTAAAGACATCATCTTTTGAAGTGTCATGCCATATCGTGTGACGAGCCAACCTTCCAGCTGAAAGCAACGAATGAGCTTCATACCCTGCTGTAGCTCAACAAACACGTTGGTTGTATTCCCTGCGGTTTGTAAAATCTGATGCGACAGATGTTTCAAGCGCTTTCGAACATACTGCAAGGGAATGGCAACCCCCCCTAGTACAATCAGCGCCATCAAGGCTAACTTCCAAGAAATAATCACCATGATAGTGACTTGAGTGAAAGCCGTCATACCTCGAATCACGGCAAGGCGTAACTGGTCTAACAAGGTAAGACACGCCGTATCAGCATCACTATGTGCCCGATTCATCAAAATACCCGCATTGGTCGTATCAAAAAATCCTTGCTCCGCTCGTAGTAACTTCTGAAAGACATCCTGCTTTAAGTCACGTGTCACATGCTGTGCAACCCATGTATTTAAATATTGTGCCAAATAAGCCAATCCGCCTTGAAGACTCGTAAAAAGCATAATCCCAAGAGGGATACTCCAAAGAATTGCCTTTTTATCAAGGGCAGGGAAGCTATGAGGCCAGTAGGGAATGGTCTGAAAATGGTCATTCACTAATTCAAGGTAAAGCTTCGCACCCAGAGGCATCAACCCCTCCATCGTTCCAACAAGCGTCGAGAGCAGTAACGTCAACAGTGCAACTTTAAGATAAGGCTTATAGTATGCAAGCATACGCTTTAATAAGACCCACTGCTCGGTCGTACGGAGTTTAGAGGTTTCTGAAAAAATAGGGTGGGATGAGTCAGGCATAAAGGTATCTGAGGTTACAGAAAAAGGTTCAAGATGGATGAGAGACGAGGAAAGAAGATAGACAGATGCCGCTGTGTACACGTAATACATAAGAAAGTCGGATAGCTGATTGACGTTATATCAACCCATCCCGCCAAATTGGGACTTTTTCCGCAAGCGTATCTATACTACAGGGGCTATTTCCAAGAATACGCTTGGCTTGGAGACCAAAGCATAAAGCGACACACGGGATAAACTCTAGTATCATTCTATGATACTGCAAACGCTCTTCTCAAGCACAAAGCTTTTGAGAGAAGAGCGTCACACAGTATCCTCAACGTAAGGTTAGCTTCTAGGGAAATGTCTCCCACGAGAAACCAATCCTAACTCATAGTAACCCACATCAAACGAGCGAATAATTTCCTGAATGACAGGGGTCACATCAAACGGTTTGCAAGAAAAAATATCAAAAAAGAAATAATCTTTTTCCGTGAAGGAATGAAACGTTAAGTGACTTTCGGCAATAATCACCACGCCAGTAATCCCCTTATCCTCAGGTACCAAGCCACTATAAGGGAACACATAAGGTGTCGTGATTTTTGTCATACCAATGCGTTCAGGCAACTCATTTAAGAAATTAAACACATAGGCAACATCCGAGATTTTCTCTAAATTGCATTGCTGACAATCTAACATTAAATGAGGACCAAAAGGCTCTGATTGAACGGGACGGACTTGTACAAGCTCAGAAGGAACATGCGTAGGCACAGTCAATACCCCTTCCGCTGTGGTGTCGGACATCGGGTGCATTGCCACAGGGAGGATATCCTGAGGTGCCATCGTAAGTAAAGAGGAGAACATCATGAGATTTCGTAAACCTTTTTAAAATTTGAGAATACAGAAAAGCAAAAAGCCTAGCGTATAAACACAGGCAACAAAAAACAGCAGATAGACGGAGCTAAGGTGCCACTCGCTATGATGGCACGACCTTCTTAAGGCAATTACCCCATCAAAAGCTACCCTGAAACCACTTGAGTCTGTGCTTCTTCCAACCGTTCAAGAGAAGACTGAGAGGTTGCTACTTGTGCAATATCTGCAAAGCTCGTTGGAGAAACCCCTAAGCGTTCACGTCTCGTGATATGAGGGTTATACCCTAAATGCTCCTCAATCATGTGCTGTGCAGGAGACTGACTATCCATGACGGCAGGGAGGGGTAACAATGCTTGGGTTTTCGTATCCACAAGTCCTCGATGCAGTGCCTGATAAGCCGTTTGTTTAGCGCCAAATACCTTTTCAAGATATTCAAAGGCCACCATGGGGTCGCAAGACTCTCCGCAGGTAAACAAATCCACAGCAGCGTAACCTACTTCAGGCCACGTATGGATGGCAAGATGACTTTCTGAAATCACCACCACACCACTCACACCATACGGATTAAATAGATGGAAGCAACTTTCCACAATAGTTGCACCACAGGCAACAGCGGCTTCCTTCATTTGTGTCTCAATCAGAGAAAGATTATTCAGAATATTGGCATTACAGCCAAAAAATTCTGCTAAAACATGACGACCTAAAAACCGAGTGCGACAAACAGAAGAAGAGAGATGGTTCAACGTCCCATAGTCCTTTCAAATAACACTTAAAACGATATCACGCTAACGAAAAGGCTCAGCCTTCAACGTTAAAGAAACACTGACAGAAGAAACACTGACAGAAGAAACACGACAGGCTAAAACGCTTTGATAAAGAAGCGTAGCATCCTGAGTACACCGAAACGGAAAAATTCGTAAGAGCATAAAAAAAGTAACAGTTATCCCTTATGCCTAAGTTCCAAAAACAACATAAAAGTTTACAACAGCCTTACTGATAGCAAGCAAAGCTTTACAACATTGAGCCACTACCAGAACCACAAACATCCTGAAGCAATACACGCTTTAAACCATTTTTAATGTCTTTTTTGCTCACATCATGCGACGTGAAAAACCATTTTAAAGCGTCTAAAAAGTGCTTACTTCAAAAATACCAGTAAAGGCATTCTATCAAAGGGAACAATAAAAGCAAGCATGATTTTATTGTTCCCTTTGATAAAGGGAGGTGTTTACTTAAGGACCAAACAAACTCTCTAGTACTTCTTCAGGAGTTTCCTGCCTAGGAAGCTGATTGTTTCCTGAGTGTGTCATGTACTGGGTAACATCCCATGTAGACTGAAGATGGGCTCGGTAAAGTCTTTGCCACAGAGGGGTTGCTGTCACAACTCGGAGGGTATTAGTAGCGGCCCAAGCACAGGTCTTTTGAGCAGGGTTCCATAACAAAACCCACGGTGAAACACCATGGTGATACCCAGGGTAGCGTACCAGGCAACACGCTTGACATACCTGAGGGGTTCCCTTAGGAGACACCTGCGACTGCCACAATACCTTGCGCGGTCTCGGGCAGCTTTTACCCTCCAGCTGAAAGGGTTCTCCCGAAGGAAGCACCACCTCACAGGCAAGAGCCTCTTTCATGAATAGACCCATCAACCCAAAAACACCTAGTAACAGCATACACACGTGATACCCATGGGTGCGCTTAAACGCTTGACGGCTCATAGAAACACCTCCTTGCTCGCTTACATACGTGCTATTTCTTAGTACGCAAACCCTTACTTGCACTCAAACTATGTTACAGCTATAGTATGATACATAGGGTGTCAGTATCCCTATTAACAACTAGCCTTTATACTATTTATAAATGAAATGCCATGTTAAGATATCTTTCTGCTAGTCTTTGTTGATAGTGCCTGATGCCCTAAACCTTTTTTGGCGTGCAGTATTGTTATTTTTCAGGGTTGGTTTTGATAGTCTTTCAAAGAAACTATCTCTGAGTAGACTCATAAGAGTGTCTCTTTATCCATGAAACAAAGCATTCATCCCACCTTTTATGAACTGACTGTGACCTGCAATAAATGTGGTTTCACTTTCGTGACAGGTTCAACCCTTCCTGAAGTTCGTGTTGACATTTGCAATAATTGTCACCCAGTCATTAACGGCTCTCAAGGTCAAGTGGTACTTGATACTGAAGGGCGTATTGACCGCTTTAAGAAAAAATTCAAAAACTTCAGTATTTAAGCTCTTTATAAAGACAAAAGCCGTCACACTCATGTGACGGCTTTTGTCTTTGGTAACTTTTTTGTACACTAGAGTGATACATCAGTTACTTTCCATTTCTACCATACACACCCTCTGTGTGTAGTATTTTTTATATCACGATAAGGACAACACACTCTTGATGATGATGGCTCAATCTCCTTTTGCGACCCCTACAGCCTCTGCCATGAGTCAGCTCATTGAAAAACTCGAAGAAATCGAGGCAACTTGTGAGCAGCTTGATACGCTGTTATCACAACCCGAGGTGCTGAGTAACCCCAACCGCTTAAGGGACATCATGAAGCAACGTTCTCAGTTAGACGACACCCTTCAAGCATTCCAAGAATGGAAGCAAAACCAAGCCGACCTTGAAGATGCCACAGAGCTTTTAGGAGAACAACCCGATGCTGAAACCCGTAGCTTTCTTCAAGAAGAGATCGCCAGGCTAGAGCAATCTCAGGATAATCTCGCCGAAAAACTTCAAATTATGTTACTTCCCCGTGACCCTAATGATGATAAAGATATTATGCTAGAGATTCGTGGGAGTGCAGGAGGAGATGAGGCCAATATCTTTGCCGCAGACCTCATGAGACTCTATCAGCGCTTTGCAAGTAACAAAGGCTGGCAAGTTGAAATTGCAAGTTTATCAGAAGGGGAACTAGGAGGCATCAGTGAAGTTGTCCTGAACATCAAGGGCAGTGATGTCTATAGTACCCTCAAGTATGAATCTGGTGTCCATAGAGTCCAAAGAGTCCCTATTACAGAGTCTCAAGGGCGCATTCATACCTCAACGGCTACGGTAGCCGTTATGCCTGAAGTGGAAGACGTTGAAATTGTGATTCGTCCAGAAGACATTGAGTTTCAAACCGCCCGTAGTGGTGGGGCAGGAGGACAGAACGTCAACAAGGTGGAAACCGCCGTTCGTCTCTTTCATAAACCGTCTGGTATTCAAGTTCACTGTACGCAAGAACGTAGCCAATTACAAAACCGAGAGCGTGCTTTAAAAATCCTAAAAACAAAGCTATATGATATGGAACTAGAACGCCAGCAAAAAGAAGTCTCGGATTTACGTCGTTCTCAGGTAGGGACAGGAGACCGAAGTGAACGCATCCGAACCTATAATTTCCCTCAAGACCGCTGCACTGAACACCGTATTAGTCAAAATTTCCCGCTCACCATGATTATGAACGGTGAGCTTGACGGTATGATTGAACAACTACGCACTGCGGATCAAATGGCAAAATTACAACAACTCACCGCGCAGGCCAGTCTTGCATAGCCTGTTTCTACTTGGTTGCTACTTGCGAGTTTAGGGTGTCTTTGCTAAAGTAAAGGCAGTGATTTAGGCATAGTGCGTGTAATGTTCAATGCTCGGCTCTGTCATGGTCACTTCTTTTTAATTTCATCATGCCGATGTAGCTCAGGTGGTAGAGCAACTGTTTCGTAAACAGTAGGTCGTAGGTTCGAGTCCTATCATCGGCATTTTGTTTTGGATATTTTTGGTTGCATCCTGATAACACATCATAAGGACTTCGCTGGCAATGATGGCACAAGTCACACAATGGAATAAAGATGCTCAAGCATTATTTGACTTATTAAAAACCCTCTCTTTTAAACGAGGACACTTTACGTTAGCCTCAGGACAACAAGCTTCTTTTTATATGGACTGCCGACTCACACTCATGGACGGTATGGGGAGCCTGTTGGCAGGAAAAGTGCTTTATGACAAGGTTTCTTCATTAAACCCTGATGCCATAGGAGGTGTAGTGCTTGGAGCAGCTCCTATGGTTTCCAGCGTGCTTTCTCAAAGTGCCATGGCAGGTGAGCCTCTTAAAGGATTTTTAATCCGAAAAGAAGCCAAAAAACACGGTGCGGGTAACTTGATTGAAGGACCCATTGAGCCTTGGATGCGTGTTGTCCTTTTGGAGGATGTCGTCACAACAGGAGGAAGTACCCTCTTTGGCATCCGTGAATTACGTAAAAAATATCCTGGCATTGAAATTGCAGGTGTGATTGCCTTAGTCGACAGACAGGCAGGGGCCAAAGAAGCTTTTGAAGCTGAGGGCGTTCCCTTACATGCCCTCTACACTATTGACGCATTTCTTGCGGAATAAGATTCATCCATCCTTTTCCTAAAGATTGAAAAAAGCTGTGAGCCTCCAGAACATCGTCTGATGTAATGGGGGCATACTGCGAAAGACGTTCTTTTTCAAGCGGTGTCAACTCAGGGTCATAGAGGCGTTTCGGGTACTTGACACGCTTACGAGCTTTTTGAAGTCGTAGCATTTCAGGAGAAGGTGCTTCTTTCTTAGAAGAGGCATCACGACTTGAAACCTCCGAAGGACTTTTTTCTTCAGACTCAGCCTCTGGAAGATGAGGTGCCAATGCTTGAGCAATCAACTCACCAAACTTTGTGGGTAGCTCTGTACGCTCGGAATCACCCGCAATCTCAGCTTGCAGCCCTTTTAATAAGGCAGCAAGTCCATCAGGAGAGTGAAGGTCTTCAGAAGACACCGTCTCAAAACTAGAAAGACCTAAGCGGTCTTTCCCTAACAACTGACTCAAATCCGTTTTATCCATTTCTAGCATCAGCGTTGCCCCGTGTTGCGGCAACGTTTCATCTTCCAACATATCCTTTAAGCTTGACGCTTTCTCTGCACTCACAACCGCAACACCCATCTGAGTATCACAGGTGGTACAATGCAGATTGACTAAATACGTGCCATGCTCTTCCTTAAGCAACTCAATGCCTTCTTTATGTAAATGGGCATCACATACCTGACACTGCATGCGTGTAAAAAATTGTTGTATGACGCTAAAATCCATCGTGATGTAACACCTGCTCGTTCGTGTGATTGATTGTGTGTAATAAAAACACTATACCAAAAAGTCGTGACCTTATCTTAGCATAGGTTTTGTATTCTGTACCTCTATAGAAAAGATTTAAGGTTTTTTTAAGGAGGACTATTTTTTATTAAATAGCCCCGTTGCCACCCCCGCTGAGGTAATGGTACCACCATTAAAGAGCTTGGATTGATAATTTGCAGCAGGAACTTCCATCATGCGGTCAATACATCCTCTGGCTTTAAGGGCAATATCAGCAGGAATCTCAATGGGAGCAACTTCACCTAATAACGCTTTACGGATATTTTCTAAGCGCGTAAGCTTCATGTTAGGACACACTGCCGCTTGACGAGTAGGGGTAAAGAAAAGTTTATCAGGGCAATCTTCACTTAAACGCCGTGCCACACCATCTTCTGTACAGATAATGTAAACGCGTGCTTGCGTTGTTTTTGCCGCATTCACAATAGCCGTCGTAGACCCTAAAAAGTCTGCCATATCTTTAATGGGGTCATCACACTCTGGATGAGCTAACACAATTGCCTCTGGATACTCTTTTTTGAGGGCTTTCACATCTTCTGGATCCATACGAAGATGGGTTGGGCAAAAGCCATCCCAAGGAATCACTTTCACCTCTGGTACTTGTTTCTGTACGAATCCTGCCAGATGTTTATCAGGCACAAATAGAACCTCCGAAGCACCCGTCGCTTTTACAATATCCACTGCATTGGCACTGGTGCAGCAAAAATCAGCCTCTGCCTTCACGTCAGCACTGGTGTTCACATAGGCGACTACAGGACGACCTGGATACCGCGCTTTAAACCCCCGTAACTCCTCTGCGGTAATCATGTCTGCCATCGGACAGCCTGCATGAGGATTGGCAAGGTACACCGTTTTATGAGGCGAGAGTAGCTTTGCAGTCTCCGCCATAAAATGGACACCACAAAAAACAATCACCTCAGCATCGGTCTGTGCTGCAATTTGACTTAAACCTAAAGAATCCCCATGATAATCAGCAACGCCTTGAACCTCTAAACGTTCATATAAGTGTGCCAAGATAACCGCACAACGCTCTTTTTTCAGGGCTTGAATCTCTTCGATAAGGCTTTGTCTTTTGGTTTGAAGCTGCGAATTAGAAGCTTGTAGGGTCGCTTGATTGGCAAGCATCGACTGAAACTGGGGAGTAACAGACGAAGAGGTATGAAGAGAAGGGGTTTCAGTAAACATGGTCAACCGCTAAGACATTCTAAAGAAAAGGGACAAGCAATAGAACAGAGGCTAAAAGAAGATACGCCAAACAGAAAGACCGTTCATTTATGAGAGCTTAGCCCACATAAACCTATTTTAAGCTTTGACACAACGAATCACAGCTAGAACCCTAGAGGACTGAAAAGTTTCTTTAGACCTACATTAAAATAGCGTGACAGCCAGAGGTTCTCAAAAACTAAAAGCGACTCTTGATAAAAACACACCATGGCACTAAACACCGTAGGGTCAAAAGGCTAAACAGCAACAGCTTGAACGAGACTAAGGCTGAGAGTAAAACCCATGGATACCTTTGAGTATAGATGGTGATAGCATACCCCAAGACACTCACAGGAGCAAGTTTTTGAAACAGAGTCGAAGCTAAATCATGAGTGAGATACCACCTCAATTGTAGTGCTAAAAACAGCTATATGACCCATCGCATGCTTATGATACGATACTGTGTTAATGATAGAAGATTCTAAAGTAAAGTATTATGGTAGACCATGGTGTTTATAAGATTCTTCCAATGTTTTTACATAAGGCTTGTCTCATGTTGTTTTTGGGATCATCGTGCCTACATATCTGGGATAGCATCCTAAAACACACAATCCATTCTAATGATGGGTTTAAACCCTCTAATACATCACGTTCAGCCGCACTGTAGCGTTCACTTCTTTCTCTCATTCACCCCTATCGTTCGTTGTCTATCGTTAACGCACCCCTTTGAGACACTTTTCACCATGTCAACCCTCTCCGCTGAAACAACCTCTTTAAGCTCACATCCTTCTCATAAAAAGCACGCCATTGGCTTTGTTCACTTAGGGTGTAGCAAAAATCTTGTAGACACGGAAACCATGCTGGGGAAACTCGCACAAGACGGTCATACCATCGTTTCCAATGAAGCAGAAGCAGATATTGTCCTTGTAAATACCTGTGCCTTTATTGAGGCATCCCAAAAAGAGTCCGTAAAAACCTTGGTCAATCTGGCAGAAGCGGGAAAAGAGTTACTGATTGCAGGATGTTTAGCTCAAAAGTTCCAAGGTGAGTTACTCGAGTTATTTCCTGAGGCACGAGCTGTCATAGGCACGCACAATATGATGGAAGTTGCCAGTATTTTAGAAAGAACAGACAAGGGCGAACGTGTCGTTGCGATTCAACAAGACCCTACATTTTTACTGGAAGATGACACTGTCCGTAAGCACGTCACGATGGGAGCTTCCGTATACGTCAAAATAGGGGAAGGCTGCGATTACAGATGTAGCTTCTGCATTATTCCAAGTATGCGTGGTAATCTGCGGAGCCGTAGCGTTCAAAATATTGTAGACAATGCAAAAGCACTGGTGGATAAAGGAGCCTCTGAGATTATTCTTGTGGGGCAAGATACTACCAGTTACGGGAAAGACATCCAAGCTTCCTTACCTGAACTCCTTGAGGCTCTCAATGAGATTCCTGATCTTACTTGGATTCGTTTTCTCTATGCGTATCCGAACGAACACTTAAATGAACGACTCCTTAAAACGATTCGTGACTGCGACAAAGTGGTGAAATACTTGGATTGTCCTTTACAACATTCGCATCCTGAAATACTCAAGCGGATGGGACGACCTATCACGGACATGCCTAAACTTGCCGACTGGATCAGAAACATTGTACCTGACATTCGTTTACGCACAACGTTTATTGTAGGATTCCCCGGAGAAGAGGAAAGACACTACCAACATTTAAAGCAAACCATTGAAACCGTCCAATGGGACAGAGTAGGGATTTTTGAATACTCTGATGTGGATAGTGCCGCAAGTGCCAAGCTGGATGGCAAGGTCAAAAAGTCGGTCATCAAGGCTCGACGGAATGAGCTTATGGCAGTACAGCAAACCATTAGTTATGCCCATAACCAAGCCTTAGTCGGTCAAGTATTACCCGTTCTGATTGACGAGGTTCGCCCCTCAGGGTACGCCGTTGGAAGAACACAGTGGGATGCACCAGAGGTGGATAACACCGTCATTATTCGTCCAGAAAGTCGTGCCTCTGAACTGCTCCCAGGTGAGCTTGTACCCGTTCGTATCACACAAGCCACCCCCTATGACCTTAAAGGAGATGCACTGTAAGGTCATTCATCGCAGTCCATTGGTTGGTTCAGCTCATCGTTATTAAGTTTGTACACTCTCGTTTTTTTTGATTAAATCACTGTTTAGTAGGGTTTTACGTGATGCTTGTTTCTCTTTCTCACACCCCTGTGACGACGACACGCTCTATCCAAGTGCCTTCCCTTCCTTCGTATCTCACCTCTGAAGAATGCACCGTGTTGCAAAACTTACATCCTTCCATACAGTGGATGAGTAGCCCTTGCTTTATCTCAGAGTATCCCGCTTGGCTTATCCTAGAGGATGGCTCCGTGTGGGAAGGGACTCGCTACGGTGGAGAGGGTACCACAGGAGGAGAACTGGTGTTTAACACTAGCTTATCTGGGTATCAAGAGATTCTGACAGACCCCAGCTACCGTGGGCAAATCGTGCTGATGACGTACCCTGAACAAGGAAATTATGGCATCAACCACGAAGACCTTGAGTCTCATGATGGTAAGGTTCATGCCTCTGGCTTTGTGGTACGACAAGGAAGCTCTGTTGCTAGCAACTGGCGTGCCACTCAGCCTCTACCAGCGTATCTTACAGAGCATCACGTGGTAGGTATTCAGGGTGTTGATACTCGTGCCTTAACACGGCGTATTCGTCAACAGGGTGCCATGAAAGCCATCATTACCACAGAACGTGTTGCCCTCATCCAAGCCATTCAAACGGTAAGGCTACAACCCAGCCTAGAAGAACAGAACCTAATTGCACAGGTTTCCGTCAAAGAAGCCTATCATGTACAAGGACAAAACAACCGCCCTTTGATTGACCGTCTTGTGGCACTTGACTTTGGCATGAAAGAAAATATTGTTCACTGCTTAAAGGATGTTGCACGAGAGATTCATGTATTACCTCATGATGCCACGGAAGCAGCCATTCAAGCACTCAAGCCTGATGCACTCTTTCTATCCAATGGCCCCGGAGACCCCCGTACCCTGCCTTATGTTTCAGACCTTATTCAACGCCTTACGGCACAACAGCTCCCTTTATTTGGTATTTGTTTAGGACATCAGCTTTTGTCTCTTAGTTTTGGGGCTACTGTTGAAAAAATGGCGTTTGGACATCACGGAGGCAATCACCCCGTGCTCGAGACAGCTTCAGGACTTATCCGCATTACCTCTCAAAATCACGGGTACGCCGTTGAAGAGCAAAGCCTTGCAGGCGTTCAGCTAGAACTCACTCACCGAAATCTTTATGACCAAAGTGTAGAAGGCGTTCGTCATAAAGACTACCCAATGGCATGTGTGCAATTCCACCCTGAAGCAAGCCCTGGTCCTCATGATGCTCAAGACTTGTTCCGATGGTTCTTTCAGCAAATCCAACGCTAAGGAAAAGAGTATCCCGTGGTAGGCGCTATCGCTCATAAGCCTCATGAACCATCCTCTTTAGAAGCCAAAAGTCTTCCACATCACGCCACTCGCCAGTGTTTGGTATGCAGGCAACACTTTCCACAGTCTAGGCTTGTACGCCTCATTCTTCAAAAGGTGTCAGAGGTTAAAGGAAACCCTTTACCGCATGTGTGGCATGTGCTAATGCCTATGCAAGATGCCTCCAAGCAACCCATCGCCCGACATGGCCGCTCAGTCTATTGGTGTGACACACCAACATGCTGGCAGGCACTTTCCAAAAAACAAGGAAAGGGGTTAAGCCGTTTCTTTCCTATAACTTGGTCTGCCCAAACACGGCAGGAACTTTGGGAAACGCTAGCTCGCCTTGCTTCTCTAAGTAAATAGTATATAGAGCAAACCTGATGTCTCCCAAGCACGCACGTCATACCCAAGGACAAAAGGCTGAGTTGCACGCACAGCAGTGGTACCTCATGCACTACCCTCAAGGAAAGCTTATCACCACAAACTGGCGTATCCAGCAAGATGGGTTTCGAGGGGAACTTGATTTTGTCTATTTCACACCCACCCCTGTCGCAGAACTCCATTTTGTAGAAGTAAAATCTCGACACCAAAAAGTACCTGTGAGTGGTCAATCAAAGTATCAGGGAAAACAAGATGCTCTCTGGGAGGCTGCAGGTGCCATTACACCCAAAAAACATCAACAGTTGCACACACTGGTCTCACTGTTTATGATAAACTTTCCTCTTAAAACCATGATCCCTGAGGACACCATAGCGTCTCTACGACTGTCCATAGAGGTATGCTTGGTAGTACACGAAAATGAATCGTCGTATACTGTCTATACGCCTATTTCGCTTTTCTAGTTAAACCGATGCTTACTCGAAGGCATCTCTCTGTTCACCCCACTCCTTAAGCAGGACTCTATACTTTGTTTTCACCCTCTACCGTGACACCTCAAGCACTTTCCCCTGCGGGTCCTCTCATGCAGCAAGAGGGTTCCTGCTTTAACGCCTCACCTACCTTAACCCCGTTTGCTAAGACCACCCTACCTACTTCCTGCAAAGCACCTGAACACGGGTTTAGCCTAAACCATAAAACCATTTTTATTACAGGAGGAACAGGATCCTTTGGGAAAAAGTTTTTACGCATGCTTCTGGCACGGTACACACCCACCCGAGTCATTGTGTACTCAAGAGACGAGTTAAAACAATTTGAGATGTCACAACATGACTTCCCTGTACACCAGCAACCTTGCCCCATCCATTATATCATTGGAGATGTAAGGGATGGACAAAGACTATTGCAAGCCATGGCAGGTGCAGAGGTTGTGATTCATGCTGCCGCTTTAAAACAAGTGCCTGTGGCGGAATACCATCCTTTTGAAGCTGTAAAAACGAACATTCTTGGAGCACAACACGTCATTGAAGCAGCGTTACACCATCAAGTAGAGCGTGTCATTGCCCTTTCAACCGATAAAGCAGCAAACCCCATTAATCTTTATGGTGCCACCAAACTTGTCTCTGACTCTTTGTTTGTGGCGGCAAACCAAGGTCTTCTTCCTCTTTACCAAGATAAAGCCATTCAAAAAACCCAATTTGCCGTTGTACGTTACGGTAATGTGATTGGTTCAAGAGGCTCTGTATTACCCTATTTCCAAGAGCTGTTACAACAAGGTGCCACTTCTTTACCCATCACAGATGAGCGTATGACACGCTTTTGGTTACCTTTGTCGCACGGGGTAGACTTCGTATTTCATACACTCATGCGAATGCAGGGAGGCGAAATTTTCATCCCCAAAATCCCTTCTATCCATATGACAGACCTCGTGAAGGCTCTTATGCCAACCCCTAACTACCATGTGGTAGGTTTACGCCCTGGTGAGAAACTGCACGAGTGCTTATGCCCCAGCGAACTTGCATCAAGAACCCTTGAATTCGAAGACCATTTTGTGATTCAACCTGCAATCCCCGAACTTCAAAAGCTCCACAAAGGCTATAGTGTCAACGCACTTGGAGAACTAGGAAAACAAGTGCCTGATGGCTTTGAGTACATCTCAGGAAACAACCCTGATTTCCTAACACCTCCTGACATCCAAAGGCTTCATCAGGAAGCTCTGTAAACGACAGAAGCTTAAATGTCTAAATTCAATTGGGCAGGATCAAAGCTCACCAGAGGTAACTCTCTAGGACTATCACAGCCGCTTGCAACCGTCTCTTGAATGGCTTGAAAAAGTGCATGACTGGCATAGCGGACTAAATCATCCCCTGTGGCAATCAGTGTATGCTCTAAGTCATTGGGGTTATAACACGCCGACCCTCCATGAATACTGAGTGATTCCTCAATAGGCTTGCCATAATGACTATGCTGCAACAAATAGGGATGATTTGCCAAATACTTCTGAATACGCCGCACAACATGGGCAGCCCCTAGGTCATCAGAATTAGACATCAAAATGCCAATTTGGTTATCACTTAAACGTGCAAGAATATCATGCTTACGTGTTAGCTGGCGTAGGTTCTTCGCAATAAACCTTAACATATTAATCGTGACATCAAGACCATACGTGTCAAAATACAACGGATAAAAGTCTAAGGAGAGTACCAGACAAGTGACAGGCTTCTGGGATTGCTTGGAAAGATTTAAGCGCTCTTGTAATTGACTAAAGAAGAAACGACGGTTATGTAGTTCAGGAACCTCGTCCACCACCTGCTGCTTCACACACTCCGCACGTAACATACTCACCTGACGGGCTTGGAAAATACGGGTTTGAATGGTCAAAGCATCTGTGGGGACAGTCAGCAGGTCACAACCTGGTTGTGGAAAAAACTTACTGTAGGCAAGCTGATACTCTGGACAAATAATCGCAATCGTTTGTACATTAGGATTCAGACGTTGAAACTCAAGTACCTGTTCAGACACCGTTTTGGGGGATGTTGGGGCAAAACACACAACGCCTGTCTCATTCTGAGCCAATAAGGTTTTTAGTTCTCGCTGAGAGAACACAGGAGTCACCTTAGGCACTGCCTGCAAATCCTCTTCCCACAAATCAAAATTAGGAATCACAGAGTCCATTAAAATGTAGACTGGAGGTAATGTATCTTGCTTCTGACGCTTTTCTTTTCGACGTTCCTGTGCTGTAGCTTGTACGGCAGAAGACACCGACACTTCAGAGTCTTTATGCTTTTTTAAATGTTTACTCGTCACGATACGCTTTGTACCTGAGTGTACAGCAACCTCCTGAGTGACAGAAGTATCAGGCAAAGGAGAAGACTGAGAAAGTTCTTTTTTTGAGTGGGTCGCCATCATGGACTTGCTATCCTACACTGCATCTGTGGAGTATCATAACATCTTAGGAAGTAAAAACACTAAGGGTTACTGCTATTATCGCTTAGCACTCCCTTTTTCTAAGAGGGAAGAGGGTAAGAATCCATTGCGTGTATGAGAGGAAGCATCCTCTTTTCTGTGGTATCTGTGCTAGGCTTATAGCACTTAGTGTGATGAATCCTTAAAACGTCCTACATAAAATGCTGATTACAACTTCCTACCCTAAGCTTTCTCTTAAGACAACCTTACTTGTGTTCGGTACCTTTAACCCGATTCATTTAGGACACTTAGGGATGGTCAAAGCCACCCTTCAATCATACCCTCATTTTAAGGATGTACTGTGGATACCCACAGGAGAACCTCCGCATAAAACACCTGAGACCTATAGCCTCTCTCCTGAAGCACATCGATGGCGATTTCCTGCACGAGACCGTTTACGCATGGTAGCCCTCGCACTCCAAGACACGCTAAGCCATCCATGTCACCCTCATGTAAAACACCTTCCTTTTTCGTTCTATTCTGACAAAGTCAAGCACTGGATATGGACGCAAGAATGCCCACAAGACCTCACCACGTTCCCTGGTCCACACTACACCGCAAGAACACTCCAAACTTGGTATGCTCACCTCCCTACATCAGAAATGTTTCAATGTCTCTTCAGTCATGAAGCGATGCTGGGGCTACCTCGGTGGCAACAACTTGAGTGGCTTCTCGAACACGTCACTTGGTATGTAACCCCAAGGCAGGGCTACGGAGCATGGTCTCTTAACGCAGAAAGTACATGTTATCACACACTATGTGAAAGCCTACAGAAGACCTCTTGCTCAATCACACCCCCTCGTTTTGAGACGCAACGAGTTCTTGTGACACCGGAGCATATTCCGCCCTGGAGCGCAACCGCTATCCGAGAAGCCTTATTCAGTACAGGGTATCCTTCCGCTAGTGCTTCCACCATCGAGACCTATCAAGCGCCATGGACTCGTATGACAACGCCCTCTGTGGTAGCGTATATCATGCGGAATGCCTTTCGATACCCTCTTTTATAGAACACGCTACTTCTCCTATGCCTTTCTACTTCATTATTACTGAAGACCCCTACTGGCAACAACGCTATCTTGCCACGCTACATACTGAGTTAAACCTTCCCTCTCCCTCTAACAGCCTTATCACTTCCTTGGATAATCCTTCTACGGCAGAACTTGAAAGCTACTGTGGTACGCAATCACTGTTTTCTTTACTAGACAGTTTAAGTCAACCCGATCTCACACGCCTACGCCACTGGCAGGCACTCCAAAAACTCCCCTCTCAAAAAGAACAAGACGATATCCTAAGCATCTTGGGACACCTCCCCTCAAACAAGCATCTTATTTGTATGACAGAAAAGCTTGATCAACGAAGTACCTTTTCCAAGAAACTGATAGGACTTGCGACAAAGGTGTATGTGCCTGAAGAGCCACCGCATTGGAAGGAAGACGCTTGGATTGAGCTCATCCGAAAAGAGGTCGCCCAAAGTTGCAAGTGTAACCTTACACCTCCTATTGCACGATGGCTCTTTCAGCATATTGGACCTCATCTAGGAGAAATTATCCAACGTACTCAAACCGCACAACTTCTTATAGAACCCCATGACTCAACACTCACACTCAAGCACGTAGAAGCCTTAATCCCCAGAAGCTACTATCAGGGATTTGAACTCCTCGACACTTGGATAGAACATATGGTACCCAGCCGCTCCAACATGCCTCATAGCAAGCGTATGGAAGAACACTGGTCTATCTTATGGCAATATGTTCACCAAGAACCCGCATTAAAACTTATCGCACTCCTAAAAACCAAGCTATTAGACCTCCATACACTGATTGACCAAAAAGCCCAAGGTCACTCAGAAGAAGCGATTGCACAAGCTCTCGGTAAACACCCCTTCATCCTTAAAAAAACGTATCAACGGTTCAAGTCAATCACACTCACCGACATCGCACGCACCCTGAAACATCTCACCCTCATAGAGTGGCAGATAAAAGAAGGTATCTTACCTCCCGCATTAGGTATAGAACTCTTCTTAGCCCATCCCTCTAAAACACTCACAATGCCCTCGGCAGAGGCGATTCACTCTTGGGAAATGCAACGATTTTATCTTACGACAGACGTATTTGAGCAAGCATAACCCATTACCAAGTCTCTAACGCTGTGCTTTCATGATCTGATGCTTGAAAGGTTGCGTTCATTTGATAAAGCTGTGCAGGACGATGAAAGCCCTCCATTTTTTTCTCTTCAAGCTGTATCAGCATCGTAGAAGCAAGAATTTTTTTACGAAAATTACGCTTATCAAGCTTTCTATTTAAAATAAGTTCATAGACTCGTTGTAGCTCAGTGAGCGTAAACTTTTCTGGTAACAGCCGACATGCGACGGTAGAGGACAAAAGTTTTTCTCTTAAACGCTCAATCGCCGCCTTCACGATCGTATCGTGGTCAAAGGCAAGTGCAGGCAATTGATCAATAGGATGCCACTGCGTTCCTTGCGGCAACATTGGATGTTCTGAACGCAAGGTAGAATGCTCGGCACTGTAAGGCATGCCCGAAGGTCCACCCACGGCAGAAATCACACTGGTTGCAGGAATCAGTACACAATATGCCACAGTAATAACTCTTGCCCTAGGGTCTCGCTTAGGGTTTCCAAAAGCTTGTAACTGCTCTAAATAAGGGTCAGTCACATTAGTTTTCTCTCTCAACCACCTTACGGCGGCTTCTTCTAAGGTTTCTCCTGTATAAATAAAGCCACCAGGAATCGCCCACATGCCCTGAAAAGGCTGATTCTGACGCTGAATCAATAAACTCTTCAGTTTCCCCTCCAAGATAGTAAGCACCACAATATCAACAGTCACAAGAGGGTTCTCAAGCTTACGGGCAGTATCCTGTGAAAACCCTTGAGACGAGTGAAGACCAGAAGGCATGGTTGGTAGCATGATACAATGAAATAAATCAGAAAAATGGTACTGTAAGGAAACTAAAAGGGCTTCTAAGCACCCCCTTAACGAAGGGGAAAACTTAAAAACCCTTTTAACTCAAACGCTTAGTAGCGACTACGACGACGAGCGGCTTGAGCTTTACGCTTTTTCTTTGCACTAGGTGTTTCATAACGCTCACGGCGCTTCACCTCAGCCAAGATACCTGCTTTTTGGATACGTTTCTTGAAACGCTTTAAGGCACTTTCAATACTTTCACCAGAGTTTACTTCGATTTCTACTATCATGCTGTTTGTCACCCCCTTCCAAGGAGTTTAGACATTAAATATCATGAAAAACATGGGGTAAGCTTATACAAAAGCGTAAAATACTTACTTTAGAATATTCCAACAGTACCATAAAACATCCTACTTGACAAACACAAAGCATACATACTCTCTCATTGAGTGGTACACGCTCTGGAAAAAACCAAAATAAATGCCTAGAGTATGTATCGGGATGAGAGGATTCGAACCTCCGACCCCTACGTCCCGAACGTAGTGCTCTACCAAGCTGAGCCACATCCCGATACATACTCTAGGCATTTATTTTTTTACACAAGGCATTTTTCATTATGCTCTAAGCCGAAGGAAAGCTTCAAGAGCCTAAGTCTCTTTTTGATGTTAAGAATATATCAAGCTTCGAAGCAAATGGGCAAAAAGCACTTAAGCATCCTTGAGAGGTTGATGACACGCTTCGACCATAGAGGCTAAGAAAGCTCCCAATTCCTCTTGATAGGAGGTACCTAAACGACGGTGGACTTGAATGAGTTGAAAGATTTTTGAGGCAGTAATCACACCTTGAGCCCCTGCATGAAGCATAGTTCGTGCATTCTCTGGAGATGAAATCCCAAAACCCACATAAAGCGGTAATCTATCCTTCACGGAAGAAACGTCAAGTGCTTGTGCCTGATGGATTTTTTGAATCAATGTGGTAATACCAGCATCATAACGAGACTCTGCCCCTGTAATACCCAAACGACTCACCACATATAAATACCCACTCCCTAAACGGGTCAATGTTTTCAAACGTTGAGGTGTTGTAAGGGGAGAGACAATAAACACCAAATCAATGCCATGGTGTTGACAGACAGGGTACAGGGCTTGTTCCGCAAGCTGTGGAGGTAAGTCAACCACAAGGAGTGCATCAATCCCAACCTGCTTTAAGCGTTCCACAAACCGTGCTTCGCCCATATGTTGAATAGGATTGTAATAGCTCATCAAAGAAAGTGGTAAATCAGGGTATTTTTGACGAATCATGTCCATCAGTTCAAAAGCTTGCTCCAAGGCGTAGCCTGACTGTAGCACCTCTGTGATAGCCGCTTGTAACACAGGACCATCTGCAATCGGTTCACTAAAAGCAAGCCCTAACTCCAAAGCATCCGCACCTGCTGCAACATACATATCCACCAAAGCAAGTGCCTCTTGTTGCGAGGGCCAACCTAACAAAATATAAGGCATAAACACGCACTGACGAGACTCAAGGGCTTGGGCTTGAAGCCGTTTAAAACGAGAGGATGAGGCGGTAACACTCAACATAAGGGCAAACTCTCACATACTAACCATGGTGATTCACGTTAAAACACACACAAGGAGAGGGACTATAGCCCTAAACGCAATGCCTCTTCAGGATGCTCCTTAACCCACTGCTGTACCAGCCCGAGGTCTTTATCTCCTCGACCAGAAAGGCATAATAATACCCTACTTTGAGCATCACATCCATGATGTCCCTTCAAATGATTTAAATAGGCAAGGGCATGAGAAGTCTCTAGTGCAGGAATAATACCTTCCAAACGACTTAAGCTGTAAAACGCCTCAATCGCTTGAACATCGGTCACACTTTCATATATTGCACGCCCTTGGTCTGCAAGATACGCATGCTCAGGACCGACACTCGGATAATCTAACCCCGCAGAAACACTGTGTGTTTCAAGAATTTGACCATCCACGGTTTGTAACACCTTACTACGCATCCCATGGAGTACACCTACACTCCCATGCCCTAAGACCGCACCATGATATGGGGTATCAGTCCCGTGTCCTGCAGGCTCCACACCAATTAAAGTGGTAAGGGTATCTTGCAAGAAGGCTGAAAAAATACCAATGGCATTAGAGCCTCCACCTACACACGCAACCACATGCGTAGGCAAATGCCCGACTTGGTCTAACATTTGATGCCGAGCTTCTTCCCCAATGACTTGATGAAAAAAGCGTACCATTTGAGGAAAGGGATGAGGTCCTGCCGCCGTACCCAAAATATAATGCGTATCCCTAACATTCGTAATCCAATCTCGCATGGCTTCATTAATGGCATCTTTCAAGGTTTTCGCCCCTGATGTGACAGGTACAACGGTCGTCCCTAATAATGCCATGCGTTGGACATTAGGAGCTTGACGTTCAACGTCCACGGCTCCCATGTATACCACTGTTTCAAGTCCTAATAAAGCACCCGCCATGGCCGTTGCCACACCGTGTTGTCCAGCCCCTGTTTCAGCAATAATCCGTTTCTTGCCCATACTTTTCGCTAATAATGCCTGCCCAACCGCATTATTTGTTTTATGGGCTCCACCATGAAGCAAATCTTCTCGCTTTAAATAGACTTCAAAGCCAACTTGCTCTGAGAGTTTCTTTGCATGGTACAAAGGTGTAGGACGCCCCCCAAAATGTTTCATTAAAGTACGCCATTCAGCCACCCAAGTCTTCTGACGGGTATAGTGGCGAAACGCCTCATAAAGCTCTTCCAAGGCAGGCATTAAAGACTCTGGGGCAAACTGCCCACCATACAGCCCATAAAACCCTTGACGTTGAGCCTCAAGCTCAGGGGATCCAATCGATACACTTGAACAAAGCATACATAATACCTCCTGATAGAAAAACTAGACACACTGGGGCAGGGTTGATTTGGCAGGAAAACCTTGGCTCTAGTGTAGCGTTAAGATTCATAGATTGCAAACACTATAGAACCCCTCTTAAAAGCAAGGACATGCCAAGGTAAAGAGAGGTTCTATAGATGAAACGTCACATTAAACGCTATCAGTCATTACGCCTTCAGACGTAACACCTTAGAATTTAATGTTGGTACGAAGACCCACAGAGGTGGAGAATCCGTTGTCAGTTTGACCAAAACGGTTCATGTGGAACTGGACGCTGGGAGTCACAGATACTTTTTCGTTAATGGCAGCAGTGTAGAATACTTCGGTAGAATGCTCAGCACCATCTTTGGTGAAGCCAGTACCGAAAGAGTTGAATGCGGTGTAAGCATAACCAAGACCGAATTTGTCTTGCTCACGCACACCGAACACGCTCATAGGAACCACAAGAGCAGTTGTTAAAGCATGTTGTGCAGTAATTGCGGTGTTAGCGGTGCTGTAAAGTTGGTTAGCAGCATTTAACACTGCAGCATTGCCACTCTTGTCACCCAAGAACCCTGCCACGTTCAAGCCAATCCCTTTGTAAAGTTCTTGGTTGATACCAGCAAAGAATCCGTTGGAAGTACCAGGAATGATGTTCAAGCCACTAACGTTGACAGCAGAAACATTTCTGTTGCTCAAGCTATAAAGGTGGAACCCACCAGCGTATACACTACCTGTACGGTCAAACCAGTTATGGTTGTAACGTAATTCATAGGTAGCAGCTTGGTAGTTGAGCCACTGGTTACTATCAGAAGAACTTAAACCTGCGGTTAACTCTAAGTTACCGTAAGTAGAAAGATTCTGCTTCACACGAAGAGCAGCACCAGCACCTGTAAAGTTTACAGGAAGACCAGGAATGTTGTTGAAGGCAACATTTTGGAATGAGGTGATATCATCTACACCACGGTATTCGCTACGGTCATAGAGACGGTAGTGGGGAATAATACCAGCAAATACGGTCGCAGTGGTTTTGTAATCATCAGACTGGTTAGGAATGATTTTTGCAATATTCTGCTCGTAGTATGCATATTCAGCGTAAAGATTTTGACGAAGGTTAGCAGAAGTACCTAAAGCTTCATTGTTTGCAGAAGCATCAGCACCAAAGCGAGACACACCGTTAAAGTTGGTGGTACGACGACCCACAGCGGCCACTAAACGTGTACGCAAGGTACCTTCACCAAGCACTTCACCCGTTGCTTCAACCACAGGAATATCAAGCCCTAAGCGAAGACGAGCGACAGGAGAAATACCATCTTCAATACCTGTACGACCTCTTGCACCAGCTTCCCCTGCATTGTAGAGTACACCAAAGGTCATATCACCATGAATACGGGTTTTCTCAAGAAGGTCAAGACGAGAATCTTGCTCAGCATTTTTGGCATCTGCTGCGTCGACACGCTCTTCAAGACGAGTGGTGCGTCCTTTAAGTGCAGCAAGCTCAGAACCAAACTCATCTGTAAGTTTTTGAATGGTTTCAAGATCAGCTTTGTCAAGCTTCTCAGCGTCAAGACGAGCAATGTCTTTACCGATGGTTTGAATTAAAGCATAAAGTGCAGCAGCCATTTCCCAACGAGTGGCAAATTTCTGACCTTTAAACACATGAGAAGGATATCCTTCAATGACATCATACTTTTCTACAAGGTTTTTGAGTGCTTCATAACCCCAATGGTTGGGATCCACATCAGTCAACTCGTCCACAGAAGTGATAGCTTCAGCAGATTGGAACCCTGCAACAATACCAGATGTTAAACCAGCAACAGCCAAGAAAGCAGCTAAGAGAGCTGGTGTGACACGTTTTAAAGCCATGATAGGCACCTTTCTTATCACATACAACTAAGAAATCAACGACGAGAGAGAAGTCGAGGATAGCACACAGAAAACAAAACAAAAACGCAATCAAACCACTTTAACACTCAGACCATACTTGCTGACAGATATTAACAGATTCAGCAAAACATTTCAAAAACACAAGAGGAGATTTTAAAATAGTCCAGCAAGAGGAGTATTTTTAACACGTTTTTTCCGTAGTTAAACACTACATTGCTTGTACCATAACAGCAAGTCAATCTTGTGCCAAGGAAAAAAAGCTAAAATCCAAAAAACGAGGGTGTCAGAAGCCACCCAGAGGAAAAACCTCTGTTATCAAAGAACATCAAGCGAAGCATCTACCATCAAAGTAAAAGGAGCATTTCAAGCCTTAAAGACACGCTTTCACACAGATAAGGAAAAGGTCTATATTAAGGCAAAGACGCACACTGCTGAACACTCTTACATGACACCTTGTAGCATTCATTATCTTCACAAAAGCAAATAGAAAGCTAACAAGTATACCTAAACCATAGTATCAGTAAGGTTCCAATGCTTCAAGGGAAAAAGAAACTTACGCAAAAACATTTTTCAAACGCTTACCCCTGAATACCAACAGCTAAGGGTAAGGGCTGCCTACAATTAAACTTACATTCCATTATATCGGGTTTTAGGTTTGACGCAAGCAAAAATTGTCTTTATATCTTAATTATATTTTCTCTCTTCTTATCACTACTCTCTGGCTTCCACTACATAGATACAGCAGATACCTTTACCCTTCCACGATATAAAACAAGAGCCTACACTCTGTCAAACCCACAGCATATCCATTGCAGAGGGTAACTGTTTCAAACAGGAGACCCTTCACGATGTTTGAGAGATAATAGAAGGGTAGCTCATCATCAAGCATGTATGGTGTCACAACAACTTTTCATCACTGCGATACATAGATTAAGAATACATAAAGGAACATCATTGATGCATTCAACCAATCAATCAGAAACACAAGCCTCCATACTCGACTATACCGCTTGGGAGACACTACCTGCTTACTTACAAGTGACTTTGCTTGGACTTGAAGAAAAGCAAGCTCAAGACGTGAGTGTAAGACACATCGAACCACTGTCTTCCTTAGGGGATTTTATGGTCATTGCCTCCACACAAAGTACCCAACAAACCCGTGCATTAGCAGGATACCTAGAAGCAGAACTTGAAGACAAACTACAGTGGAAAGCACGCCATATTGATGCAGACACTCAATCTCGTTGGATTGCCCTCGATTATGGTGAAATGATTATTCACTTGATGGTTCAACAAGAGCGAGAACACTACCAACTTGATGCCTTTTGGAGAAACGCTCAAGAACTTTCTTACACACTACCAAACACCTAAATATGCACTCCAAAAGGCTCAGCCCTTGCATCATGGGGTCAATACCATCATGCAAGGGCTGAAGCACAGACTTAGCCGTGGAACCTATTAACCACCGCAATGCCCAGAGGAAGGATTCTCACAAGAGCGGCTGAACGTTTTGCAGATCACATCTTTCAAATGATGGCTTGCTTGCTTCGTCGCCATTTTTGCACTGAGCTTAGCTTCCCACTGAGCTTTAGATGCTTGGGCAGCGGCCTGTGCCAGATGTGTCATAGCATCACCACAACTCGCCTCCATGGCTACCTTGATTTTTTCTTTCATCAACTCATGCCATGCTTCTTCAGCGATATGGAGAAGTTTCTCACTTAAACAACACGTATTAGCCTCTTGAGACACGGGCGTTTCGCAGGCAGAAAACATCATTTTTCTTATCCTTATACTTAACGTTAAAACACACATCACACAATGAACACACACTCAACATAAAAAGGGACTTTTTAGATATTACCAGTCGGTTCTAATTCAAGGCAAAAAAAGACCGTGTTTTACTTCAAACCAATGAGCTACGCTATGAACTCAAGAAAGCAGTGTCAACAGAAGCTCCGCATTTTGACGAATCCCTTGAGGGTTACGGGTTGTTTTGGCATAAATGAGGCTTCCATGAAAGGCAGAAAGAAACAAAGCACCCGCTTCTTCTGGATTTAAAGTAGGTTTAAACTCACCCATTGCAATGCCTTCAGCGATACAAGCCGTAAAAAAGGCTTTAAATCGGGCAAAAAAAGCACTTAATTGCTCACGGAAAGCAGGAAAAAAATCACTCGTTTCAGTGGCAAGGTTCACAAAAGGACAACCTACTTGACAGGACTGACACATCATGACTTCGTACACTTCTAGGCAAAATTGATAGATTCTTTCCTTCGGAGACAAGCTCTTATTTAACAATGTGGTTTGTAATTTACCATGAATAAATCCATGAATATAACGCTCAAGAGTATCAAGGAACAACGCTTCTTTAGAGGGATAATGATAATAAAAATTACTCTTACTCACTTCTGCCTGAGAAAGTATTTCTTGGATCCCCGTAGATTCATACCCTTGTGCCGACATGAGGGTCAGACAAGTTTGAATCAACTTTGCTTTACTGGGTGGAAGGGTATCAAGCTCAGGTAGGTACATCATGACAGTTAGCCTATCATAAACATGGGTTTCGTAGTGACAGACCAACCTATGATACAGTGTGACAAGGAACAGTTAGTACCGTATGGTTCTATTAAATCAGGTGTTACAAGATGTGTCAATGACTTTTGTTTTATTTTAAGATTCAAACCAAAGCCATAGCACGTAAGACACCAACGTAAAAATCCCAGAAATAGCTTATTTCTGGGATTTTCCAAGCGTTAAAGGCTAAAAACTTAAAGGAGTCAGGCCACTGGATGGATTTTAGTGACCTCTTCCTTTAAAGGAGAAAGCACTGAACAGGGTACTTCAGAAACATGATGCAAGACATTTTTCGCTTTAACCATCTCCTTGGTAATACGAATCGACTCCAACTCACCCTTGTCATGAAGCTCAGGTGCTTCAAACATGACATCAAGCATAAGTTCTTCCATAATGGCACGCAACGCCCTAGCACCCGTCTTACGCTGCATCGCCTCATGAGCAATCGCAACGGCAGCATCTTCCTCAAACTCCAACGCAATATGATCCATCGCCAATAAAGCTTGGTATTGCTTGAAAATAGCATTTTTGGGTTTCTTAAGAATACTCACCAAGGCTTCTTCATCTAAGGGATCTAAGACGGCTAAAATTGGCAAACGACCTGTGAACTCAGGAATCATCCCAAACTTAATCAAGTCATCAGGTTCCGCCTGCTTCATGATACGAGCAGCTTCTAAATCTCGCTCGTATTGAGACTTGACCCCTGTTGAGCCAAACCCAACGTTTTTACCTGTATTGACACGTTGACCAATAAGCTTATCCAGCCCCACAAAAGCACCTCCGCAAATAAAGAGAATATTCTTGGTATCAATTTGAATAAACTCTTGATGAGGATGCTTACGTCCTCCTTGAGGAGGTACATTGGCAACCGTACCCTCAATCATTTTCAGAAGAGCCTGTTGCACACCCTCTCCAGAAACATCTCGAGTGATACTTGGATTTTCAGACTTACGAGAAATTTTATCAATTTCATCAATATAGATAATGCCTCGTTCTGCTTTGCGAACGTCATACTCTGCAGCCTGATACAAGCGTAACAGAATATTCTCAACGTCATCCCCCACATAGCCTGCTTCAGTAAGCGTCGTAGCATCTGCCACCGCAAAGGGTACATTGAGCATTTTCGCTAAGCTTTGAGCGAGTAACGTTTTACCTGACCCAGTGGGACCAATGAGCAATACATTACTTTTTTGAATTTCTATTGCATCTTTATCATCCACGGTCTCTAAAAGATGGTTAATACGCTTATAGTGATTATATACCGAAACCGCCAAGGTACGTTTTGCTTGGTCCTGTCCAATAATATGATCATCGAGATGCTGTTTAATCGCCTGAGGAGAAGGCACCACAAGTTTTTCTTGAGGCGTGTCCTCTGTATTCTTCTTTTGACTTAAGTTTTCTGCTGTGTCAAACTCCTCGGCAAGAACCTCATTGCATAATTCGATACATTCATCGCAAATAAACACATCAGGACCCGCAATGAGCTTTTTGACTTGGTCTTGTGTTTTTCCACAAAAGGAACAACGGAGCTTTTCATCATGTTTACTCATCATAGAGCGTTTATGTCTTTCCTGATAGATTCAGAGGATGCCGAGATAAAGGATGACTAGTTAACCAAGGTAAAACCATACAGTATGACGATCTCTATACCACTACGATAGTCAACTGAAAGCATGAAACCCTTACATCACCTTGCCGATTAGCCCGCAAATATAACCAGAGACCTAGAAACATTACAAACTATCACGCAAGGCGACCGAGAAATCTGTACGCAATGACGCTAGCCGATCATGTGTGATGGCATACTATCCAAACACATACCACAAACACACTTATGATACAAAGCACATTGTCAAATAGAAGACCTCAAAAGAAGAGGTGCTTTTCTTACGCCATAGAGACGTTTCAGAAAAGCACCCACCTCACTCAAAGCTTATTTATCAGTGGCAGGCTTACTGACAACCTTATCCACAATACCATAAGCCACTGCATCTTCAGGACTCATGATATAGTCACGGTCTGTGTCTTTCTCAATCTTCTTGAGAGGTTGACCCGTATGGGATGCCAATAGCTCATTTAACATACGTTTCATACGGTTAATTTCTGCAGCCTGAATCTCAATATCAGAGGCTTGACCTTGAGCTCCACCAAGGGGTTGGTGAATCAGAATACGAGAATGTGGCAAAGCTAAACGCTTCCCAGGCGTACCAGCAGACAGAAGGAAGGCTCCCATACTGGCAGCCTGACCCACACAAATGGTTGAAACATCTGCACGAATATGCTGCATCGTATCAAAAATAGCAAGTCCTGCTGTGACGCTTCCTCCGGGAGAGTTGATATACAGCATAATATCTTTCTCTGGATTTTCAGAATCCAACAGAAGGAGTTGCGCAATAATCAAGTTTGCGACCATATCATCCACAGGGGTACCTAAAAATACGATACGCTCACGAAGTAAGCGCGAAAAGACATCAAATGTACGCTCTCCACGGCTTGATTGCTCAACAACAACTGGCATGTAGGCATGGGGCTGAATAATGGATTGCGTCATGAGAATCCATTCACTCCTTTGTAAAAATGGATAAGGTTAACGGAAAGCATGGCTTTCATGAGGACACACAGACACCAAAAGACAAAAGTACTTTACTAAAGTGACTCTTTTGACTGGACTATAAGTTTACAGTGTACCATATTATGCACTTTAGGAAAATGAAAACAACCTTAAATAGTCTAAACTCATCAGATACGACCACGATAGGTGCTAACCTACCGTTGAAGAAGTGGTTCCAGAGGAAGACAAGGAGCGAATCCCACAAATAGCTTCATAGGCACAGTGGTTATCAGGACACGTTCGAGGCAGAGAAAAATCACCTTGGTGCCAATGCCGTATAAGAGAAGTCACCGTCTGAAGCAAAGCCTGCTGTACTCTTACAGACTCTTGAGGAGACCAAGGGTACTCATGACACTGAATACCTTGAGGGCTCACCTGAACGTATATAAATGTGAGAGGTATCGTATCAGGCAAACGTCGACGTGTGACAGGATGACGTAAAGGCGTGTTTTCTGCTTGGAGCAATCTCTCGATGGCAAGAGTGTAGAGCATGTACTGCCAATCCTCTAACGGATAGTTAGGCACTGCCGTCCCTGTTTTCCAATCCAAAAGCACCAGTGTCTCAGGATGTTCTTGAGATGCAGGACGTAGAGCCAATCGGTCAATACGACCATGACAAAACAAGGGAGGTGTTTCAACCGTCGTCGCATGCAAACCTGTAACATACTCCTCCAGAGAAGACTGTAGCAAAGAGACCAGCGGGACGTAGAAAGGGTACTCACTCGCCACAACAGGCCATTGCAATAAGGGGCTTGCTTGCAACTGTTCCCAACACGCAATGAGTTGCAAATCTTTTTCACCTGCCATACAGTGATGCACAGGAAGTCCGTCTGCTTGATACTCTAACCACTTATGTAACTGTTTTCCCAAGCGAAACCGCCGTGTATCTACAGGCCAACGACGATGCTCAACCGTTTTATACTGAAACTGCTTCTGGCATCGTGACCAAGATTTAAGCTGATCCGCAGAAAACACAAGAGGATGAGTAGGTAAAAGAGACATCATCATCACAAAGCAACACTACGCCTTCGGTAAAGCAAGTGCAAAAGTTGTCCCCTGAGGAGAAGTTTGTAATACTTCTGCTTTTCCTTGATGTGCCTGCATAAGCTTCCGCACTTCCGCCAGCCCCAAACCTGTCCCTGCACTGCCCTTCGTCGTAAAATAAGGCGTAAACAGCTTAGGTAATACCTCTGCGGGAATCCCATGCCCCTGATCGGTCACTTTAATATAAACCCAAGGATCTTCGGACCCTCGGGTAGCACAATGAAGTAAAACCTCTTTACCTTGAGGGGTTGCCTCAAGTGCATTTTTTAACAAATTAATCAGGGCCTGCTGAATTTTGGCACCGTCAGCCGGCACCGTCAGTACCGTGAGTAACTCCGAAGCATAATGAAGCGTTTTCAACGTAATCCCTTTTTGCTCAAACTGTGGACGCATGAACTGAGCCAACTGCTCTAACAAGACAGGGAGGCAAGTCGCTTCTTTCGCCAGTGTCACGGGACGAGCATAGTGTGTAAGACCTGTTAAAATGGTGTCTAAGTGTTGCGTGGCATGACGAATCTGCCCCACCTGCTCAAGGAGCTTCTCTTTCAGAGATGCTTCTAACGTGTCATGAGGTTGCACGGATTGCTCAAGCTGTGCTTCCATAAGCCCCGCATACAAATCAACAAGCCCTAAGGGATTTCTGATTTCATGAGCAATGGCTGTACATAAATGCCCAATCGCCGCCAGTCTTTCTTGCTCAACCAGCCTTTTTTGCAAGGTACGCTCACGCTCTAACATTTGCCTGAGGGTTAAATTACGATTCTCTAAACGTTGAATCAAGCCCGTAAGCAAAAGACTCAAGCGCTCATCATACCGACGGTCAATAGGGGTTTCTTTCACTAAACCGTAAAGGTCTGGATGCGTGCCGTGAAGATGCTTTGCAATAATTTCCGCAAACGCCTTACTATCAGCAGGATGAAACGTCCATCCACCCTCGCACATGACATCCTCACCACTCATGGGTGCGGGTGTCACGAGTCGCTCTGTGGTTCTCCAATACAAACATCCGCATAAACGATTCGTCAAAATAATCAACATTCTGGTCTGAGGATCAAGCGCCACATGGGCTTCTGCATGGTCTTGCGTCTCAACCATAGGAGCCTCTGAAGTCGTCTCATCATGTGCTAAGAGCGGGACTAGTTTCAATGTGTGCCGATGTTCCAAACCTAGGGTGAGGGACCAAATACTTTCATCCTGTGGGGCATGCAAAATGAGCAGCCCTGGAAAATTTTGGTCTCTTACCATTCTTAGCAAACAGCTTGCTAACGTATTAAACGTACCTCGACTATAATGCCCCCCTGCAGGACAGATTTGCTGAAGATAGTCCTGCATGGCAACAGGGGTCGAGTGAAGTTCCATAGGAGGTAACGCATAAGGCTGAAAGGGGTCATTCACAGAGGGAACCAATCCTTTAATGACACTTTGCATCACATCTAACTCCTTTGTTTACTGGCTGAACACAACACACATCACCCCAACAGACTCACACGCCGTATCGTTACTGGACAAATAGCACCATCATCCCGATGGCAAACATCCAACAATACACAGAGAAGTACCACAAGGGGACACGACTAATCCACGTGACAAACCCTGCCACACACACATAGCCTACAACCCCTGAAACAAGCAAAGCAAGCAACATCCATCCCCAGTCAAACCCCGACAGCATAGCAGAAAGAGAGGCATGCTTTCCCATCGCTAAAAGTTTTAGGGTTTCATAGACCATGGCGGCTAAAAAAGTAGGTATACTCAATAAAAAGGTAAAACGTGCGGCTTGGCTTTTTGTGAAGCCTTGCAATAACCCGATACTCATCGTTGTTCCTGAACGTGAGAACCCATGAAAAATGGCAGCCCAAGCCTGAGCAAGCCCCACTGCATACACGGCTTTATAAGGCAAGATACCAAGCTGATGGTACCAAGCCCCTTCCAAACGAGGCTGACACGTCCCACACGATTGACGCTGATAGTGTCTTTCAGCATACGCCATCAAGCAACCCACAAGGATGAGGTGTACTGCTACCCATAAAGGCTGGTGTAAAAACCAATCAGAGAGATCTTCTATTTTCCCTGGCACTGTCCAGTGCATCCATTGAAAGACCCATTTTGAAAGTTTGAGGGTTCCCAAGATACCCCCCGCAGAGACGATAAACGCTGTCAGAATCGCACGTAGTTGCTGCTGTGCCAGTCGACGCACTTGCAACACCTCCACAGGCTCTTCTTCACGCTGAGGTAACACTGCAAACGTCCAAAACCCTGCCAGCTCCTTACGAAAGTAGACACACACCGCAATCAAAGTACCAAGATGCAACCAAATATCAAAAAACGCCTCTTCTTGAAGGTTCAATGTGCCTTGTACCATCCCCAGATGATGCAAAATATGGTCCGTAAATAATAAATGAGCGGTAGAACTGACAGGTAAAAATTCAGTGAGTCCTTGTAAAACCGCTTTAATCATCATAGTGGCAGGATGAAACATCAGAAACACACGCTTTCCACATCACAACATCTAAAGGATAACAAGCACAGCCAAGTATCCCGTCATCATACACCTAAACCCATCGGGGAAGCTACTTGAATATACAAGACAAAACGCCCTTGAAGACATCGTCATTCAAAGGCGTTTTGATAAAAGAGTTAGAATGATTATCCTTGAAAAGCGGCAAGCCATTGCTTGGTAGCAAACCCTGCCAACACCGTACCATTACTCAAAAAGAGAGCAGGACGCTTAATAAAGGTATACTCTTGTTGCATATAGTGCAACTTATCCTCTTCAGACAAGACTTTTTCATGCAATCCCCAAGCACGATATTTCATCGCACGTTTTGAAAAGAGTGCATCAACTGAACCTATTCCCGTAACCAACTTACTAAGAGTATCCGTAGAAAGCGGTGAGGCTTTTAAATCATGGTAAGCATTCACCAAAACACCTTGGGAAGCCAGCCACTCATTCGCTTTTTGGCAAGTAGAGCAATGGGGTAACCAATAAAAGGTTTCAACATGAATCGACATCATACGCTAACCCTAAACTTAGTGACCGCCTAATAAGTTTCTAATTAAGTTATTAATAGATGTAAAGACTCCTGCCACTTTAGGTTGATGAGGCATTTGGAAGGCAATATTGCCTTCCAAAGGAGCTGTAAGCTTGTTGGCGAATTTTTTTGTGCTTTGGAAGGTATCTTCCACAAGAGGAGCAGGAACACTACCAAAACGAGCCTGAGGTGCTTGAAGTTTCGGTTGTGCTTGAGGCACTTGAGCGAGCTTTTGTTGCAGCTTTTGCATCATTAAACGTTGTTGCATCATGGAAGCGGTTTGAGTTTGAACGTTCAACATGAGGAGATGACACCTATCAAGCAAATGAGGAATAAGAGAAAAGGTGGACAACAAGCACCCTGACATGGTAAGAATTGACTCTGAAGTCACACCCAGAAAACCAATCTCAGGAGGTTTGAAATGATGCTGGACTTAGCTTACGTAAAAGCAAAAAACAAAACTAAACAGCATTTTTTTAATTTGATACTTTTATTATTACACTCTCATGACAGATGTCAAGCATTTTTTTCATCAAATTGTCACATTCCATGTAAACGACGACACATGCTTAGAGAAGAGGGGTTTTACTTTACCTGCTGAGGCATGCTGTTTTATACTTGAGGGAGGAAGTAGGCTATCATTCTTACGTCTCGAAATAGAAGACAATAACTTAAAGTTTTTAATGCTTTGTAAAATAGTGTCATCTTCAAAATCCCTTCAGGACATCATACAATTACTTGGCTTTTTTCTTCGTTACAAACCACAAGCGACCCTTTAAATCATGACCTCTATAAGCCCCTTAGAGTCCCCGAACAACTATCAAGCCTATACGCCTGTGTTAGTCATTGGTGGTGGACTTTCGGGAGTCCTTACTGCCTTAGAGCTTGCAACACAAGGCATCAAAGTAACGCTAGTAATTCAAAAAAGCATTCAGGTTTCAAGCTCTTACTATGCTCAAGGGGGCATTGCGGCTGTCATGCCTGATAACACAGAAGACAGCCTTATCTCTCATATTGAGGATACGTTAAGTGCAGGAGCAGGACGCTGTAACCCCGCCGCAGTACGTTCTATTGTAGAGGGTGCGTCAGAACTGGTGTATCGCTTAGAACATTACGGTGTCAGATGGGACAAAGCTTCTGATGGTAAGGGCTATACCTATGGACAAGAAGGCTCTCATGCCTGTCGTCGTATTCTGCATGTTTCTGGGGATGCGACAGGAAAAGGTATCATGGATGGTTTGCATACTGCACTCATAAAGGCGATTGCCTCTGGAACCATTCACCTACTAGAAGGCTATACGTTGGTATCTCTGCTTCAGTCAAAGGTACACGCGCCTATTGAAGGTGCCATTTTCATAAAACATGCTTCTCATACGCTAAACATACCCTCAGAGCAGTGGAGAATTCAAGCCGATTATACCGTCCTTGCTACGGGGGGATATGCACGGTTATGGCGGTATGCGACCCCTCCGCTGTGTAATATAGGTGAGGGACTCATGCTTGCACAGCAGGCAGGTGCTACCATGACCGACCTCCCCTTTGTGCAGTTTCATCCAACCGCTTTTGCGTATCAGGGTGATGTTAAAGGACTTATTTCAGAAGCTTTACGAGGAGAAGGTGGGCGATTAAAGAATGCAAAGGGTGAGTATTTTATGCCCCATTACCATCCATTGGCTGACCTTGCCCCTCGGGATGTGGTAAGTCGTGCCATTTTCCAAGAGTATCAAAAGCATACCGAAAGAACCCCCGAAGGTGTAACCCCTGAACCTATCACACTTGACATGACCCACCTCCCTGAAAGCTTCCTCAAACAGCGTTTTCCTAGTATCTATGCCAAGTGTATGAAAGCAGGCATTAATATGAGCTGCACGCCCATTCCTGTGACACCCGCAGCACACTATAGTATGGGGGGCATTGCATGCCACTATCAAACAGGAGAAAGTGCATTAGCACGTTTATATATCGTGGGAGAAGCCTCTTATACAGGGCTGCATGGTGCCAATCGTCTTGCCAGTAATTCTTTATTAGAATGTGGGGTCATGGCACAACGAGTGGCACACCACTTAGCCCATCAGGGCTTTAGTACGAAACAACCCCATACACAACGAATACAAACACCCTCGCTTGAGGCAAAAGTTTATGAAGACTATCGCCAGAGCTTACCTCGCTTACTGCCAATCATCGGGCAGGATCTTTGGCAACATATGGGCGTGTTACGAACACAGGAGGGAATGAAAACCCTTCAAGAGAAGTACCGCACAGCACTTGACACCGCTCCCCATACCGAAATGAGCAGCCATGCCTCTCAAAGCCTTAAGATACCATCCCTAAGCACACAATCTATGTACCATTTTCTTACCACACTTGCCACCCAAGCCCTTGAACTACCCTCAAGTCAAGGGGCCCATACCCTTGCGACATCAGGTCATCGTGAAAACGTTTCATACCAAAGCTGTCAGTGAAGCCTACGAATTGATAGGAGAGTATCCTGTATGCTTGAGGTACACTTAGAGGGTTACATGTAGATACTTTTGCTGAGAGTCCTAGCGTCTTGTAAACACTCTTTCTAACATGGAGTGTTCCATTTCATCACATCGCCTTTGTCGGCTATATTCTCTTGGTGAGTATGCTATGGTTGTTGTTATCCACGTCTAATACTACCCCTTGAGAGAGGGTTGCCATGTTACTCCCACCTTCCTCATTACAATTGGAACCCATTTTAAAGCATTTCTTATTGGAAGACTTGTCTCATGGAGACTTAACAGTGGATGCTCTACTGGGGCATTATGCAGGTTATGACCCTACGCATCTCTGTTCTATCCCTCATATTCAAGGCACTATGGTGTTAAAAACCTCAGGGGTTTTTTCAGGAACTTGGATGATTCCAACCCTGCTCCACTTAGTAGACCCTCGTCTCTCATGGACACCCTCAGTGGCATGGCTCTCACTCCACCAGAACCCTCATGCCATAGGACGCGCCCCCTATATTGCGCTGACACAGGGAGAACCTTTCCCTCTTGGAATACTGACAGGACCCTCGGATGCTGTTCTCAAAATAGAACGTACGCTTCTGAATCTTTGTCAGCATTTGTCTGGGATTGCATCACAAACCTATCTTTTTGCCTCTCAAATTGCACACACACACTGTCGTATTGTACACACACGCAAAACAACCCCTGGACTACGACTGCTTGAACGAGAAGCCGTACTGGATGGGGGTGGCTCTTGGCATCGTTACCATCTGGGGCAAGCCGCCATGATTAAAGATAATCATGTCAGCCTTGCCCACCATATTGCAACGTCTCTTCCTGAGCTTGTCACTAAAATTCAGGCTCGCCTTTCTCACATGGCACGCCTAGAAGTTGAGGTCGACACTTGGGAACAATTCAGAGCAGTGATGGACGAAACAGAAGCCGAGGTCATTCTATTAGATAATTTCACCCCTCTACAATGTCGGGAAGCCGTCCGTTACGCTCAAACGCTTCACGCAAAAGCAGGAAGGCACGTTGTACTAGAAGCCAGTGGGGGCATTACCTTAGACACCGTTAAAGCCTTCGCAGAAACAGGGGTCGACTTGATTTCAACCAGCCAAATTACCTTGGGGGCACCCGCACTTGATATTGGACTGGATGTTTGCTTTAAAGCACAGCACTAAGCACCAAATACACGACCACAAGGTTTCATCCTAGTAAGGTAGCTTCTATCCATGCCCTCGTGCGTAACATTCAAGAAGCCATGCTTTATCACAGGAGAAACACACCCATGACACCACCCTCTCTCACCCATGCTTGTACTTCTTTGGCTTCTTTGTCTAAAGTACGTGTTCCATCAAAAGGTATAATGACCACATGGGCTTTGCCTGTTGCCGTCGGTACCGCCTTTTTTGCAACACAGGACCTGATGGGAGGGAATCGTACCAAAAAACTTTATGGTGAAAGTGAGTTGTCTCCTAATGAACGTCTTGCCACCCTAGGTGTAGGAGCCACCGTAGGTCTTGCAGGCGGAGCCATGCTCCACTCAGGTGCCAGATGGCTCAATAGTGCCTCGCATGCGATGGCACGAGGAAAAGTAGGGGGAGCCACTTGGCGTACTGCACTTGCCTTACCCACGGTAGGTGTGGGGCTTGGACTCACCCTTGCAGGAGCATTAGGTGCCTATAGTGGCATTAAAGGCAGAGCCTAACGATACCCTATCCTTCGTGGAATCACGAAGGATAGGGTGTACAAAAAGATACAGAAGACCTACAAAGAAACGAGAGGGAAATAGAGCGTCTCTAAGTACCGTCGCATCCCTTTCACGGCAAGCTGCGGTGAAATCACTTGACACTGCGTCCCGTATTTTGCCAAACGACGCAATACAGAGGGCATGTCTTGCGTTTGAGCGGTAACGGTCAATTCCATTTCTTGACCCTCTTTTGTCCCTGCCAAATGAGGTTCACGTTCGGCTCTTGAGCTTCGTTGAATGACTTTTTCACCATGATAAGGCTCATAGCTTAGTGCCAAACGTCCTGTTAAACGGAACATAATTTGCATGGTCGTAGGCTCCGTTGAAAACTCACCTTCTTCGTTCAACACCATGTGAAACTCAGGAAGCACCAATAGTTCCATGGCAGAGGTTAGAGGGATTTCCCTCACCTGCTGGAGCAGAAAGTCGTAGCCCACTAAACTATACTGTCTTTTTTCATGACGTACATCGGTAGGCAACATCACCGTCACATAGTCTCGCCAAGAGATTTCAAGGTCATGCGTCATTTCTGGTGCCGTCTCTTCTGTCAGCTCTGAAGCTTCTTTTTTATCCCTTGCACGACCTTCAAACCCTTCCACGGAAAATGCTAGAGGCGTTTGATAGTCAATAGCATGACGAAACACATCTAAAAGCTGTGACTTTGCAAAGTCATTAATATAAAAAGACTTCACATTGGCAGGATCCTGAGGGTCACCCATACTTTGGCTGGGGAGACTATGAATCCCGTGAATCACACCCCAGCGAAGGGTGGTGGGTAAAAACCATAGCAGTTTCAACAAGAATAAATAAAAGCGGTCATACAGCTGAATGGAGGCTCCTGGATGCGCAAGACGCTTAAAGGTACGGGTAAGGGTTTCCACCATGGCCATGGTAATAGGTGGCGTAAAAGGGTATTCAAGCAACTGATACTGATGATTCATCCGAGAGGACGTAAAAGGGATTTTCCCTCCCATCTGACGAATCGTATGAATATGCTTAATCAGCGTGGTTTCAGTCATAAGACGTGCCACGGAGGGGTCATTTTCAAAGAACTGATTAATGTCTGACAACTGTAAAGCACGCCGAGTACAAAAGAGCTTATATAAAGAAAGCACTCTTAAACCACTGGCAAGATACTTAGGCTGTGTCATAGACTCCCACGCATCTTCTTGTTGAGAGATATCCTCAGGAGAAGGGTGGGCAAGTAAAGATTGTTTTTTAGCGGGACTCATCATCACTTAACGTTCCTCACAATAGGGTAGAAAAATATACATCAAACGAGCCTTCATAGAGAGGGTATTCTTCCCTATGAAAATCGCCTTGATTAAGCGTTTACAGTAAGGTCAAGCTCATCGGCGGTTTGGTAATGGGAAAGCATTTTCCCTACCATAAGTGCCATTTCCTGACGCAATGTCACAGGCTCAACAATATTAAAGGGTAAGCCAATAAACATGAGTTTCTGCTTGATAAAGAACACATCTTTTAAGCACACCATGACTTCCCAATAGCCAGAGAGTTCACTGAAGTAAGGTTCCTCAGTTAAACACAAGGTCTCATAATGTTCTGGGTCATCTTGAAAGGGTACAAAACGTACACTTTCACCCATGTTCATGATGTTATCAATCGGCTCATCCGTATATAGATAAAGCTTCACCCAAGCCATTTTCTTTTTACGCTCTTGCGTCAAGGTCACCAACAACGCTTCATACTGCTCGGCATCAAACATTTCTTGAGCAAGCTCGATATTGGTCACTCGATCCAAACGAAACGTACGCTGTTGGGTCGCCGTTTCTAGGTCTTCAGGCACTTTCAAGAGATGGCTATGTCCTGCGTGTTTGAGAACATTTAATGCAGGTCCTGACATGTAACTTCTACCGTTTGCCTGATGAAAATTGGTAGGAGACACGCAATATGCCGACAAGTAGCCATCACCCAGCGCATCGTAGTAAATAATCACGACATCTTCGGCACGACCTGCTTTTTTCAAGGCAGAACGTAATAATCGCTGAAATCTTGCAGAGTTTTCCTTTTCAGTATCCCATCCCTCATGGGCGGGGGGCATCCAATGATTTAAAGGCTTATCCTGTAACGCCCGATTCATCAACACATTTTCAGGATGGGTTAAATCATTACGGAAACAATGCAATATTTTATCCCACTGCTCTTTTTCATCCTCAGTGACATAGGGACGAGTGGCAGAATAAACCTGATACATCAAGTCTTTATCTTTACGAGAAAAGCTCAAGGCATAGGCATTCTTCAACAGCACATAATGCCACTGGGTACGGGTAGAAGGACGTTGGATTTCGCAGCCAATCATCCGTAATGTGTTTAAACACAAATTGAGCGTATCAAGAGAAATCGTTTTGGGTAAACGAGGATCTTGCAATAAAAGCTGATTGATTTGCTCTAAGGTTTTAGGACCATAATAAAGCATTTCAAGAATTTTAAAAATACGATAGGCTGTCAAATTAAAATCTCTAGAAAGAACACTATCCGTGTTCGTCGTAGCGGAAGCTTGCTCAGAAAGCATAAAAACCACCTTTATATAAACAAAACAAACAATGGACTCAGCACAAAGAAGACAAAAACTATCGCACAACACACAATGAAAACGATGGCTGTAATAGCCTAACGCCTTCAAAAGAAAAACCCTCTTTTACGAGTGCGTTTTGAGTATCGGTGATACACTAAAAAGAGGTATTGGCACCATTCTTCTATTAAAGCAGATAAAGATGATATTTTCTATATAAATTATTCGGTTTTTTCAAAGCTAAAGAGTCTAAATGCCATAAGGTTTCAAAATGTCAAAAAGTTTTTCTGCTTTAGAGCATTCCATTTATGATAACGACATATTACGCTTCCCAGAGGCTATTTACCTTCATATCCCCTTTTGTAGGTCTCGGTGTATTTACTGTGATTTTTACTTAGAGGTAGAAAAACAAAGCGTGTCTTCACACCGCATTCAGAGGTTTTTAGAGGCACTTGAGCGAGAAATCACAGCAAGACTGAATACGTGGTACCAAGCCTATCAATGTCTTGAGAAACCTCCTATCAAAAGCATTTATTTTGGTGGGGGAACACCCTCCTTACTCTCTGCCATGCAAATACAAGAGGTGCTTGCACACTTAGGACAATGGGTTACATGGGATGAAACCTGTGAAATCACCCTAGAGGTCAATCCAAAAGATTGGACCAGTACCCCTCAGGCATACCAACACGCAGGTATCACCCGCTTTAGCCTAGGGGTTCAAAGCTTTCATGACCCACTCTTACAAGCCCTATCTCGCAGACATCGGCAAAAAGATATTTTTCAAAGCATCGAGGCTATCACGCAAAGCAATATCACGTCTTGGAGCTTAGATCTGATGTACGGGATTCCTCGACAAACTGAGGCACTCTGGCAAAAAGATATTGAACACGTGTTACAGATTATGCCTCCTCATGTATCCATGTATGGATTACAAGTGGAAGCACAAACCCCTTTACCCAAACTCATTCAAACAGGCAGCTACCCCATTGCCAATGAAGACCTTCAAGCTCAGTGGTACGAGTATGCACACGCTCACCTTGCCGCAAAAGACCTCAAAGCGTATGAGCTTAGTAACTTTGCACAAGCAGGACATGCAAGTATTCATAACCAAGTCTATTGGCAACAAAACCCCTATATTGCCTTAGGACCCTCTGCTTCAGGGTGGATTCAAGGGCGGTATTACAAAAACACCCCAAGCTTACAAACCTACCTAGAAGCCTCTTGGGAAAGCCTCCACGCCCATGAAGTGCCTGAGGAAGGATGGCAGCCTTCAACCGACACCATGTTAGAACAAGTGTTGATGTTTGGTCTTCGTCAAACACAGGGGGTTCCTATCCGCAAAATTGCTTACTGGCTCTATCAACACTCTCACGACGATACCCTTATGCCTTTGCTTACACCAACACCCTTTCAGGAGGTGCCTCAAGAAGCCATTCACCGAGCTTGGGAACGCTTTTGGAGATGGACAGGTCCTAGGTTTCACCGACACGTTCAAGAAGGCTACTTAACGCAAACCCACGAAAGCCTTCATTTAAGCACCAAAGGATGGCTCTTGAGCAACCCTATTCTTAGTAGCTTATTAGACCGCCCTCAAGGCGACCCATCGCAACACGATGGACGCTAAAAAAAGAAAAAAGGGTGCTGTTTGAGGATACGCACAGACTTCATGCCTTGTACCTACCGTCAAACTTTTTGCACCCTTATGGAATCCCCTAGTTGCAAATCTACATAGGCAGATAGCCTATACAAACCTGATGACCTTCTCTGCACATTCACATCCTTGTGAATGAGAGGGGATGATTGATAAACCAAGCGATTGGGGTATGCGTCCTGCGTTCCGATTGCTTGTATATATATTAAATAAAGCTAAAAGCCTTTTGTGTTACCCACCCGCCATGGCAGGTAGGCAGGGTATCTTTTCTGTTACATAAAGGTTACACAGGGCAAGGGTGCCAAGCCTCAAGGCATTGTTTCATCCAACTGGGAGTGGTTTTGGGTAAGCCCATCCATAAAATACCCTCTTTTGCCCGAGTTAAGGCCACATAAAAGAGGCGAATAGATTCTAGCTCTAACTCAGGACGTTGCCATAACTGGCTCCATACCGTATAACAAGGATGGTCTGTAGAAAACCAATGTTTAGGGAAAAGCCCAAACCCTGGCAAGCCATCTTCCTGTACATCCACCACCCAAGCACTGTCTTTCAAACTGGTTTTACGTAATGTGGCTCTTGACTCAACCCATGGCAAAATCACATACGGATACTCCAAGCCCTTAGAACTGTGAATGGTCAACAATTCAACCCCTGGGACATCCTCTGGCAGGGTCATTTCAACGAGTAGCGCATCAGGAGAGGTGTCTGACGCTTCTGAAAGTCCACTGTCTTGCGTAGGCGTGGTTTGAGCCTCTACCATGACGTGAAGCCTTGCCAGTAAACGCTGACACGCACAGGCAAAGGTGTCTTCCGTCCAGCCCATTTTAGGCATCGGACACTCCTGCAAGGTGGCTTGCCACTGTTGTGCAAGCACAGTGTGCATGGCGTGATACCAGCGTGCATCCTCTGAAGAAGGCTCTGTAGAAAGGGCTGGCTGGAACATAGAAAACAAGGATAGCACCCTAGCGGGAAACTCAAGAGGGGTCACATGTGCTTGTAAGGCACGCCGTGTCTGCATCAAGGCTTGATAGCTCTGCGCAAGCCATGGAAATAATGCCTCATGACAAGGGTATCCCTGACATGCGGTTGTGTCTTGGTCGGTAAGACTCAAACATGCCAAAGCATCTTGGAGCCACATAAAGCAGGGCTGATGGGGCGTGAGAAGGGCTTGGCGTAGAGCGTGCTGTAAGGTAGTACTGGGTACCACTCGTGAAAGCACATGCCACCATGCAGCTGTATCAGAGGGTTGATAGAGTAATGCACACCAGGTTAAGCACTGTTGCGTCAAAGGACGTGTAAAGAAATCTTTTTCTTTTTGGCGTTTGAAGGGAATCCCCGCTTGTTCTAACGCATACGCCATACGCCCCAGCTTGGTATGATGATGGGCAATAATCGCAATCGCATCAGGAGGAACATTTTTCTGAAGTAAGGCACGAATATAACGCAGTGTGACCTCTAACTCTTCTTGCCAAGCGGTGTCTAAGGAAGCCCCTTTCACGGTTTCATTAGAGACCCAATGCACATGACAACGTTCTGAGGCTTTTTGGCTAAGCACATGGGGAGTACTGGCAGGAGCTTTTGCCAACATCGGATGCCTTAACGCAGGCATCACCTGCCCTAAAGGTCCCTCTGCCATCAGGGTATTCGCAGCTTCTACCATGGGGGCTTGAGAGCGATAGTTCGCATCCAAGGTTTGTGTCACATGGGCATGTTTCGAAAAAATAAGCGTGAGGTTATTGGGCTTTGCATGACGAAACCCATAAATCGCTTGGCGTAAATCGCCTACCACCGTCAGACGAGGCAGAGGCAAAGGGCTTTCAGCCGTGGCTTCAGGTAACAGGGCTTGTAACAGACGAATTTGTGCCAAGTTGGTATCTTGAAACTCGTCTACAAGCATGAGTTTATACTGTTGCTGTAACCGTTGACGTAACGCAGGCGTTGCATAAAGCAGGACGGTAGAAAGTAAGATTAAGTCATCAAAATCACAAAGATTTTTACTCAACAGTAATGACTGATACTGTGCATAAAAACAACAGGCTAGCTCTAGCAAACGCTTGAGCTGTGTCGTCATGAATGCTGTATAAAAAGGCTGATACGGTGAAGGCGTGTACATATATGCCTTTTTACGCTGCTTACGTTTTTCAAGGAGCGTAATAGAAGCCAAGAACTCTGTTTTAAAAAAGCCATCCCATTGTTTTAGGCGTTTTTTCAGGTCGTCTTCCTCTTCTAGTGCCTGTAAGGGTTCAAGCCCTAAACTTTGGTAAGGTGCTAGACTCTGGCTATTTTGCCATAAGGCAATAAGCTCTTCCTGTAACAAAGGCTCAAGCTCATCGGGGTTTAACGTGTGCCTTGGTACCTGAAGTTTTAAGATAGCCTCTAATAGATGGGTTTGTTGATGATGTAACGTATGGAAAACACCTTGCGGGGTCATGGCAAGGGTTTTAAGTGTGGCAAGTAACTTGTCTAATTGTGCCAGTAAACGCTTAGGTTGATGGGCAGGCAAAAACTGCCGTAAATGGAAATGACTGATTTTCTCACTCGGACACGTATGAAGCCATGTGCGTAGTTCGGGCAACTCAAGCCCCCATGTGTCAAAGAGCTGGAGCAGTTCCGTTTTAGGGATGCCATAATGCCAATGGCGTTTAAGCTGTAGCAGTAAATCCCGTTTGGCAATGTCATCCACAAGCTGATAGTGTCGAGTAGGCAAAGGATAACGCCCGAGAAGTCCCAAGTCAGGCAATTCAAGGGGTTCCGTCAAGGTGCCAGGATGAAGCGGGAGGGCTTGCCGTAACACCCCACCACAAAAGGCATGAATGGTGCCTAGCGTGTCAGAAGTCAAACGAAGAGGAGGCAACTGAAGGGTCTCTTCCCACAGGTGTTTGACACGCTCACGCATTTCTTGTGCGGCTTTATCCGTGAACGTTATCATGAGTTGTTGTTGGGGTAGGCTTTCCCAATCCACCCCCTGCGAAGAAGCGTCCTCCTGCACACTATCCTGCGATAACACGGCCTGTTTTGCTAAGGTCAGTAGCCCATACACATACCGACGGGTTAAAACGGCTGTTTTCCCAGCCCCAGCCCCAGCCAGTAGCTTTAACCCTTGTGAAATAGGCGTTAAAATCGCCTGTTTTTGCGCCTCGTTAAAATAGTCTGGTACAAGGGTTTCAAGACACTGTTCAAGCACCTCCAGCCCCACCGTGTGGGGCTGAGAGGAGGGATGTGTTAAGGCATAGGAAAGCATCTTGGAAGCCTTCAAACAAGTCTTTGAGGGGCGGCTATCAGAAACAGCCTAAAAGGAACGCCCAATCAGTAGCCCTTCAAGTAACGGAATCACCACCCCTTTAAGAAGATTCAACCCAATGATAATCACCATAATAGAGAGGTCAAGCATCCCAAAAGGAGGCACAAAAGAGCGTACCCAAAGCATCAAGGGGTCTGTCAGTTGCCTAATCCAAGTAAAAGGAGGCTTCCACCATTGAATATTCGGGAAGAAGCTTAACAAGGCACGTATAAAAAACAGCCCTTGCCAAAGAGAGATAAAGGCAACGAGAACCGTAAAAAAGTCATGAATCAGTGTAATGAGCATTGCGTCTCATCCTTCCCATTCTTAAATGCGTGCATGAGCCAAGACATCATGAAACTCAGAGGCTTTAGGGTCGGTAGGGATTTTGGCAATCATGGCACCTAAGAGGTTCCGCAATTTTTCATTGTTGGCATTAAATACCTCAAGCACAGCAGAGTGACTGACAGGAGGAATATCATCTACCCCAGCATCATAGTCTGTAATTAACGAGATATTCACAGAAGCCATGCCCATTTCTTTCACAAGATGCACCTCGGGGTATTGTGTCATGTTAATGACTTCCCAACCCTGAGACGCAAACCAAGCTGACTCAGCACGAGTACTGAAACGAGGCCCTTGAATCACCACAACCGTTCCCTTTTCATGCACTGTAATGCCAAGTGCTTTGGCACTGTCTATCGCTAGGGTGCGTAAGGTATCGCTAAAGGGGTCTGCTGCACTCACGTGGGTTGTCACAGGACCATCATAAAAGGTATCATTACGTCCTGAAGTACGGTCTACGTATTGGTCACACACCACAAAATGCCCAGGGGCAATATGGCGTTGCAAACTACCCGCTGCACACGGAGAAATACACCACTGAACCCCTAGCTGTTTAAACGCCCATACATTGGCACGGTAGTTAATTTTATGCGGGGGCAAATGATGCTTACTGCCATGACGAGGCAAAAAGGCAACCTTACGCCCTGCAATCGTCCCGAGCATAATTTCATCACTCGGAGGACCATAAGGGGTTTCAACCCGAATGCTGGTGGGGTTATCCAAAAGGGCATAAAACCCAGAGCCGCCAAACACCCCAATGTCAGCCAACGGTGCTTGAGCAGCAGGAACAAAGAGGGTATCCATGGTGGAAGGAGAAAGAAGTCCAGTGTGCATACAATAGAGCCAACCTTACGAGTGCAGTGTATATACCAGTGAAAACAACAAGGAGGAAACCAGATGAAACCATGTTACCACAACCGTGTGGACTCTCTCACCTTATGATAGGGTTCTCTGTTTGGTGCATGAAGCACATGACCCCTCACCCTGCCCTCTCCCCACGGGGAGAGAGGGTTCACGAGACACCCCAAGGGTATCCCCTGCCCTAGCTTTAGGTGCGCACGGCATACAGGGGCGTGATACGTTAGTTAGCTTTTTAAATGCCTCCCGCTTGGCGTAGTAGTTGAATCATTGCTTGCTTATCTGCATCACTGCAATCGCAATTTTTAGCCCTATCCAAGGGTGTTCTGCCTTCATGGTCTAGTTGGTTTACATTTGCACCGTGGGTTAAAAGAACTTCCACAACTTCGGTTCCTCCCCAACCGCTTGCCTTATGAAGGGGAGTGCTTCCAAGAATGTCTGCTTGGTTGACATTTGCACCGTGGGCTAAAAGAAATTTCGCTATTTCGGCATTTGCCCAATGAAGGGGTGTTCTGCCTTCATGGTCTGGTTGGTTTACATTTGCACCATGAGCTAAAAGAACTTTCACCACTTCGGTACGTCCCAAACCGCTTGCATGATAAAGAGGGGTCATTCCATTATCGTTTGTCTGGTTGACATTTGCACTATGAGCCAAAAGAACTTTTACCACTTCAGCATTGCTTGCATAATAAAGAGGAGTCCATCCAGTATAGCCTGCTTGGTTGACATCCGCCCCTCCAAGAATGAGTGCCTCTACAAGACGGGTATTCCCATCGTTAGCGGCAATATGTAAGCGGGTTTCTCCGTCTTCCCCTACAACAGCATTGGGGTTCCCTGTAATAGTAGGAAGAGGAGATGCCTCTTCCTGAGCAGGCATAGAGGTTGCTTCTGTTGAAGTATTCGTGCCACCGCACCCATATAGCCCTAATATCAAGGAAATAGCACAAAGAAACATTAAAAAAGATGACATTTGCATAAGCCCTTGTTGTTTTTAGGAAGTAAACCTGAACAAATAGTAAATCATAGGAAGCCATTTAAGAGCATGATACGTTATTTGGCTTTTGAAATGCCTCCTGCTTGGCGTAGCAGTTGAATCCAGGCAAGCCCGCTCAATCGGCTGGGTAAGCAAAGTTTGAAACACCCCCCGCTTGACGTAACACTTGAATCATTGCTTGCTTGTCTGAATCACTGCATTTGCAGAATTCAACATTATCCAAGGGCGTTGCTCCAACATAATCTGTTTGGTTGACATCTGCTCCATGAGCTAAAAGAACTTTCACAACTTCGACATCGTCATGGCTTGCGATATGAAGGGGAGTGTCTCCAGTACTGTCTGCTTGGTTGACATTTGCACCGTGGGCTAAAAGAACTTTCACAATTTCGACATGTCCGCCAAGACTTGCTTCGTGAAGGGGAGTCCATCCTAAGTCGTCTGTTTGATCGACATTCGCCCCTCCGAGAATGAGCTCTTCCACAAGGCTGGTGTCCCCATTTTTAGCCGCAATATGTAAGCGAGTGTCTCCGTCTTCCCCTACAACGGCATTAGGACTCCCTGTAGAAGCCTCTGCCTGAACAACCATAGAGGTTGCTTCTGTTGAAGCATTCGTACCACCGCACCCATATAACCCTAATATCAAAAAAACTGCACAAAAAAACATTAAAAAAGATGACATTTGCATAAGCCCTTGTTGTTTTTAGGAAGTAAGCCTGAACAAATAGTAAATCATAGGAAGCCATTTAAGAGCGTGGTACGTTATTTCGCTTTTGAAATGCCTCCTGCTCGACGTAGCACTTGAAGAGTTGCTAGCTTGTCTTCATCACTACATCTACACTCTTTCGCCCTATCCAAGGGTGTTCTGCCTTCATGGTCTGTTTGGTTGACTTTTGCACCATGGGCTAAAAGAACTTTCACAACTTTGGCACATCCGAAACCGCTTGCACCATGAAGGGGAGTGCTTCCAGCATTGTCTGTTTGGTGGATGTTAGCCCCATGAGCTAAAAGCACTTTCGCAACTTCAGGCTCACCCCAAATGCTTGCTTTAAAAAGGGGAGTTACCCCATTATGGTCTGTTTTGTTGACCTTTGCACCATGGGCTAACAGGATTTTCACAACTTTGGTATGTCCCGAAACACTTGCTTCATGAAGGGGAGTCTTTTCAAAAGAGTTTGTTGAGTCGACATTTGCACCCTGCAACAAAAGATCTTCCACAAGGCGAGTATTCCCTTCTATAGCAGCAATATGCAAGCGTGTGTCTCCTCGTTCCCCTACAATGGCATTAGGGCTCTCTGTAGAGGATGTCTCTTTCTTAGCAACCATAGAGGTTTCTGAGGTTGCTTCTGTTGAAATGCCTCCCGCTTGGCGTAGCAGTTGAAGGGTTGCTTGCTTGTCTGCGTCACTGCAAACTATGCAACTTTTGGCCGTGTCCAAGGGAGTTTCTCCATAATTATCTGCTTGGTTGACATCTGCACCGTGGGCTAAAAGAACTTCCACAACTTCGGCATGTACGTTAAAGCTTGCCTTATTAAGGGGGGTCCTTCCATAATTATCTGCTTGGTTGACATTTGTAACGTGGGCTAAAAGAACTTTCACAACTTCAGCCTGTCCTTCATAACTTGCGATATGAAGGGGAGTCTCTCCATAATCGTTTGTTTTGTTGACATCTGCCCCTGCAAGAATGAGTGCCTCTACAAGGCGAGCATCCCCTTTTTTGGCGGCACTATGTAAGCGAGTTTCTCCGTCTTGCCCTACAACGGCATTAGGGTTCCCTGTAATAGCAGGAAGAGGAGATGCCTGTGCCTGAACAACCATAGAGGTTGCTTCTGTTGAAGTATTCGTGCCACCGCACCCATATAGCCCTAATATCAAGGAAACGGCACAAAGAAATATTAAAAAAGATGACATTTGCATAAGCCCTTATTGTTTTAAGGAGGCAAAACGGAACAAATAGTAAACCCTAGGAAGCCATTTAACGATGCTTTTAGTGTAGAAGGAACCCACTAAAAGGGTCAACATGCGTTACAAAAAATGAATGGTATACCCTCTCGTTTATCGTAACCCACCAGCCTACCCTAGCTTTAGGTACGCAAGAGAGGCGTAAATGACATCCACCCAGTAAGGTGAATGCCAAGCACACGACACAACACACATAAGGCACTCACACCCCCACGGATGTAACAAGTCTGTGATATTTACCCAAGAGTGTCCTAAGCTCTGCTACACTAGAAAAGCTGTGTCTCGTTAAAAAAGCCTTTCTGGCACTGTCATCTAATGACACTATTGGGTGACATGTGGGGTTTACTCCTAATAGTCAGGATAATTACAGGAAAAGCCACGCTCGTTCTCAGCCATAGGAGACCGAGGGTTTAAGCCTCTGTTGATGTTATGTACCCTTTTGATGAGTTTGCTATGATTTGGTCGAACCTCCCTCTCTCTCTCTCCCATAGCCCACTCGCTCACGCAGTCCCTCACGTGAGACGAGCCGAAGCATGGGGAAGTCAGCTCTTAGCACGATACCACCAAGGGCATACGTCTCCTGCCATGGCTGGGTTTCAAACCCTAAGTACCGATGTGTTTCAGCCTTCAACCCCTCAAGCACGTTTCAGTGCCTCTTCTGAGGACACCACACAAAAGCCCGTTCGTGAGCTTCCCGGCAAACCCTCACGCTTCCAAGGGTACCCACAAGCTTCATCCAATCTTTCACCCAGTGCATGGAGCTTCATTGCAAGCCTCACACGCCCCGTGTTACCTGTGGTAAACACTCAAGCCACTATGCGTTTTGGGGTACAAAACCCTCCAGAGGGTCAGGCACTTCCTGCATCGCTTGCGGGTACGGCACAAGAAACTGCCCTCAGCCCCCAAGGCATTAGTGCCTCTTCCGCCTCCATGGTGACAGAGCAAGAACTTGCACAAAAACTCCCAGGCAGTGAGCAGGAATCAAGTCAACAACGTATGATTATGTATCAACGTATTGAGGCACTACTTCCCCCTGAAACCAAGCCCTTACTGAAACAACTTTTAGAGGCAGGTGCGCTCAATGATAACAAAACCGACTTTGACCAAAAAACCTCGGCACTCGCCTATTTATATGCCATTGCCACACGTCCACGTGCCTATGGTTTAAAAAATAAGGTCATTGTCAACGAGCTTGTGACATTGCTTGCCAAACCCGACCAAATGAATCAGCGTTTCGAGCAGCTTGACCCCCAAGCCATGCAAGCCATTCAGCAGTCCATGCAAGCCCCTGGTCTCAGTGTGGCAGGACGGGCAGATGCCCCCATGCCCATGGATATGAATAACCTACAGGTTGCTCATGGTGCCACGTGTGTACCTGCAAGCGTGATGGCACGTGAGGCTGGGTATAGCCGTAATCCTGCCGAGTTTATTCGTCATATCAGTGAGCTTACTAGCCCATTGGCAGCCACGTATGAAAAAGCCAAACTGAGTGAAATTTCACCCGATGACCCCTCGAAAGCACTTGAAGTACTCAAGGCAAACAATATCAATTTTGTACAAACCGCACAAGATGAAGTCGCCGTACTTCTAAGAGCCCCCAAATGGGCATATATTCGTGCAGAAAAAGCAGGGGAACAGCGTAGCCCTCAAACCAGAGGTATGGTGGAGTCCTTGTATCAGTCCACCCTTGCCTATACCTTTACAGGCGGAAGCTATGGTCCTGATGACTTGCGGGATAATTTAGATGGTATGGTCGTGATTGCACAAAACCTACAAAGCCTCACGCCTGAACAAAAACAAGAAATCATCACACGGTTTAATACTTCAGGAGGGCCCGCAAAGCTTCAAAAAGAAGTATGGGAACTCATTGACACGTGGCAAAACATCAGCCCGCAAGATAAACAAACCTTGAAACGAGCTTTACTAGACCGTAATAAGGGACTCAGCCCTGACCAAAAAACCTTAATGGAACGTACCGTAGGCGATGATAAAAGCTTCATCAACGTGAATTATCAGGTCATTGCACCCAAGCCTAACCCTAAGCCAGGGGAAGAAACCAAAACCTACCTTTGGGGCTACACTCGTGGCTTTGAAGACACCACGAAAGACCTTTTAGGGTCTCTCCAACGGGGTACCCCTGTGATTATTGGCGTGATGGAAACCTCTCCTGGGGGGGTTGATTACAACGGCACACGTCGTAAGTCTGGTGAAACCTACGACGGCAACGGTCATGAAATGCTGGTTGTAGGGGCCCAACAAAACACGAAAACCAACGACCTAGAGTTTATCTTAGTAGACACCGATGATGGCATTCCTCATGCACGGGTGGAATCTGCCAAAAGCCTCATTCCTAAAGTGAACCATGCTGGGTTACCCTATGATATTGGGAAACAAGTGGCAAGCCAAACGGAAGCCATTGAAGCAAGCGGACAGCAACTGGTGCCTGACCAACAAGATGCCCAAGCCTACAAACTGATTAAAACCTATCAGGGCTAAAGGCTTTCTGCGGGGAAACGCTAAGAAGTCAAACAGAGGTGTAGGGGATACCCTTGTGGTATCCCGCTGAACACCCAATGGCATTTTCTCTTTTTAAACGCTTTTTTGGAAGAGCTTTCACCTATACTAAAAGAGAGAGAGAAACACTCTATGTAAGTCATGACTCAGTGAGCAATTTTATGCCTGTTTTACATTGCAACCCCAAAAGCCATACCGCAGAAGTGCTAGCACACTGTGACATCCAAACCTTGGAAGAAGCCTGCCTACAAGTACACCCCGACACGCCTTTTACGCTTGCCTGTGGTCGTGATGCCTATCCTCCTGGGCTTTCCCTTCGTCATATCATTGCCTATAACATTCCCGCCCGATACCCTACCCAAGCTCGGTTTAGATACCCAAGCCGTTGGCTACTTGGGGCAGAGGTGTATATCCCAAGCATCAGCCTCAGCACGCCGTGTAAGCTAGGGGCTGCGGTGCTTAAAAATGTCACAGGCTATGACCTCCTTAAACTTTGGCCAGGAAGCCTAGAAGCATTTGGCAAAGCCCATGCGTTTACTTTAAGGCTTGAAAGCGCTGTAGACCCTCCCCTTGTCTCTGCCCTCTTACCCGAAGAGCATTGGCACCCTCTGGCAGTCCTCCGTACCCCTGAAAGCCTCTTGTGGCAATGTCATAACACTCAACAGGAAGAAGCCATTGCCTCTGCATGGTTTCCTCAAGAGAGTATTTACCGCTCATGGCACTGGATGGAACACAAAACCTTATGGGTTGAAACCTCAGTGGATGCCCTTCCCCTATGGGAGCGTAGACGCTATCATGAGGAGAAGCCCCCCAAGCTCTTGGATGCTTGCCCCACCCTATTACACACCCAAGCAACAGCAATACATGCTTATGTGTTACACTACGAAAGGGTACGTCATGGGGCAGCCCTCAGTGCATCTCGCCAAACACTCTACAGGCAACTTAAAACCCTGCTAGACCCTGAAGCACGCCAACCGCTTTCCCCTCTGTTACCTATGGCTTCCTACACGATATAAACGCCACATTACACCCTGAAGAGTGAACTTTTTCCCTCCCTTACAACCCTCAGCCTTGTGAAATCAGTCAATACCTCCATGTACAAGCCTACCGATGACGAAACCCACGCACTTTCCCATGAGTTCACCACCCAGCTTATGAGTACGGCTCATTTGGTCGGGTTTAAAGAAGTCCCTTTTCAAGGCGATCAAAACACCCCTTTACGCTATATTGAAATGGAAGGGTCTCGAGGGTATGATACACCCTCAGAATCAGAAACCCCTTCTGAAGAACCTACAGAAATCCTACTTTTTGTCTGTGGCATGGGGGGCAGCACCCTGAGTGCGTTACCTCTTTTAACAGGACTAAGACATGAGTTTCATCGCATGGTAAGCCTTGACCTCAGAGGGTTTGGTATCCATAGTGAATATGGTTCCAACTTCAAAGCAGCAGAGGTTCATATCGCTGACCTTCGAGCCTGTCTTTCAGCACTGAAACACGCCTATCCTAATAGTGTATTCACCCTGATGGGTATTAGTCTAGGTGCCTTACTACTCTGTCATACCCTCGCAAAAAGTGACACCCGCACATTCCCCTCGCTACAAAGCTTGGTGCTATTAGCCCCTGCGTTTGCCCCTCATCCTAACACGTTTAAGCCTTTGAGTATCCTCAAAGCCATACTTGCATTTTTACTGAACCCTAGGGCAACCATGCGTTTACCCTACACCTTAACGGCACTCACCAAAAACCCTGTGTATCTTGACACGCCCGTCATGCAGCCTCCTACAGAGCTTCCTTTAACCTATCTGCTCTCCGTGAAGCAGTTGCAAGACACCGTCATGCAATGCCTGCCTCTCATCGAGCTTCCTGTCATGATGGTGGTACCCATGCAAGACAAAGTATGCGACCCTCACGCCATGCAAAAAGGGTTTTGTCGCCTCAGTGATACGCATTCCCACACCACAAACGCCTTTGGACATCGCTTAAGCCTCTACCAAAGCTCCTACCATGATGTGATTCTTGAACCAGAACTCCCATGGATGCTCAATGATTTGATAAGCTGGTTAGACCAATGTCGTCTGACCACCCCACTCACACCAGTTTCCCCTACACCCTAACACGCAGGTAGGATACCCCCTACCTCTTCCTCTTAATACACTCCTTGAAGTCCTCGCTATCACCACACCATGACACATCCTATACCTTTTGCTGATACATTACCAGACACCCTGCTTGAAGCTTGGATTCCAAGAGAATCTCCACCCTCCTCATTTACACAAGCACCCTTTACTGCCTCTTCTTTAGAAGCATGGCTAGGACACTATGAAAAAGGACTCAAACGTTTATATATCGGGCTGGATATTGCACCCCTAGAGCATTTTGAGTCAGGGCTTTGTGTGTTGAATGAAAAGCTTGAAATCGTTTTTTGGGAAAAATACAATCAAAATAGTCAGCTACTCCAAGCAGTGAGGTCTTTAGGGTCACCTGAATCCGTCGTGATTGTGGCAGATATGCCACGCCCCATCCAAGGAAGTACTCGGTGGCGTAATGAATTGATGAAGTTCCGAGGACAAAAGCCAACAGGGTTCAATACCCTACAAGACCCTTTACTCAACCCTCTCCTTGCACCTCGAAGCACACAACTGCTTGAAGCACTCTTAGAAGCGGGCTACAGTATTGCATGCACTCAAAACCAAATGACAAAGTGCCACTATGGTTTCCAACCCCCTTTACGCACTCGTAGTATGGCAGGATGTGCCATGATGCAAACTTGGCTTGTTGAAAAGCTATGGTTGACACCATCCCCCCATCATCTTCCTTCACAAGGGGCTTTAACGAATACATTATTGGAAGCGGCACTTGCGGCTTATGGTGCTTGGGCAACTTGCCATGGGGAAGAAAACAAACACTTTCATCTACACTACGGAAGACACGGTTACCTCAGCTATGAAGCCATCAAACCTTTTTATAAAAAGGGGCTTCGTGCCAAACGTCTTTTCCGATACCGACGTAAGTTTTAATAGCACTGACAGAGGTTTTCGACAGCCTGTTGAACTTTTTCAGGTGCAATGGATAAACACACAGGTGTATCACAACACGTGGTACGCTTGTCCCACAAACAGGGTTGACACGCTAAAGGAGTATCTACCGTCACAACCTGCACTTTTCCTGCTTCCAGTACGGCTGGGGGAATGATTTTAAAAGGGTCAGTAGGCCCGAAGAGTGTCACCACAGGAGTTGAACTCGCAATGCCTAATTGCAAAGGAGAGGAATCAATACATACAAAAACCTTTGCATATTCAATCAATACGCCTAAGTCTTGTAGGGAACGTGTCACACCATACCCCTGTATCAGTCTTCCTCGCTGCCAAGCCTGTTGAAGCTCAGGGGCTTCCTGAAGGGTTTGAATAATAGACGTATCGTCAGGCCCCCCTACCAACACCACAGGATAGGGAAGAGATGAGTCCGTATAGTGTTGCAACCATTGCACCCAATCAGCACTCGCCCATTCCTTATCAATCCCTTTTTGCTTACTTAACGTGCTACATCCAGGATGTACTAATACATAACCCTGTTTTCGTAATGTCTGCCTCTCTAACCATGACATCATACGAGTGCAGGCATCTTGATGTCTCAGTAGCTCAAGCGAAGGAAGTGAAGCATGTGGCATTCCTGGTGCATAAACCGTGGCATACATGTGTCCTGCATACCGTTGCGTATTTAAAGGAATACGCTGTGTTAAACATAGTCTCTGAGCCAAACGCTGTACCCAAGACCCTTTGAGGGTCTGATACCCTATGCGTTGTTTAGCCCCACTGAGCCACAGTAACACAGGCAATAAAGGATGCGTCCCATTCGTCACCACAATCTCAGGATTTAAACGAGAGAGGGTTTGCCAAGCTTTAAAAAAGAGAGAAAGTCTTTGAAGGACAGGATGCCTTGCAACAGGAGTCAGCGTCTCAAGCTGCCAATCAGAAGCCAAAAAAGGGCTTGCACCTGCCGACCGTTTTTCGCACACCAAAACAGGCTGGTGTGACAAAGCCACTGAAACCCTAAATGCCTCCAAGCCACCTGATGCTAAGAATATATCACCAATCCCCCCCCAAACCACAGCAACCGCTGTGGTTTTAGGAAGAGGGGTAGAAGATGCACCAGATGCCGTCATGGGTTTTCAAAGCCACTTAGTGGTGAGCTTGACGCATTTTCATTCGCAGTAACGCACGCTGCAGTGCAAGCTCTGCACGGGCAGCATCTGTATCAGCTTGCTGTTGCTCTAAACGTTGAATCGCACGGTCATGTGCCTCTTGCGCACGGGCAAAATCCAATGAAGCATCAAGCTCCGCAGTATCGGCAAGCACGGTGACTTTTTCACCATCTGTGGTAAACAAACCACCATGCACCAAGGCAATATGCCTTTGCTTTCCTTGAGCATCTTGAAAATGCAACACATGAGGCGTTAAGGCACGAATCATGGGTTGGTGGCTGGCTAAAACACCAAAAGAGCCATCAGAAGAATACGCTTGCACTGAGGCAACGTCAGCTTCTAGCACGGTGCGTTCAGGGGTTGTCACTGTAAAACGGAAGGTTGTAACCATGATGAAAAAGACTCCTTACTCGTGATTAAGCTTGTGTAAGAGAAGCCGCTTTTTGCACCACTTCTTCAACACTACCCACCATGTAGAAGGCTTGTTCAGGAAGATGGTCGTACTTGCCTTCAAGAATCTCAGCAAACCCACGAATGGTATCTTCCAGCTTCACATATTTTCCAGGGGTACCTGTAAACACCTCTGCGACGTGGAAAGGCTGTGACAAGAAACGCTGGATTTTTCTTGCACGTGTCACCACACTTTTATCTTCTTCAGAGAGTTCATCCATTCCAAGAATGGCGATAATATCTTGTAAATCTTTGTAGCGTTGCAATGTTGCTTGAACCCCACGAGCCACACGGTAATGCTCTTCTCCTACGACACGAGGCTCTAATGCTCGGCTGGTAGAAGTCAAAGGGTCAACCGCAGGATAAATGCCTAACTCCGCAATTTGACGGGACAGTACGGTGGTAGCATCCAAGTGACCAAATGTGGTGGCAGGAGCGGGGTCAGTCAGGTCATCTGCAGGCACATAAACCGCCTGAATGGAGGTAATAGAACCATCTTTCGTGGAAGTAATACGCTCTTGTAAATCACCCATTTCGTTTGCCAAAGTAGGTTGATACCCTACAGCACTAGGCATACGACCTAAAAGTGCAGACACCTCAGACCCTGCTTGCGTGAAACGGAAAATGTTATCCACAAAGAGCAACACGTCTTGATGTTTTGCATCGCGGAAGTATTCTGCAACCGTCAAGGCACTTAATGCCACACGCAAACGAGCACCAGGTGGTTCATTCATCTGACCATAGACCAAGGCAACCTTGTCTAAAACACCAGAATCTTTCATTTCATGGTAAAGGTCATTCCCTTCACGGGTACGCTCTCCTACCCCTGCAAAAACAGACACACCACCATGGGCTTTGGCAATATTATTAATAAGCTCCATGATAATGACCGTTTTACCGACACCTGCCCCTCCAAAAAGACCAATTTTTCCGCCTTTTGCATAAGGAGCCAGTAAGTCAACGACTTTAATGCCTGTTTCAAAAATTTCAACATCCGTATTCTGATCTGCAATAGCAGGAGCCTTACGGTGAATAGGCCAATGCTCTTGAGCCTCTACACTGCCTGCTTCATCAACAGGGTGTCCAAGCACGTTCAAAATACGCCCTAAGGTTGCATCCCCCACAGGCATATTGATAGGACTACCCGTATGACGAACGTTCATACCACGGGTAATACCATCGGTATTATCCATCGCCACCGCACGCACACGGTTCTCACCCAAAAGTTGTTGCACTTCAATGACAAGTTCAAGCACTTGACCTGCAGCATTGGTTCCTTCAACCACCAAAGCATCATACACTTGGGGCAGTTGTCCTGCAGGGAACGCAACGTCAATAACAGGCCCAATCACTTGGGTAATATGACCATAAAGTGAACGAGGGGTTGCCTCAGCAACAGACATCATAGGAGTGGTAACCTCATGCTTACAAATAAAGCTTAAGTAAAGAGACGTTAGAAAATCTATAGTTCGCTTTTAGAAAAATACTTTTAGCAAAACGCATTTAGCCAGAGTCACGAAAACTCTAGCCTCATGGTGATGCAACAATCTAAAGCGTGTGCATGCTTGTATCATCGCACAAACATAACGCCTCACAAACATAGGATTCAATCCGCAGGTTGTGTGCCTCAAGGCAATCTTTAACCCATCACAGAAGAGGAGGTTACAATAGGAGCATCTGGACCCAAAATAGGATTTTGTAGCCCAAAAACATGGCAACTATTACGTCCGCCTGCCTTTGCTTTATACAATTGCTGGTTAGCAATGGCTAATAAATCTTTAGGTGCCGCCAGTAACGGCAAAATAGGGTCACTTGCTCGATTGAAATCCACATGGGTATGTCCTCCACTGAGTGTCAC
>JBJTUH010000132.1:0-11329 GCA_046080605.1 Vampirovibrionales bacterium
CAAAATTAAAGCAAGGGGCTGACCTTTGGTTGAATACCCCCATGCGTCCTTTAGAAGCCTCAGGAACTTCAGGGATGTCTGCTGCGATGAATGCCGCTGTGAACATGTCTATTTATGATGGCTGGTCGGTCGAAGGGGTCTATCACGGACTCAATGGCTACATTATTAATGAAGACGTTGATCTTGAGTATCTTCCCGTAGAAGAACGTAATCAACGTGACTATGAAGACATGATGCGTCAATTAGTCAATGATGTGTTACCCACCTACTACGAAAATCCTAAAGCTTGGGCAACGCTCATGCGTCAAGCGGTCAACCAAATTGGTTCTTACTTTAATAGTGACCGTATGGCAGTGGAATACTTCACACGTATGTACAAGCCTGCTGAGTTATAAGCAACGTTTAAAGCATGCGTAAACTTTAAAAGGGATGGCTTATCAGTCATCCCTTTTAAGTGACAAGGCGAGGGGATATCATCTTGAAAGCTTTCGGGATACCACAAGGGTATCCCCTACACTTAAACCCTTATTTATCCGTCTATTCTCACATAGCGTTAGCTAAATACAGGCCCTTGTTGAGCTTTCTTTTGCTGGAGTAACTGCTGTGCCTGAAAATAAACCGCTTGAGCCTGTGCATGCACTTTATGGTCAGCGTCTGAAAGTGGTGCTTCATTGGCGGTAGGTAGGCTATCAGGTGCAAGGGCTGCGGCCATGACGGTTTTTGCATGGGCGAGTGTTTCTTGAGGATTGGCAACATTGAGGGTAGGCATATGTACAGGCACAGACCCTGCTACCGTGATACCATCACCATTTTGAGTCAGGCTAATAGCACCTCCAAAACGCCCCGCAGCTTGTTTATGGGCAAGCTCATGGGCATAGACTGCTTTATGGCTTTTTTCACGCACTTGAGCTTTGGCATCTTCCAGTGTGGCACCCTGACCTTGCCATGCACCAAACTTGTAGGTCCAGTAGCCCCCTCCCTGAGGAGCAATACCTATCATCATGACGAGCGAATCCTTTAACCTTGCGTGTGACAGCGTAATACAAAAGACATAAACCACATCGCTTAAGCATTTAGTATACAGAGTTTTCTATAAGAATCAAACCCTAGCAATACCCCAGCAAGGCTTTATTTAGAAAGAGTTAAGAGAGGAACCTATTTCAAGTATTGGGAGAGGAAAAAACTTTCAAAAAAATTGTTTTTATATAATAAAGTTTATTTCCCCTAGAGTATGAAAGGAAACCAACATGGGTGCAAATGTCTTACAAACCATTCAACGTTTTGGGCAACACGTACGCCAACGAGCCAGAGAAGACCGTGCCGTGTTGCCTGTGGTGGTTAAAAATATGCAACGGCTTATAGGCTCAAGGGTACGAGAGACTATGGGCTATGAACCAAGCTTTATCTCTAAGGTTCAGTTCAAAGGGAACGCAAACCCATTAAGTATGGCTCAGAGGATGCTACTTGATATTTCTCCCACTCAGACTAATTCAAAAGGGGTACAGATTCAACGAGGGCTTCTTAGACAAAAGCCTCATGCCTTGTTTGACCGTCCTACAGGTATTTATGGTACAACCCTTGATACCATTGCAGGACTACGTCCTGAAGACAGTGCTAGGTTGTCAAGACGACGCATAGAAAACGGGATATTAAGTGCTTATATCGCACCGAATACCCCAGAAGCACAGTCAAGCCGTATTCAAAACGCATTACAGCATACGGCAAGCACTTATGACGTATCATTTAAGCCCAAAATAGTCGGCTGCTGTACGCACGGATGTAATGGATGTTTAACCTAAGAGTAGTGCTATTGGGAAGTGAAACCTTCAGGATACCACAAGGGTATCCCTTACAGTTTAAACCTTTGTCTATCTGTAGGGGACGGTCTTGTACCGTCTCGCCTAGTTAGGGGTTATGACCTCTCACCCTCGGGATACCACAAGGGTATCCCCTACATTGAGGCATCCTCATAAATCTTAGGGGGAGGTATTTTAGGGATGCCTGTAGTATCATAGCATAGCATGGAGGGGAAACCTTCTTGCTTTCATATGAGGGTTATCCTAGAAAGGGACTTGTGTCATGTCTAACACTCATCGTCTTTACGTTGGTATCGTTACGCTAGGATGTTTGCTACTCTCTGGATGCCAAGAAGGATCTAAGCCTCAACAAGAGGAGGGTGTGTCCTCTTTTTCTTCAGGGGTACCAGCGTCATGGCGTGCCATTTCCTCTGAGTCCATCATGTTTACACTGCCCGAAACCAAAACACGCCCGATGTTATGGCTTGCCACGTCGGCATACTGCCAAGCGTGCCATGAATTAAAAAGCTTTTTAGCCCAACCCGCCATGGTTTCTCTGTTAAAACAAAAAAATATCCTAGTGCGTGAAGCCTCGATTCAAGCAGAAGACGCAAAGCCTGCATTGGCACTCTTTCGTATCCAAGTAACGCCTACCGCAGTGCTGATAGCACAGGGTGGCAAGATTCAACAGGTATTTCATACGGTACCACCAGTAGCAGCATTTCAAGCATGGCTTAAGGCACTGTAATCATGACCTAAAGTTTTGTTTTAAGATGAGGGTTCAATCACATCAGTAGACTGTTGTGTGTTGGTTTGGCTGTTTTGTGATTGAGCCAATGTGTGTCCTGTTTCGCTCAAATTATAGCCATGTCCAATCAAATTACCAGTTCCTGCAATGGCATCTTGTACCTTACCGTCATTATTGATAAAGACCGTCATATCTCCTGAATACACATCACCGTTATGATCATCAATTTCAACACGGTACTGAGGTGTCCCTATTCCCATTAAAGAGAGAGGCCCAAAGCGATCCCAATTACTTCTTACTCTTTGGGTCAGTTTATCCCCTGCTTCAGTGTTTTGTGAAACTTGGAAGTCAGTTCCAAAGTCTCCAGTCCAAGTTTTCGCAATTTTTAATCCAGGTTTATCTTTTTCAGTTGCTAAATCAACATCCTGCTTTGTCTTACCTGATACCACAATTTTACGTCCATCCTCTGCCCGTATCACTCTTGAATAGCCTGTGACATTCCCAGCACTATCTTTGGTTTCCAAGATATTGGAAAGCTGAACTTTATAATTATCGCCAATATTCACAAGTGGGTTCTCAGTACCTTTCTCATCGGCAAACGTATAATTCTTAGCTGTGGCATTTTCATATGCACTACGAGTTTGTGAGATACGCTCTAAACGAGATGCTTCTGTTGCCACTTGTTCCCGTTGGTCTTTCGTTAGCACCGTGTTTGCATCAGTATTGTCTGCAATATTGAGCTTTTGCTTTTGTTCTTTAGACAAATCAGACACTGTTTTAGGCTGAGGACTATTCGCAGGATTAGAGCTTGTAAGCCGTGCGTTATTAAAGGCAAGGTCTTTCTCAACATCTTTAAGGTCATTGCCTCGTGAAAACCAGTTGCCTGTGCCTGACACTACTTCTACTTTCCCATCAGGACGAATGTTAATGGTTTGGTCTCCGTTATCAACATCAGCACCCACCACATCTTTTTCAATACGGTAGCCCTGATTAATGCCCCAATTTCCTTGGGTACGGCTGACTACTTTGGCATCACCAATTTGTACCGAACCATCCTCGCCTCGTACCACTGTATTTTGTCGGGCTATAATCTCATTTTTACCTGCCCCTTCTCTACCAACCACTAAGCCCCCACGGACGGTTTGACCATATTTATTCTTTGCATATAAAGAGACCTCTGCAATGTCTTCCCCTGTAATAACCATTTTTTTACCGTCTTTTCCTTCAATCGTACGGCTATATTCTGTTTGACCATTTTTTTTGACCTCGGTAGTAATCCCTGATAATTTAATGTCTACCGCCTCTTTGTCATTCGGATCGGCTATTTTATTATCTTTATTGAGCCTTACACTATAAAGTGTTTCTGTCGGCTTATCGCCAGGCTTTTTAGCTTGTTCATAAAGGGTCTTTGTTTTGGCTTGTTCGACCAAACGATCTTCATGCGTCACCAGTTGGGGAACTTTTTTCTCAGTGTTTGTGGTTTGAATTTGGTCATACTGAATCCCTGAGGCTCTAAGTTCTGCTTCCGCTTGTTGCTTAATCAGGTTTGCATCCAAGCCCGTATCTTTAGCAAGTTGTGTGGCTTGCTGTGCTTTAAAACTTGCCTTTGCCTGAGTTTTTGCTTCAGGCGTTAGGTTTTGAGCATCAATATCCCCAAGGGCTTGCTGTTGTCTTTTTTGGATAATTTGCTCTTGGAGAACTTTTACCTTCAATGCTTGCTGGTCTTTTGGAACAAAAGACTTGGGATTATTTAAATTTTTTTGTGCCGTTTCTAACTGCTCTTGTTGTACCGTGATACTTTTTTCCTGCTGAATAATTTTGAGGGCTTTTTGTCTGTCTGCTTCTGAAGTGCTACCTGCTGTAGTAAAGCGTTCAAGGGCTACTTCTTTTTCTTTTAGTTTTTTATCCGCCGACACTTTTACCTCTGGGTCAGTAGAGGAAGAAGTTTTAGGTTGCTTGGCTTTTACTTCAGCCGTCGCCTCTGTGGTGGTAGCTTTGGCAATCGGTGTAAGTACTTCTTGTTTTTCTTTGTAATATTGTTTAACATCAGAATTATTTCTGACTTCGGGGTCTGCAGCAGATCTGTTTTGCAATGCTGCAGTTTTTTGCTTCAAAGAAACAAGCTTCCCCACCTTCTCAAGCGTTTGTATTTTCTCTTTTCCCTTTAAGCCCTGCGTTGCCTTTAGCACATCTTGAGGGTCTGGCTTAGGCGTTTGGTTAGGTTTTGTAGTGGTGTTTGGCAAATTTTGCTGAACAGGCTTATTGTCTGTTGGAGGGGTTTTTGAATTCTGAGTGACCACCACGGGTTTTTTACGTTGAACTTTTGTTTGAGAGGCATTAACTGTATCCATCATCATGGGGTGCCTTGTACTCTCTTTGACAGGAATGTTCTTCTCTTACTGCATATTGAATTGAAAGGATGTTAGGGTTTTATTGTCAGGGTATTACTAGGGTTTCGACACCATACGGTGTGTTCTTTAATCGTCATAGAAGCGCTTTGTTAACGAGCATTAGGGCAATAAGGAACAAGTGCTAGGTTTTATTATGCCGTATGGTATTGTCACGTTCATACTATGGCTCAGAGAGAATCCCTGAAAGAAAGTAGTACTTTTTATGATAAGTTTCCCCCTCCCTTTATGGTGTTTAAGCCTTCTACTTACCGCACTTGGCACGTATGCTTACACCAAACATGTATTAAAACGAGAACATCAAGCGCATGTACATTATTTACAACAAGAGCTACTACAATTCGCCAAGGGGTACCATCATCATGAAAGTACCCACAAACAATTACGCCAAGAGCTTGAAACACTCATCACGTTTATAGACAAGAAACACATGCCCCTAGACCAACTTAAACAATGGGTTATTGCTTTAAAAGAAGGGCTTGCCGTACGAACCTATCATTTACATCCTAGTACGTGATAAGCATTCACTTCCTGATAGTGATTAGGTATAGGCAATGGCACTGACGAGAAAATTCGTGAGTGCCATTGCTACAAAAGACTGTACCACCCCTTCCGACGTTGCATTACCAAGCTCTTGCGTGCCTCCTTTGGTACGTAAGCCTGCATCGCTACAAAGAACCGCAATAAGATACCCGAACAACGTCATACGAATCCATAAAATCAAGAGGTCTCGGAGTTCCAGTTGCCCAGATACACCCGTCATGTACTGGTGCCAAGTAATAGGCGTATTGAGCATGGTCACAATACCTCCTGCAAGAATACCCACAAAGGCGGCAAAAAACGTCAGCATAGGAAGCATCATCATGGAGGCAAGCACTCTGGGTGCCTGTAAATGACGTACGGGGTGAATCCCCATCATGCGTAATGCTGCTAATTGGCTGGATAGGCTCATGGCACCAAGTTCTGAGGTAAAAGCACTACCTGCCATGGCAATAAAAGCGAATCCCGTAAAAACCCCTGCTAATTCTCGTACCAGTGCAAAAGCAACCAACCCACCAATGACACCCCCTGCTCCTTGGTCAATCAGGGGTTGAGCAAACTGCATTGCCATCACCATGCCTGTAAAGCCCGATAAAATCAGAGCAACAGGCAAGGTACTAAACCCCGTTTTTGCCATTTGTTCTAGCGTGGCTTGCCATGAAACCTGTCGCCGAAGCACATAACGACCCATTAACGTAAAGGCTTCACCGAAACGCCCTAGTTGAATCAGGAGCATGGTCATAAAATGAAGCAACGTGGTGGCAATCAGGCGTGTTAACGGAAACCATGCCCGAGGATGCATATTAAACCACGTATCCCACCGCGCTAAACGACGAAGCCGACGCATGAAGACGTACCGTAAGGAAGGAGTAGTAGGCATGAGATAGGGTCACTTTTTAAGCGTTAGGCACCAGTTTTTCAAGCTGATACTCTAAAATATCCTGAGCACCTAAACGGACTAACTGAGGAATAAGTTTTGAAACTTCACTTTTGGGGACGGCAACCTTTACTGCAAACCCTTCATCACCAAAGAGCGGCGAAACGGTAGGAGATTTCATGCAGGGAAGCGTTTTCACCAACGCATCAAACGACTCCAAAGGCACATTCATTTCAAGTAACACTCTGCGGTCAGCTTCTTTGGCACTTTTCATTAAAAGGACAAGCTCATCAATAAACTCACGTTTTTCAGGATGTGCAAGTGCTGCCTTATGCACCATAAAACGTGTGGTAGAGCGTAACACAGTATCCACAATAGTCAGTCTGTTTTGAACCAGTGTGGTACCTGTTGAGGTGTTATCTACAATCACATCGGCATCTTCAGGAGGAAGGGCTTCTGTGGCACCATAGCTGCGAACCACATGGGCATCAAGCTGTTTTTCTGCCACATAGCGTTGGGTTAGCTGGGGGTACTCGGTTGCCACCACAAGGCGTTGTGTGGTGGGTAACTGTCCGTGATGCAACGCAAGAAACTGCTCAGGGGAAGCGACCACGATACGAACGGGGTCAAACCCTAAGTCAAAATACTCTACGAGGTCTTCCCCGAGTGCGGGGTCAGCAATACGGAGTTCCTCTGCCCAGTCATGACCTGAAAAACCACAGTCATAACGTCCTAAGGCAATGAGGGAGGGGATGTTTTGAGGCTTTAAAACTTTTGCTTGTAAGCGAGCGTCATTCACTTGAGGGCGATAGCTACGAGGTCCTAATTTAAAGGTAAAGCCAATTCTCTCAAGTAATTTAAGGACATTTTCCTGAATACGTCCCTTGGGTAGGGTCATACGCAATAAAGGGTGTGCATGGTCAGAAAGAGGTGCCGTAAGAGTATGATGGGCTTCCTGAGGCGTGGTTAAAGCACTGGAGGGTACAGGAGTTACGGCGGAAAGCATCATCATAAGGGTACACACACTTTCAATGAGGATAGAAGCACTTCTGACAGTATTACATAATACACGATTGCAAACGACACACCTAAACAGTATACACGCCACATAGGGTGAAATACAGTGTAGGATTCAAAGACATCGGGACATGTCCGTGTCATCCGAGATCATGTTCCCAAGAGAGCGATTAGCTAAAAGGCTTTAAAGGCATGCCCGTAGCTTGTGGCTTTTTCGTGCTTGAGGTAGCTGCTTCCTTACCATGTACAGAAGGTGTTTTCGAGGCAGAGGTGCCATGACTAGGCACACCAAAGCCATAATAACTACGCCAGTCTTTAAAGTCAGGAATACGGGTTCCCCCTTCAGTGGTTTGAGTGGGCGCCGTTTTGGCCGTTTTGTTGGTTCCGTTTGATTGAGACGACTTTTTGAAAGGCTCGGGCGGGAAAGCACCTGTATCCTTAGAGGAAGACCCCTTCCCCTGTCCTTTAGTATCGGTAGTACGGTGTTCACCTGTTTTTGAAGGCTTTACGGGGACTGTGCCACCTTTTTGGGTTAAAAGATCTTCTAACTTACCACGTCGGGTTTCAAGTCGGTATGACTCACGGGTGAGTTGACGATTTTTTTCTAGCTCGTTTTTATAGTCAGGCTGATTATAAAGCGTGTCCCGTACATTTTGAATGTGCGACTCAAACGCATCATTCTCTTTCCGACGTGCATTCACGTCTCCTAAACCTACCCACGCTAAACCAGAGGCAACCCAAAGCCCCACTCCTGCACCCGCTGTAAGCAATGCACGGTTACCTCGTTGAATGTACTCCCCTACACCATCATTAGGAATATTCAATGCCTGCATACGTGTTTGTAAGCCATTGTAGGCGCGATCTAAATTTCGTTCGGCTCGACGCATATTGCCCACGTGGATGTCTCGTGTATGGCCATACACCTGACCTCTTCTAACGGCATTGCGGACTGATGTTAAAGCACTCCGTATCATAGTATTACAACTTTCATCACTTAAATTAAAACGACAGTTAAACGCATTATAGAGGATGCAAAAAAACCTAAGGCTATGACATTGAGTTTAATTTGTCTTCAAGGGTTTGAGTATCTTTTGCGGTTTCATTATTTTGATAGGCTAAGTCGTCATTGGTTTGCCGTAGTGTTGCAAGGGCTTGCTCTAAACTATCAGGAGCGACGGATGCTCGGGTATCTCCTTGAGGCGTACGGACGGTTTTGAGTCCTGTGGTAGAAACCAAGGTTTGCTGCTCTGTTTCCAGTTGGTTTTTACGCTGTGCTTGCTGTAAGGCAGGAATCCCTTTGGTGGTTCCTACAAACAAGGTAGAGCATAAGCCAATCGCACCTGTTGTCCATGCCAAAGCTGCTCTACGTCCTTGTACATGGGAAGCACGCTCTAATCCGAGCTTACCGTTCCTGAACGTTCTTGCAAGCGTTCTTAAATCTCTCGTTCGACCCAAGACACCATTTTTCCAAGACACTTGCCCTGCAATGGTTTGAGCTGCATGTTCATTCTGGGCAAACATTGCTTGCACAGCACCTGAGGTATTACGCCACGCATTGCCTAAGCGTCCCCCCAAGGGTTGCATGGCATGCACATACTGCCCAGCAGGGTCATGTGGGATATGATTTGGCATTATTCTAAAAGCGTTGAACGCTCCGCCCGCCGTATTTCGTACACGGGTAGCCTGTCGCCCAACCCAATTTCGTACATGGGTAGCTTGTCGCCCAACCCACGCACCTACTCCAGCGCGACCCATCATCATGGTAAAAACTCCTCACTAAAAACAAGTATTCGGTGTACCATACCTTCACATTAAGTGTGTGGTATCTGAAACATATCTCATCCAGACATACACCCTCTTATAGAGGTTGGGTACAGGGGAACGAACGGGAAAGAAACAAAAAAAGAAAGAGTAAACTTATCAAAATAAAAACAGTCATTCTCAATAATTGCTTTTATTTTGATAAGTACATCGGATGGTTCGTGAACCACCCCTACGCAAAAATCCCCCTCACGCAAAAAAGGCATGAGGGGGAAAAGTATGACGATGTGTCAGAGGCTTAATGCCCTGAAGCATTCGCCTGACAACGTTGCTTGGTGAGTGTGGAAGCCACACATCCAGACAGAGCGTTGTCTACAAAATCGTTCAGTAATACCAACAGTTTGCTGTTTGATAAGTTCTGAGGAACATAGGCCAACGCCCAAGGATACGTATTAGAGTCCATCAATGCCTTAGTGGACATTAATGGTTCATAGGCATCGCTCGCAGAAGCCACCAATGCCTCAATATTCCCAGCGATGTTTTGATTGGTTGCCGTTGCTTGAAACTGCAACACGGTATAATCGCTATCTGCCTGACCTTCTGCCTTCATAGTATTGAGCTGGGTCATAATTGTTGCAGGGTCAGTGGTTGCATAAGCACTATCTGAGTAAGAGTCATACTTAGTTGCGGGATACCACTGGAAGCCTTGGTTTAGGAAAAACAGGCGTTTGTGATCACTCACAAGCGTTGCATAGCTTGTTTGTAAGTCAGTGGTTGTACCTATTTGAAGACTACTTGCACCAGTCACCGCTTGTTGTGCCTTTAAAAACTTGGCTTGCAAGTCTGCCACGGTAGGGTCCATGGTACCATGGTCTGCAAACCCTGAGGTTCCTAAGCTAATCGCAACAATTTCAGTCGGATTTGCCACAAGCCAAGTCAGTACATCAGTAAAAAAGGCACTGAGTTCTTGTCCTGGTATTGCCGTGTGGATATGGTAAATATCAGGACAAATAATATCCATGCCAGAAGGTGCTTTACCAGGGCGGAAGTCGAAATATCGACATCCTAAGTTCAGCATGGTGGTGGTATTATCTTTCTGAGTCACGGCTAAACCAATGACGACATCTTCAAGCTTCACAGCAGCCAAGCCTAAAATGAGGGGTGCCAAAGGACCAAGTACAGGAATCAAGATCGCAAGCCACAGCAATACTGCCGCACCTAATGCAGCAATACCTTGAGCCGTGGAACAAAGCGTGTTCACTTGCGTTAAGTCCCACGTTCCTGCGTCATGCGCGCCTGGTAATACAAAGCACCCAAAAGGAGCATTGTTTACTGAAGCATCGGCGGCTGCAAGATTTCCCATCCATGTTTGTTGAGACGGCGTAAGATAGGCATAAATCTGGTCTTGGTTTGTTAGCCCAGTACCAGAGCCTGTCCCTGCGTCAAACATGCCATAAGAAAGGGCGAACGTGGGTTCTGTAACGGAGGGCGTATTCATCATGTTCTCCAACGGACCACTTGTATTACCCGTCACTGCATTAATACTTTCTGTGAAAGATTTTGCAGGTGAAGTGTTCGTGGAAAAAGTAAAAGACCCTGATGGAGGAATATATGGAAACTCCCACGTAATTTGACAATTGCCTTTTGTCATCAAAGGAGGCTGTTCGACATTTATAGGTCCCATGGCATAACTGTCATCGGTGTTTTGAGCACTTGCACTCAGTTGGAATGTGGACGAGTTAACGAAATAATAGTCAACCCCTTTACTTACCATCATCATCATGACTTAAACTCCTTCTGTGGTTTCGGAAGTGTAAATGATATGAACAGCACCCAGTGCTACAAGAGTGTTATTACTGAGGACTGTTCCTGTTGCATCTTTAATTTCAACAGGACGTGCTATTTCAAGGTCAAGTGCGATGTCACCGTTAGGAATTTGGTAGTAACCAAAGTCTACGCTGGTACCCACAGGAATACTACCGCCTGTAGGAGGTGTAATCGTGACGGTCACGGCACCTGTAAACCCTGCAGGAACTTCTGTAGAAGGTACAAATACCGTTGTAGCATTACCCGAAGTAGGGGGTGTTTGTACTGTTTGGGTGAGTTCAAAGGGATAGGTTGCGTCAGTACATGTCAAGGTAATGGTTGTATTGGCAGGCAAGTAAGGATCCGTGGTTGTGAT
>JBJTUH010000133.1:0-45318 GCA_046080605.1 Vampirovibrionales bacterium
GTATCTATACTAAATCACCAACGCCAAAAATCGAATTGATAAAGATGACCTATATGACGAGTTGGAAAAACAACTTGCAGCTTTAACACATGATGCACGATTTCCCAACGATAATCAGTTTAGAGACAAACTTGAAACTAGAGAACTCAAGGGAGATCTATTAGGTTACTTGCTGGCAAAACTTGAAACTTACGGCAAAAAAGAATATGTGGATACAGAATCTTTAACTATTGAACATATTATGCCTCAAAAATTATCTTCCCAATGGAGGTTAGAGCTTGGGTCAGATTATGAACGTATTCATAATACTTACCTGAACACCTTGGGTAATTTAACGCTCACGGGTCATAATAGTAAATACAGTAATAAGCCCTTTCAAGAAAAGTGCTATATGCAAGATGGGTTTAAGCAAAGTCCCGTGTGGCTTAACCATTCCGTGAGAGATTGTGAGGTTTGGAATCAGGCAAGTATCTTAAACAGGGCAAAACTATTATCAGAAAAAGCCCTTGGTGTTTGGAAAGGTCTACCTCCTTATCTCACCGAAAGTGTAAGTGATGATGAAATTCATTCTTATTTTACTTTATCCAGTGAACCTTGCTCTGTAACAAATAAACAACCTCACGAGGTTGTTCTATTTAACATAAAATATCCTGCCAAGAACTGGAAAGAATTACATAAAAAAGTTCATAATGTATTGATTGAAAAAGATGACCTTAAATTTTCAGAGGTTCTTCATGATAAATTGGGGCAAGAAAAAGACTTTAGAACACCTTTGCGTTTGGATAACGGTTACCATATTGAAACTCACGGTTCGGCACATAGGCTATTTGAAATGTGCCAAATAGCAGTACAGGCTTTCACTGACAATGATGAAGATTTTATCGTTTACGTAAAGTAACGTGTTGCTTGTGTCCTGCGTTTTAAAGTAGGGTAAACATAGGGGTCGTTTACACCCACCCCTATGTTCAAACAGATGTTACCCCACCCGCCATGGCTTTGGGGTAAGAGGTGATGGGCATTGAGAAGGTGTGTAATTGTTGTAAGGCAGTATATAAACTACGATGTGAGGCAATCCCGAGCCCTGCGATATCTTCGGCGGTGCCGTGTGAGACCGACGTACGCACAAAGGGAAGCCCGATGGTGACGTTGACACAGTCAAACCCACCTAGGAGTTTGACGGGAATAAGTCCTTGGTCATGGTAACTGGCAATGTAGGCATCATAGGCGGGCGTTTGGGCATGGAGTCCACGAAAAACCGCATCGGCAGGTAAGGGTCCTTCAAGCAGTGCCTCATGAGGCTGGCGGTTGCGTTGATACTGTGCCACAAACGGACGCATGACACTGTGTTCTACCACGCCCCCAACCTCTCCTGCATGAGGATTTACGCCTAAAAGGGCAATGCGTGGCACAGAGTGAGGGGATGCAAACGGAGAGCGGTGACGGCTTAAAAAACGGTTTAAAATGGCAACGGTTTTCTCTAGCATCGCCCCCGTAATGCGTCGTTCTACTTCTGCAAGGGGTAAATGCCTTGTCAGGGTTAACACCCGTAGGTTTTCATACACAAATAGCATTTCGGCTTGTATCACTGCCGATGTTTGTTGGGGTTGGGTGTGGGCTAAACCTAGCTGGCGTGTCCAATAGTCTAAAATTTCTGTATGCCCTTGGTGGGTAATGCCTACCTCTTGTAAATGGCGTTTTGAAATAGGACCTGTCACTAACCCATGGCAGGTGCCTGTGGCAATCAAGTGCATGGCATGGCTTAGGGCATCCCATACTTTTTCCCCAGGGCGTTCCCCTTGGGCGGTGTACCATTGTAGGGCTTCTTGTACTTCGGGGTGCTGTAGTGTGGCGTAAGCATCTGAGGTCTGAGGCATCAGCCGATGCACCCACTCCCAGACCTTTTCAGTATCCCCCAAAATCACTAACCGATAGACCCCTTGGCGTAAGTCTTGCTGTACTAGAGGGTCAAGTAAAAGTTTTGCAGTAATTTCAGGTCCAATACCTAAAGGATCCCCGATGCTTAACGCATACGTAGGACATTCAGAAAAGGGATAAGAACCAGACATGCGCATGGTGGGTACTATCACCCCTCTTAAAAACGCTTTGTACGTATTAACTACACTGACATACGAGCCACGCTAGGGCTAGTATAGCATGTAGTCATCCCTGATGCGATGCCCTCACCTATACGCCCTTGACCCTCGTTTAGCCTTCTTGCTGTGGCTTACGTGCTTGCATGTCACGGTAGGCTTGTCCCCAAGCCCCTAGGTTTAGTTGTTGGTGTGCCAGTTTGACGGCTTCTGCCCCAAAGTTTGGAATGTAGTCTACCACGGTATCCATCAAGCGACGGTCTTCAGGGGATAACTTGCCATCGGGAAACTCAGCCTGTTGTAATAAACTGGTTGCCATACCTTGAAGGCGTTGGAGTGCTTCAGGGGGGAATAGGTCAGGAGATTTTGCAAGGTCAGGTAGACGGCGTAAAATAGCGTGTCCTACCCAGAAGCCTGGGCTATCTTGTACCAAGGTGGTGGCGGCTTGTTCGCCAAGGTCAATTTTACCATCTCCAGTGGCATCAGACACTTGCATCCAACGCCGAGCCGTGGCTTCTCCGAGCTTGTCGGCAGGGACTTGTGGGTTGGGGCCTTTAGGATTCAAGCCAAAGGCTGCACGCACTTCGCCAAAGTCCCATACGCCATCTTTGTTGGTGTCAAAACGTTGAATCACTGCGTCATTAAAGCCAAGATTGTTCATGGTAGACTGTAGCGTTTGCGCTTGTGTTTGATACCCAGTAGGAGAGTACGTGATAGGCGTTTGTACAGCACGTAGAGGGTCAGTGTCTTGCATTTTAATAAAGGCACGTCCTGCTTGTCGCCCAAAGGCACCAGGAAGTGTGTGAGGATACCCAGTATTTCCGAAACGTTGTGAACCGATGTGGGTCATCATGAGAGTTTACCCCAGTGGTGGACAATTTAAGAGGTGAAAAAGAGAGGAGCTTAAAACCGAAACGCCATGCTAAAAGAAAAACTTTTAGGGGTACATGAGAATAAAACCCATCAAGTGCGTAAAAATGCCTACGGTTTTCACTGGCATGTGCAAAGTCTTCTGCTGAAGCAAAAAAGCACTTAACAGAGTATCTGCTAGGGTAGGGTGAGGTCTTCTCTTTTTAAGAAAAAGTCTTTGCAAATTTATCTGTTTTTTTTACCATAAGGGTAGGGTGTTTTTTAAAGGTCTTCACTGCGTGAAAATACAGTCCTGACTTTAAAAGATGCTCCTGTAAAGTAAAGAGCTTTCCTTTCGTAAAGTCTTCTAAACGGTTCTGTTTGTTACAAGTTGTAAACCCTTTGATGCAAATGGTCGTAACGATAACATAGCCAAAAGCATGTTCTTTACTTTATCCTTATAACAGGTCTTCTTTTTCGGTGTTCTCTTCTTTGCTGTCCTCTGTACGTTTGTCTCGTTATTCCACCCAGCTTGAAACCCCTGAACTCGCCTATGTCTCCTGCACATAATCCCCTTTCTTCTATGCCCCATGCTTCTGATGCGTCTGAAATGTCACAGGGTGTTCCTCCCATCCGTATGGCAATTCTTGGCTTTGGTGGCTTAGGGCGTGGTATGCTCGCCATGGCGAACGCTCGTCAAGGTTTCAAAGTAACGGCACTGGCTGACAGTTCCGCATGGGCTTACAGTCCTGATGGGTTTACCCCCGAGATGTTTCATCAGGTGCCTTGTTTAAAAGCACTAGATACCGACCCTTTTCAAGGCAGTGTAGAGAGAGTAAACGCCTTACAAAACGCTATGATTGAACTCTTGCAAGAGCATGGGCATGAGCTAGATGCTGTCTTTTTAGCAGTGCCTAATATTCCAGTGAATTTTTATGCTACAACGCTTGAAACCATTGCGAACCGAACCCCCTTCCAAGGGGTGGTTGTGGATGCCCTCAAGCGTACTTCTGCCGTGGAAACATTGCTTCCTCTTGAGCGTTTGTTACGCAGTAATTCTATTCTTCATATTACAGGAGCGGGTGCAACGCCGGGCTTTTTAAGCACTGTGGCGGCTGTGGCGGCACAGTCGTTTGTAGAAGTGTTAAACATTGATATTTGGTTTGGTGTAGGAGTCAGCAACTGGGAAGCCTATCGTGGCACCATCAAGGAAGACTTCCTTCACGTTCCCGGATTTACCCATGCCCAAGTAGAAGCCATGACGGATGCTGATATTCTGCAAGCCCTTGAAGAGCGTAACGGCTTGCTAGAGTTGCGTAACATGGAGCATGCCGATGACATTATTTTAGAACTTACAGGAATTTGCCCACGGGAGCGTGTCACCGTAGGCGGGCTAGTAGATACTCGCCATGCCAAAAAACCTTGCACCACCACGGTCAAAGTGACAGGTAAAACGCTTGCTGGTGAGGTAACCACCCATGAGTTTCACGTAGGCGATGCCACCACCATGGTAGATAATGTGTGTGGGCCCGCTCTTGGGTTCATGAATCGTGGGGTAGAGCTGATGCGTCGTGGTATTTTTGGGTTACTCACTTCTGCCGAAGTGTTGCCCCGTTACCGTGCAATGCCTTGGGCACCTGAGTATTCCTTAGAGGGTGAATCGAAAGGATTCACCATGGCGTAACACCATACACTTAGCAGTACCCTCCCCTAGGGCTTTTTTATTTGAGCTATAGGGAGGGTACTCTTCTAAGTCTTACTACATGGTGTGTAGACCCTCAGCATTGAATTAGAGAGGTTTGTAGGGGATGAAAACCACAGAAGAAGTGATTGCCATTCTACGTCGAGAAAAAGAAAGCCTTCAGGCTCGTTGGCCCATTGATAACCTTGCTTTGTTTGGAAGTGTTGCACGAGGAGAACACACCCCTCAAAGTGATGTGGATGTACTCCTTGATATGACTGCTCCCATGGGGTTTGAGTTTTTTGATATGGTTGCTGACTTTGAACAGCGTCTAGGTTTTCGTGTCGATTTGGTAGAACGTTCTCAAATTAAACCTAAAGCTTGGAAGTATATTTCAAAAGAGGTTATCCATGTCTAGGCGTTATCCTGAGTTACTCCTTGATGATATGTTAGATTGTATTGCGACCATCGAGACGTTTTATGAGGGGAAAACCTCAGAAGATATTATGGCATCTCGCCTATGCAGGGATGCGATCATTCGTAACTTAGAAGTGTTAGGAGAGGCAGCAAATCAACTAACACCAGAAATAAGAATGTTAGCTCCAGAAGTGCCTTGGCGTTCTATCATTGCATTGAGAAATCGACTGATTCATGAATACCATGGCGTGAATTGGAAAGTGGTGCTTCCTATTGTCTTGAATGACTTACCCAAATTAAAAACAGATCTTATGGCTTTATCGGCTCGTATCGCCTTACCCCACATTGAACCTCTGAAAGACAATGAGCAGTAAGCATCCCTTTTTCTCATTTTGCTATGATATTTTAGACATTTCACCATAGGCTTGTATTATACTAAAGGGTACGTTTCCCCCTCTTGATGATGCGAACCCCAAAGTGAACCTATGACACTTCTTACCCCCAACGAACGTAAAAGCCGTGCCATTCAATTTGTGAACGAATGGCAACATGAAACCCGTGAACGGGCTGAAAAAGACTCTTTCTGGAACGAGTTTTTTAATATTTTTGGTATTTCACGCCGAAAGGTCGCAAGTTTTGAAGCTCAAGCCAAGCGTTTTGGCAATAAACAAGGGGGCTTTATTGATTGTTTCTGGCCTGGTGTGTTATTGGCAGAGCATAAAAGCCGAGGTAAAAACCTGAATGACGCACTCGCACAAGCGTATGGCTACTTTGAAGGTTTGAAAGACAATGAACTTCCTCGGTATGTGATGGTGAGCGACTTTGCACACTTCGTGCTAGAAGAGGTTGATACAAAAACCCGCTACGAACTCACTTTACAGGAACTCCCTGATAAACTGCACGTGTTCACCTTTATGACGGGGGGCATTGCGACACACTACCAAGATGAAGACCCCATTAATATTAAAGCGGCTGAAAAACTGCAACGCCTTTACCAAAGCCTATTAACTAACGGTTATGAGGCACATGCGAACCGCTTGTTTTTAGTACGCATCATGTTTTTGTGTTATGCCGAAGACATCGGGATTTTTGAGAAAAACGCCTTTGCCGATGCCTTACGTCAACACACGAAGGAGGACGGCAGAGACACAGGACGCTTTTTAGATGAGTTGTTTGAGGTGCTGAATACCCCCACCTCTCAACGACAAACGCATTTAGATGAAAGCCTAAAAGCGTTTCCTTACGTGAATGGCAGTGTGTTTGCGCAACCGCTGAGAAAGCCCGCCTTTACCCCTGAGCAACGAGAGTTATTGCTGGACTGTTGCGCGTTAGACTGGACGCATGTGTCTCCTGCTATTTTTGGGAGCTTGTTTCAGGCGGCTATGAACGGGGTAGACCGCCGAGAGTTTGGCGCGCACTACACCAGTGAAAAAAATATTCTCAAGGTGATTAGTCCCTTGTTTTTAGATGCCTTAAATACCGAACTGCAAAGTATTTTAGCCCTAAGTGCCACACCGAAGCGTAAACGCCTAGAAGCTTTCTGGGACAAATTGGCAACCTTGCAAGTGATGGACCCTGCGTGTGGTACGGGTAACTTTTTGGTGATTATTTACCGAGAGCTTCGTAAACTTGAAACCACCTTAATTCAAGCCCTGATTGCCTTAGACACTGCCGACCCCTTATTAAATACCCACCTGTTTCACGCTTACAAGAGCCGTTTGTTTGTGGAACAGCTGTACGGTATTGAACTGGATGAACTGGCGGTGGAAATTGCCCGTTTAAGCTTGTGGGTAACTGATTATCAAATGAGTGTGTACCTTAGCCAACACACCAATTACCCTATTGATGACCGCTTGCCCATTACGCATGAACCTCATATTCATTGTGCCAATGCCTTAAGGCTTGACTGGGACACCGTATGCCCACGGGAGCGTTTAAGCTATATTGTAGGCAATCCGCCTTTCAGAGGAACGACTTATCAAACTGCTGAACAAAAAGAAGATGTTGCAGGTGTCTTCCCTTCTGACACAGCCAAAAAACTAGACTATGTGGCGTGTTGGCATTATAAAGCCAGTGAGTACATGCAAGGGACATCGATAAAAACCGCCTTTGTAAGTACCAATAGCATTTGTCAAGGCGAACAAGTCGCCCCGTTGTGGCGTTTACTCACCCAGAAAGGGGTGCAGTTGCATTTTGCACACCAAACCTTTCAATGGAGTAATGAAGCCCCCAATAAAGCGGCTGTGTTTTGTATTATTTTGGGGTTTGCCCTGACACCATGCCCGCAACCGCTTTTGTTTAGCTATGAAACGCCTAAAAGTGAGGCAGTGCAACAAACTGCTAAAACCATTAACCCCTATTTACAAGATGCCAAACCTATTTGGGTAGAAGGTAGAAGTAAACCAATAGAATCTTTTGCTCCAATAATGACGAAAGGGTCTCAGCCTACTGATGGTGGGCATTTATTATTATCGCCTGAAGAAAAAGAAATCCTGATACATACCCACCATGTGCCTGAACACTGGATACGTCCGTTTATGGGCAGTGAAGAGTTTATTAACGGCAAAGCCCGTTATTGTTTATGGCTTAAAGAGGTGCCACCCCAAGCATGGCGTGCGAACCCAGAAGTAAAACGACGGGTAGAGGCAGTAAAACTACTCCGCCTACAAAGCACTGCACAAGCTACCGTTAAAGATGCTGATAAGCCATATGAGTTTCAGGCTATTCGTCAGCCCAATAGTGATTATTTAGTGATTCCTCTTGTGTCCTCTGAACGTCGTGAATATGTTCCTATGGGGATGGTATCTTCAAACGTCATTGCGAGTAACTTATGTTCTTTTGTTCCCGATGCAACCTTATGGCATTTTGCCATTCTCACCAGTCGTATGCACATGGCTTGGATGCGTGTTGTCGCAGGTAGGTTGAAGGGGGATTACCGTTATTCCAACAAGTTGGTGTATAACAACTTTGTATGGCCACCCCTTTCCCCCGCCCAGCACGCAAAACTTAGCACCCTTGCCCAAGCGGTATTAGATGCGCGCACGCCTCATCTTGCATCAGGGGCTACGCTTGCCACCCTGTACGACCCTGTAAGTATGCCTCATGCACTCCGCAAGGCACACACCGCCCTAGACAAAGCCGTGGATGGGTGTTATCAATCAACCCCTTTCAAACACGATGCTGAACGAGTCGCACTTCTGTTTGACCTTTACGAAGAGGCGGTTCGTCCCCTTGCCAAAACCGAAACCCCCGCAAAGAAAAAGAGAGTCAGTAAAGTAGTTCAACCATTCAATGAGGTATTGCATTCATGACCTACTTACTGAATTATCACAAGTTTCAACAGACTTTAAAGCGTTTAGAAATACGTTATCATGAGTATCTTGAACATCAAAAAGAGCTACCGCTGTATTTACTAGAAGCCATGAGAGAGTCTTGCATACAGCGTTTTGAGGTGTGCTTTGATACCTTGTGGAAACATCTTAAAAAATATTTAGAAACCCAAGAAGGCTTAACCGACGTTCCAGGAAGCCCCAATGGTGTGTTTAAAAAAGCATTTGTTGCCCATGTGATTGAGGATGCTGAACCATGGATTTATTTTAATCAGCAACGGTGTGCCACCAGTCACGATTATAACCAGCTTAAAGCAGATGAGGCGTTTAACGTGATTGCTCGTTTTCTGCCTGAGGCGATTAAACTCTATGAACGAATGAGCCACCAGCCATGGTAAACCATGCCGTAGGGTTAGGCTTTTCCCAAGCCTATTATGACGTATTACAAGGGTATTTTCAGCAGTATTTACCTGATAAAACGATATGGGCGTATGGGTCTCGGGTAACAGGCACAGCTCATGCCCGATCTGATTTAGACTGTGTTGTGTTTGGGGCTTTATCTGGTGATGTTTTTGCTTTGCAAGAAGCGTTAACTGAGAGCCTTTTACCTTTTGAAGTGCAGTTACACCGATGGGAAGATTTACCTACTGAGTTCCATGAGGCGATTCTGCAATGCTATCGAGTGTTACAGTAAAAAAGGTGACATAAGAAATTGGAGAGTGTAGGGTATTGATGTGTAGGGGGGATTCATGGATCGCCCGCCAACCCACTCCCCCCTGGCATCAATGGGTGGTTCGTAAACCACCCCTACAGTCATGATGTTGACACTGAGAGTAGAAATGTTGGAGTATAATTTTAATGTTGTGTTTTGCTTGGGTTGGTGTGAAAAGCATATGATCATTAGTGTCATTGATGTCTCTACATTTCAAAAGACTGATTCAGACACTCTTTATCAGAATTTTCCTGTAGGTGCTTTGTCTAAGTGTGTCTTGTATCAAGATGGTACATGGTATCTCTTTAAGAGTGTTGCCCAAAGAAAAGACAAGCCTGACGAAGAACCCATTTTGTATTATCACCAAATTTGGTCAGAAGTGCTTGCCTATCACTTAGGGCTATCGTTCGGTTTACCTATGGCTGAAACTTGTGTAGGGTTTGGACACCCTGAGGTTAAGTTTACGTGTGGGGTGCTGAGTTCTTGGTTTAAAAAGCCTAAGGAAGCTTGGATAACAGGGCATATCTTTTTGACTGACCTTATTGATGAGTATGATGCTGAAAAAGGGAAAAAGCATTACCTTGATGTTATTTTAGAGCATACTCAGCGAATACCAGCTTCATTTGAGTATTGGTTAAAGCTTTGTTTATTTGATACCCTGATTGCGAATCAAGATAGACACCATGAAAATTGGGAACTTATCAGGGACACAAAATTGAGTCCTTTATATGATTTAGGAAGCTCATTTGCTTTTGACCATCGAGGAAGCCTGAGTCAGTATAACCATGAACAACAGTTTAAACGCTTTAAAGCCAAATTACGCTTATCGACTCAGCCAGATGTATGGCTTAAGTTACCAGAGATGTTGTATTTTTTCAAAGAGTATAATATAAGAGCATATACCCAAATTGGAACCCAGTTTTTTGATGCTTATGATCCTACTTTTGTGATGTGTTTGTTAGACAACGCTTTAACGATTAAACATATTCCCAGTGAGTATCATCTTTCAGATGAGCGAGCAACCTTTATAGGTCGTTTCTTAGAAAAGCGTTTTTTAGCACTATATACAGCCTTTAAAGAGACCTTGTGATTTTAGAAAACATACTTATGGTAACCTTTGACCCCATTACTGTTCATAAGCCCCTAAAACTATATCTTGTGTGGAAAGACCCTGAAGGACGACACCATGAAGTGGGTTGGTTTAATGAAACCCACTTCCAGTACCATGCTGATTTGCATAAGGCAAAAGCCCAAGGGTTTAAGGAACATCCTGCGTTTGTGATGTCTTCTGAAGACCCTCAGCGGCTTTATAAAAATCCTGTGGCACTTCTTGGTAAACGTTGCCCCCCTAGACACCGTGTTGATTACCGAGACTACTTACAAGCGTTTTGTTTAAACCCTGATATAACCTATGATGATTTTACCCTTCTGGCGTACACAGGGGGGCGTATTTCGGGTGACCCCTTTCATGTGGTGAATAAATTAGAGGGTATTCAAGAAGGCTCTCGTTTTATCATTCAGCTTGCAGGATGTGATACGCACTATTTTAAAGCAGTGGAGTCTCCTTTATCGCCTGAGGCTATGCAGGGTTTGCCTCTTACCCTCGTGCCTGAGCCTGAAAATGAGTATGACCCTCACGCTATGAGCGTGACGTTACAGGGTACTCCTCTTGGGTATATCCACCGTGTTTTAGCAGAGCCTTTTCACACATGGCATGCACAACAACGCATTGAAAGCATCCGTATTTACCGAGTGAATGGTACGCATGACCATCGATATGTGTACGCTTACGTCACGCTGTATGCTGATGCGACTAAGGTATAAGACGTGCTTCAAAAGAAGTACTCTGGCGGAAACGTTATGGTGGCATTGAGACCGTTCCCCTCATTGAGAAACCCCCATTTTCATAGGGCGGGCATGGCTTGCATGTGGGCTGTGTTTCTAGCACAATAAAGGCTACTGTGGCATAAATACCGTGCATTTGTGTTCAATGTTCTACAGTACGCACTTATACCGTTTCAATGCGGTGTAAAGTGTATTGTGTCCACACCGTGTTAATGTCAGCCACCCGTGAAAGTAAACGGGATTTCTGCTACCCTCACGCTGTAGAACGCTTGTTTCCTGTTAGAAATGATGAATCCTATATGATGAATACTGTACCTACACAAGCCATTACCCTTGAAGAACTCATGTCAGCCAGTGTCCACTACGGACACCAAACCCGTCGTTGGAATCCTAAAATGAAGCCTTTTATCTGGGGCGAGCGTAACGGGATTTACATTCTTGACTTAACCAAAACGGTTCCTCTTTTTAATCATGCCTATGAGTTCTTAAAGCAAGCATCTGCTCAAGGGAAACGCATTGTGTTTGTGTGTACAAAACGTCAAGGGGCTGAAATCATTGAAGAAGAAGCCAAACGTGCAGGCGTGTACTACATCACGAAACGCTGGATTGGTGGGATGTTGACCAACTATGAAACCATCCGTACCCGTATTAACCGCTTACGTGAGTTAGAAGAAATGAGCGTGAACGGTCATTTCGCACGTCTTCCTAAGAAAGAAGTTTCTGTGCTTAACCGTGAGCTTACCAAACTGCAACGTATGTTTGGCGGGGTGAAAGACATCCGTGGCATTCCTGATGTTATTTTTGTAGTGGATATGCCCAAAGAAAATAACGCTATCCTTGAAGCCAATAAAGCAGGTGTACCTGTTGTGGCTATTTGCGATACCAACTGTGACCCCACCTTAGTGGATTACATTATCCCTGGGAATGATGATGCCTTGAAAGCGGTGCGTTTAATTACCTCTCGCTTGGCAGATGCCATTATTGCAGGTCGTGAGTCTCGTAAAGATACCGCCACCGTACGCTTTGAAGATAAAGCCGAAGAAACCGCTAAAGCTGAAGGCTAAGGTTCGGATTGTCTTAGAAACCGTAGGGAGTCAGCGTTTTAAGCGTCCGTGCTTCCCTGCGGTTTCATTGTAAGTTTAAGTGTGATGCTTTCTTGTCACTTTCTTTCCTTTTTTATTTAAGGAGTTCTTTATGATGATGTCAACCGTAACCATTAGTATGGAAACCATCAAGATTTTGCGTGAAGAAACAGGCGCAGGCGTGATGGATGTTAAAAAAGCACTTGCCGATGCTGAGGGCGATTTGCAAAAAGCACGTGAAATTTTGCGTCAAAAGGGTGCTGCCACTGCTGAGAAAAAAGCGGCTCGTGTCGCAGCAGAAGGTTTAATTGTGGCACGTCTTTCTGAAGACAAACGCCGTGCTGCCATTGTGGAAGTCAACTGCGAAACGGACTTTGCTGCGAAAAATGAACGTTTCGTGGCAATGGTGAACGCCATGGGGGATGCCTCATTAACTACCACTGCTACTGAGGTAGAGGGGCTTATGAATGACAATGGGCAAGCTTTACAAACCATGCTGACTGATACCGTGGGTGCCATCCGTGAAAACATGAAAATGCGTCGTTTTGAGCAAGTAGCCCTTGCCGACGGACAACCTGGTTTACTGCATACCTATATTCACGGTGGCGGTAAAATTGGGGTTATTGTGGCGCTCACAGCTCAAAAAGCTGAGACTACACACTCTGAGGCTTTCCAAGCTTTGACCAAAGACATTGCATTACACGCCGCAGCGTATGCCCCTCAGTACATCTCTCGTAACGATATTCCTGGTAGTGTGGTTGAAGAAGAAACCCGTATTGAAATGGGTAAAGAAGACCTTGCCAGTAAGCCCGAAGCCATTCGTGCCAAAATTGTGGAAGGTCGTGTATCCAAAATTTTAGGGGCTGTGGTGTTACTTGAGCAAGCCTTTGTGAAAGACCCCTCTAAAACGGTGGAAGCCATGTTAAAAGAAGTGGGTGCTGCGTTAGGAGATACCTTGGAAGTACGCACATTGGTACGTTACGTGTTGGGTGAAGGTGTAGACAAAACCCAACAAGAAGACTAATCTTTTTGCTTTAGCTCCGGTTGTCCATGTAAACCTTGGGGTTCTTCTCTTGTAGAAGAACCTTGGGGTTTCTTAGTGTAAAGGAAACAGTGTATGACCACAGACACACGCATAATGCCCATGACCTCTCAGTATGGTGCGTACGAAATACGCCCTATTATTGATGCGGATGCTTCGCAACTAAGAGCCTTGGTGATAGAGACACTGGCGAGCTTTGGGATGTCAGGTGAAGGGTGTGCGGCGTATGATGCTGAACTTGCTGATTTACCAAACTACCGAGATAACACTCCAGGGTCTCAGTTTTTTGCGATAGTGCCTCTTGAAACACCTGAAACGGTGTTAGGTTTAATCGGCTATGAGCCGTTAAAGGGAGAAACTGAGCGTGCTGTGCATCAGGTTGCCTCCGAGGTGCAACGTATGGCAGAGATTGTTAAGTTTTACTTTCGTCCTGTGTTACGAGGAAAGGGCTTAGGGCGTTTTGCACTTGAGCATGTTTTAGCACAGTGTCAGTACGAGGGCTATACCCATGCGTACATGGAAACGGCACCACACCTTTTAGCGGTACCTCTTTTTAAAAAGCTTGGGTTTACACCTACTACCAAACAAGGTAACAACGGACATACACACCCTGACATTACGGTGTTCATGATAAAGTCTCTGATGCCCTAATGGGTTAGGGCATGGGATGGTGCTGATGGGGCATGTGGGTTTTCTCAAAGGTCATGACAGCAAAGCGGTCACTCATGCCAGAAAGATAATCTAAAATACGCTGAGGTAAGGGTAAATGTGCAAATTCTCCCTCTGGACTATAGCACAGAGGTAAGGCTTCTGGATGACAGGTGTAGTAGGCACTAAGATGTTGTAAGAGTCGTTCCACTCGGGCTTTATTTTCTAGTTGTAGCGGATGGTGGTAGACATGATCAAACATCCAACGGCGTAGTGCCATCATGCTGTCATACACAGGAGGGCTACATCTCACAATGGTAGAGGCATGGGTTTGTAAATAGGTCAGTGTACCCAAGGTCTCTGTCTGCTGAGGAAGTGCCTGAAGGGTGTGTGCTGTGGTTTGAATTAAATCCAATACCATAGTATTGAGGCGTTCTTTCCGAGAGTTTCCCAGTATGTCAGTGATGGCTTGGGGAATCTGATGTTCCTGAATGAGTCCTGCCCGAGTGGCATCTTCTACATCGTGGTGCAAGTAAGCCATGCGGTCGCATAATTTCACTACTTCTGCTTCTAAGCTTGTAAAAAGTGGAAAGCTTGGGGTACTTTCTAGCATACGCTCTTCTTGATAGCCTTGAGCGAGCATCCCTCCTAGGGTGAGCTGAGTCAGGTTGAGAGGCTCTAATAACGTAGCAATACGGTAACTTTGTCGTGTATGGGAATACCCGCCATGGTCTTGAAAAATCGTGGTAAGGGCTTCTTCTCCAGCGTGTCCAAACGGAGGGTGTCCTAGGTCATGCCCTAGTGCAATGGCTTCCGTGAGGTCCTCATTGAGTCTTAACGCTCGTGCAACGGTTCTACTGACTTGTGTGACTTCAAGCGAATGCGTCATACGAGTACGGTCGTGGTCGTCCACAGGAGAAATAAACACTTGTGTTTTGTGTTTTAGTCGACGGAACGCCTTACTATGTAAAATACGGTCTCTGTCTTGTTGAAACCTAGAGCGTATCGGGCAAGGCTCAGGGCTGGGCGTATGTCTAACACTGGCACTACTTGGCATGGCATAGGGGTGAAGAAAGGCAGCTTCAAACGCTTCTTGACGTTGTCGAGGGGTTAAAAAAGCCTCGTCTGAAGGGAGAGAACTCATGGGGAAGCGGTTGCTTTTCACACTATAATCCATAGTAAAACTGCCACGCATCTTGAAAATGTTCAAACCTAGACACGGGCAACGCATGCCCTGCTAACGTACTTTGCCGTGTATATTCTGGGAGTTCAAGGTCATGCAGCTCAAACACTTTAAGCCCTGCTGCTTGCTTCATACTTTGATGGGGAAAGGGGATATTATGTAAGATACTTTCCAACGTTTGTGTATGCTTTAACACTTCTTGGAGTGAAACGGCTTGAGGGTGTGCCACAAAAGAGACGGCAAGAGGAGAGGCTTGCACAGGATGCTCCACGCCAGTACCCTCTTCTGCCATAGCGGTCAGAAAACTGGATTGTTCAAAGCCATGGCGGGTGGCTTCGGGGGAGCTTTCCCCTGTAATCACCCGATGGAGGATAGGTAGTAAGGCATCGGCAATATCATCCAAGGTACTCCAGCGAAAGCCCCAATGTTCTCGGGCTTCATGACTTTTCAGTGTGCTAAGGCATGTTTTACTTTTCTGTAGTAATGTGGGCTCGCCACGGTTTGCTACCAATGCCCCATAGCACAGTAAGGCATACCGGGATGAACTTTCTGCGTTGGTAAGATGAGGTGCAAGGGCAACCTCAAGACTTTCAGGGAGCGTATCAAGTAAGTGCAGCGGCTCTAAGGGTTCTTCTTTCAAAGCGTAAAGGCTATCAGGATACTCCACCAGTTGAATATGCCCTAAAGTGCTATCTTCTAAGTGGTAGTGAAATGCCTTGCTAGGATGTTCTCCTGTGATGATGGCTTTTAACTGAAGTGTCTCTTTTTGAGCCTCACTGAAGCCTGTAAAACCTTCAGGTAACCAATCTCCCAATAGCACTTCATATCCCATGGTATTCAAATACCATGCCAAAGGGTGCCGTAAAGCATGCGGGATAGAGCTATCAAGCCAAATACAGGTTTTAGAAGAGGGTAAAAGGGCATGAAGTGTTTTCCGACGTATAAGGTCATCCCATAATTGCCGAAAACGATACCGAAACATACGGTATATTTTTTGATACACAAAGTGTCTGCCTAGTGTACTCCCTAACTCTCCGTAGGGAAGGGTAAACCGTAGAAAGTGTGTTTCCATCCCTGTGGTGGCATCAGGATGGTTCATGCCTAAAGGGCAAAGTTCTCCTGAGGGGAGGCATGCTTGCATTTCACGGCGATGTTCCCACATTTGGAAAGGACCTCGAAGTTGAAAGTCTTGGAACTTGACCCCTCGTTGCACTGACTCGTGGAGTGCTTCCCACGTGACCCAAGGGAATTGTATAAACCCCAAGTTCATCAAAGGTACGTCAAATAATCGAATACTACCTTCTGTTAAGGGGTAGCTTAAAGGCAACGGACATGGGGAAGTTGTTTCAGGCTGAGAGAGCCAGTGTTTAAATGCCTGTAACCAGCTTTGATGATGTACCTTGACTGGTTCCCACGGAGGGGACAGACGCTCAAATACAAAAAGCCTCTCATAATATTGCCACAATGCTTGAGGCGTTACAGGTAAGGGGCATTGGATTTGAAGATGGTAAATCATAAAGTGTCAGCGAATGAGGCTTTAAGCCCCTGAAGGAGGATACGAAAGACACACATCAACGTACAATGAGTGAACAACAAACGACTATTTTTGCAGAAAGAGTCAATACGTCACACTGACAGTATAGCCCTTTAGTGGGGTTCTTTCACTTTTTTCCTTAAAACGTCCTTTGTTCCAAGGAGAGTGGCTTTGGGGATTAAAACAAGGTTTGGCTAGGCTGCTGGGATAGGATTTTCAAGGGCAATGGTGTTAATAGCGTCAAGGACTTCTTGAGACAGTATCACGTTTTTACTGGCAATGTTTTCTTTTAACTGTGCCATGGTCGTGGCACCAATAATATTACTGGTGACAAAGGGACGATGGTTTACAAAAGCCAGTGCCATTTGTACAGGCGATAGCCCATGAGCTTTTGCAAGATCTACATAACGTTGGGTGAACGTGGTAATTTCAGGGCGAAGGTAGCGCTGCATGCGTCCTCCAAACACTTCAATACGGCTACCTTTCGGGATAGTACCCGTAAGGTATTTACCACTGAGTAACCCAAAGGCAAGAGGAGAATAGGCAAGGAGTCCTACATCTTCACGATAGCTTATTTCGCTTAATCCGCCAAGCTCGTATCCACGATTCATCAAGTGGTACACATTTTGAATACTTTCAATGCGAGGTAATCCGTGAGTTTCCGCCAGTTTTAAAGCCTGCATAACGCCCCAAGCAGTTTCATTGGATACGCCGATATGACGAATTTTACCTTCTTTTTGTAAGGTTTGTAAGGCAGAAAGGGTCTCAAAAAGGGGGGTTAAAACCTCTTCTTGCTTGCTTTGAGGGTACTCAAAAAAGAGTTCTCCGAAGGTATTAACCTCACGGTCAGGCCAGTGTAGTTGGTAAAGGTCAATGTAGTCGGTTTGTAGGCGTTTCAAGCTACCTTCCACGGCTTGGTTGAGGTGTGTTGAATTAAAGCGTGTTTCTCCGCCCCGAATCCAATGAAACCCATACATAGGGTTTAGGGTAGGACCTACCACTTTGGTGGCAACCACGTACTTATCTCGTGCGTGTCGGTGTTTTGCAAGCCAAGTGCCTAGATATTTTTCCGTGAGTCCTTGGGTCTCGGCTGTGGGAGGAATGGCATACATTTCCGCAGTATCGAAAAAATTGACCCCCTCGCTTATGGCATACTCAAGCTGCTCATGGGCTTCAGCCTCTGTATTCTGCTGTCCCCACGTCATGGTACCTAAGCAAATGACACTTACATTTAAATCAGTGCGTCCTAGTTGACGATAATCCATCATGAGGGAAGGAGTCTTTCTTAATCACAAACGTGTGTTGACACAGGGAAAGGAGAATACTTAGCATACTTTTAAAGTATCCTTAGCATACCTTTACAACCTGTGTCAACGCAAGTTTGCCTAAGATTATTTTAAGGCTTTGGGGTGTTATCACGTTTAATTAAGCTTTGGAGGCTGGTATTCCCACCCGTTTTTTGTGATGGCATATACGTTGCCTTCTTTGTCTGTTGCAAATTGCTGACTGATCTTACCTTCTCTATCATAAATGGTTTTAAAGGTGTTACCAGAGGTTTCATCTGTATAACGACGTTGTACATAGCCATTGTCAAGGTTTTTTTCGGCAAACTGCCCTTGAAAGATATCAAAACATTGTCCGTCTAGTAGCTCCATCCTACCTCCTTCGCCCGCTTTGAAGCTTTTTCGGACTTCATCACATTGTATGTCTTTAGGGAGTCTTCCCAAAATAGCACCTTCGTCATAGTTGCTTTTTTCTAAGACCCGATGTCTTCCTAAGGGAGTTACTCTGTATGTTATATTTCCTGAGCCTGGACGTACATATTGATCAATAATACCTGACCCATTGCGTTTATACATGGTGGTCCATTTTTCAGTGCCCTTCTGAAAGGAACGCTCAAACGTATCCCCTGTATTGCGCTCACTATAGAACCCACCAAACGGAGTATCCGTGTAGCGACCATCTAAGCTATTAAACGTGAATCCATCTTCATAGTCTGCGTAACGTCGTGTGACAGCACCTTTACTTCCTGTATTCGGGATAGGAGGAGGATAAGCACCATAAATAGAGCTACTTTGCATCATCAAAAGCCTTTCTTGGGGAGTATGAAACTTATTACTGTTGATTACTATTGTTTATAAAACATCAGATAACGGTAAACAGCCTTGCTGTTCAAAGTAATAAAACCGTTCATACCCTCAAAATTGCCTTTCATATCTTTTGTCTTTACGATAGTTAGACCATTAAGTTTTACTTCAGTGCTGTTTTTTTAGCTGACCGTTTACATAAAACGGGTTTGGTTACGATGGGTTCAGATTTTATCGTAGTTCACCCGAATGTTTAGGCGTTTACGCTGATAGCCTAAGTCATAAGTTTTCTGAATGAAGAAGAGGTTTTCGCAAACGCATTGGCTGAGGCATTTGTAATAGGCTTTTTAGGCTCTTTGGATGTCCCTTTTTTTACTTTGGAATCCTTTTTTACTGTTGTATCTATAGTTTTAGCATCTTCCTCTGTGGGAACGATGTGACTTGAGGTGCTTGGCTTCTTTGCAATGGTTAAGGGAGGCTTATTCGTCTCATTTCTTCCCACGGTAACGTTGGTTGTCGCATTCGCTCCTGAGTTCGATAGTGTCTCAAGCACTTTCTCTCTGAAGTCTTTTTGAGCTTTAATGGCTTCGTTTTGACTACTTTTTTGAATCAAGGCTGTAATAATGCCGAGTCCCCCTCCGACCAAAGCAGGGACAAGATTTTCTAATAAGCTGGTTTGTTTTGGGGCAGGCATGCCAATATTATAGACTGGCTGCCCTTGATAGACTGACCCATTGGCTACGCCACCAAGCACTTGTTGAAGAATATTTCCAGTATTAGGTGTACTAGGGAATGGTGCGTTGGGATTAAAGGGTGGGGTACTCATGATAGGTTGATTAAAGGAACCAAAGGTTTGTGCAGAGGCTTGTTGTGTTTGTGTGGTGGGTACAGGTGGAAACCCTGGAAAGGTTGGAACCCCTGTTGTTTGTGGTACCCCTGTGAAGGTAGGGGGATTTAACGCGGTATTTTGTCCAATAATGCGGTATCCGAAGTTTACGGTATTTATCATCTCTTCATGACCCTTTTCGGTAAGGCTTTGTCTTTTAGTGCTCTCAATGACTGCAATGTATTCCGTGTTAAGAATACGGTGATATAAAGATATCGGGGAACGCCTCCCCTTTCTTAAGGTATGATAAAGCTATCTTCTTGATTTGTTACATCTCTTTATTGTGTGTGAATCTTTTTCTAGGCTTTTAAGTTTTGATGCTTTCTCTTGGCTCATCGTTTCATGGCATGTTAAACCCGTCTGCTCCGCTGTGGGTTGAAGTATGGGTTGCAGGTCAGTATATTCGTCAGACGAGTCGAGAGGATACCCTTTCAGAGGTGAGGTCAGAGGCTTCTACAATGGTGGCTGATGACACCTTATCTTCAGGCTGCTTGACCTATCAATGGTCAAGTTCTCTTGGAAAGGTACTCCCCAAGGTGGGGCAATGTGTGTTAGTACCTCTCCGACAAAAAAACCATGTGCTGGGTGTGATTGTGGGCATCACCCATGTGCCTCCCGCATTCATGACTCGTCCTGTACAGCAAGTCTATCAGGATTACTTTCTCTTTGATGCGTCTTATCATACTTACTTAGCATGGGTTTCTATGTACTATGGGGTGTCTCTGCAAGAGTGTATGACGATGGCACTGCCTAGTGCAGTCTTAGTGGCACCCGTAGTGAAGTATGCACCCTATCAGTCTGAAGGATTGCTATTGAGAGAGGGAACGCATCAAGCTCAAGTATACCAAGCCTTACAGACACTGTATGCACAATCTGCTACGCCTAAAACGCTGGCTCAGATACAGCTCAAGTTACGTCAAGACTCTACTATGCCTTCGCTGAAAAAAGCCCAGCTTCTTCGTGCCTTAGAGACACTGGTGCAAAAACAGTATATCGTGCGGAGTATGGCACCTGAATGGTCTGTTGCCCGAGCTGTTTCACCTCGAAAAACGGCGACCGCTATCAACCTATCACAACTTGCTCAAGCACCTGTCTTGACGGCGGAACAAGCACATGTCTTAGAGACCTTGCGTCAGCAGGATGACATGCAACGTGTTCAAGGTATGGTAGTGCCTCAATTACTCCATGGGGTGACAGGGTCTGGCAAAACAGAGATTTATTTGCAACGTATTTTGGATGTTTTGACACAGGCACTTGAAGAAAACCCTTCCAAGCCCGTACAGGTGCTTGTACTTGTTCCTGAAATTGTCCTAACCACCCAGTTATTGCAACGCTTTGAGGCTCGTATTGGGCGAGGGGCGGTGAAACCTTGGCACAGTAAGCTCAGTACCTCTGAGCGTCAAGCCACTTGGTATGGGGTATATACGGGGAAGGTGAGTTGCGTACTGGGTGCTAGGTCAGCGGTATGGCTTCCCTTTAAGCGTTTACGTCTCATTATTTTGGATGAATGCCATGAATCAAGCTTCCGACAGGATACGCTTGCCCCTCGTTACGATGCACGACTTTTGGCGATGTATCAGGCTCACCATCATCAGGCACAGCTGATTTTGGGCAGTGCAACCCCTACTGTGGAGCAATTGTACTATGCACTGACACTTAAAACCTGGGGATATCATCGTTTAGCCGAGCGTCCAACGCATCACCCTCTACCAGAGGTACACTTTATTGACCCCCTCACTCATCCGAATGAACGGTACCTAGAGCTTCCTACACCCAAAGTCTCTGAGACCTTAACCCAAGAAGAAATGACGCAGTCCCCTTCTCAGGTGTGGCAACAGGCCTTGAGTCGCACGCTTGTGAAAAAATTACGACATACCTTGCAACAGGGGCATCAGGCGGTGCTTTTACTTAATCGGCGGGGGTATCATCAGGTTTTGTTCTGTGAGGCATGTCGTACGACGTTGCAGTGTCCACATTGTAGTGTTTCGCTGACGTTGCATAAGTTTTATATACAAAAAATGGCTCAGTATGTGGCGGTGTGTCATCAGTGTGATTATCGTATGCCACAGCCTGCCAGTTGCCCCTCATGTGATATGCCTAGTTTAAAACCTTTTGGGGGTGGAAGCCAAAAGCTTGAAGAGACCTTGCAAACGTTTGTGCCTGAAGCACGTATTGCTCGCCTTGACCGTGACACGACGCAACGTAAGCATGCCGTGAGTGAGGTACTTCAGCAAATGCAAGAAGGAACCTTAAATACGCTCATAGGAACACAAATGATTGCCAAGGGGCTTGATCTTCCAAAGGTTTCGTTAGTAGGGGTCTTAGAAGCCGATGCAACCTTATGGATGCCTGACTTTCAAATGAATGAGCGTGTCTTTCAGTTAGTGACGCAAGTAGCGGGGCGAGCTGGTAGAGGAGACGTAGCGGGTGAGGTGTATATTGAAACCATGCAACCCCAGCACCCTGTATTGCAATACGCTAAAGCACAAGATACGCTTGGGTTTTATGCGTGGGAACGTTCCGAGCATCGAGAACCTTTGAGATACCCTCCGTATAGTCAGTTAGCACGATGGATTTTTTCTTCTCCTCATATCACGCCCTTAGAATCGTTACAGCAGACCTTACAGCAAGCATTAGAAGCTTATCCTGAGCTTCCTCCTCCCCTGGGTCCTGTTGCGTGTCCGATTGCAAAACTTCAAAACCGTTGGCGATGTCATTGGGTGTGGAAGCTACCCCCTGCCTCTGCCATGTTGCCAGAAAGACTACAGCCTAGTCAGGCTCATGCACATCTCATTCACGTAACGCAGACCTTACAGCAAACCTACCAGCCCTTGTTAAACGCTCATGAGATTCGATGGCTCTTAGAGCTTGACCCTATCAGTTTACGCTAGTGTTTGAAGCAAATCAAAAAGCCCTCTTGTTAGGAACAACAAGAAGGCTTTTTGTGATTTAAAACGCAGGCTATTCTACTGTGACGCTCTTGGCAAGGTTTCGAGGTTGGTCTACGTCTTTTCCAAGATACTCTGCAATATAGTAGCTAATGAGTTGTAGAGGGATACTCATAATCAGAGGAGACAGTGCTTCAAGGGTTTGGGGTACCACAATGATATCATCAAACACTTGCCCATATGTGGGATGCTCTGCCACGTTGGTAATTGCGACCATTCTAGCATCTCTTGCACGAGCTTCCTGACAGTTTGAGAGGATTTTTTCAAACAAGATCCCTTCTGCTAACACGCTCAGGACGGGCATGGTATTGTCGAGTAGGGCAATAGGTCCGTGTTTTAATTCACTGCCCGAGTAAGCTTCAGCGTGTAAATAGCTAATTTCTTTGAGTTTTAAGGCACCTTCAAGAGCAACGGGATAGTTAATCCCCCGACCAATAAAGAGCATGTCTTTGAAATTACCATATTTTTTAGCAATATGTTTGTAGCCCTCTAGGTTTGTAAGCATCGATTCCATGACTGCGGGAATATGTAAAAACCCTGTTTTAAGTGAGGCTAATGAATCAGGTAGGTTTGCTTCATCTAGCAACCCTACGGCAATGCGTGCCTCAGCCAATGCCATACCAATAAGGAACAACACGACGACTTGTGCCACAAAGCTTTTGGTGGCACAGACACTCACCTCAACCCCTGCACGTACAGGCAACGTGAAGCGACATTCCCGAGTCATGGAAGATTCTTCACGGTTGGTAATCACGGCGGTTTGTCCCCCTAAGCGATTCACAATCCGAATAGCCTCAAGCGTGTCTGCCGTTTCCCCTGATTGAGAAATGGCAAAGACCAAGGTTTTAGGGGTAATCACAGGGGTACGATACCGAAACTCTCCTGCAGACTCCACTTCTACGGGAATACGGCATAAAGACTCAATAAAATACTTTCCGACTAACCCAGCATGGTATGAACTACCACATCCTAAAATAATGACACGCTCTGCCTCACGCAGTAGGCGTGTGAAACTTTCACTGTGTGCTTGGGTATTGGCGGTACCGTCTTGGTCAAGGAGTGTAATAGGTGCTTCTGCCGAGGTTAAACGTCCTGAAAGACTTTGACGTACCACATCGGGCTGGTCATAAATTTCTTTCAGCATGTAGTGCTTGAAGCCTTTTTTCTCAATCAAAAGTTGTCCTGTTTGAATGGTTGAGATTTCAGGCTTCACCGCAATGCCATCAAGGGTTTTAAGTTGAATCCCATGCGTTGAGACAATACCGTATTGACCATTTTCCATAAAAATGACCTTGTTGGTATGTTGTGCAACTGCCACGGTGTCGCTGGCAACCAAATATTCACCTGGAGGCTCAAGCACACCAATCAGTAGAGGTGCTTGTTGGCGAGCAATGTAAAGTTTATCAGGTTCACGAGGGTCAATGACTGTGAGTGCAAAGGCACCATGCAGTTTTGAAAGAGCCTCACGGAACACTTCTTCAAAGGGTGCGTGTTCTGCACCTGCTGGGTGTTGCTCTAAGCATAATTCCAAGAGTTGAGCCACGACTTCCGTATCGGTATCAGAAGTGAAAACAGTGCTAGGGCGTTGTGTTAAAATCCAAGTTTTAAGTTGAGCGTAGTTTTCAATAATCCCGTTATGTACTAGGACAATCCGTGAGAAAGTTCCTTCATGAGGATGAGCATTCGCTTGTGTTGGAGCACCGTGTGTTGCCCAACGAATATGCCCAATGCCTACTTGGTGAAGGACTCGTTCAGGGGAGCTTTCTAGGAACGGGGCGAGCGTATCATGCTGGGCGTTCACTTCTACGTCAAGGTTAGACAGTTTACCCACAGCTTTCAGGATATGGTAGGTATGAGACTCTTCGTGCATCAGGGCTAATCCAGAAGAGTCATATCCACGGTATTCTAAACGCTTTAAACTATCAATTAATAAGGGGATAGCTGGACGAGTTCCCAAGTATCCTACAATACCGCACATCATCATGGGGCGATGGTTCCATTCGCTAAGTTCTAACATGAAAGACACTATACAAATCTATGCTCTCACTTGTACCACAAAGCATAGACACATTGCACGGAGTGTTTTCTGGAGCTTAACATCAGGAAACTTTGATGAGCCTCTGACAAGATTCGTTTGTATGTGTCGATGTTTTTGAAGAAACCATGAGATGTTTGGTTAAAACACTCGGTCGTACAATAGGCTGAGAATTAACAGATAGACACTGAAGGTTAATATGTCCATAAACGTGGTTAAAAAGGGTGCTCCGATACCTGCGGGGTCATAGCGGAAGACCTGACGTATCCAAAAAGGAATCACCATACCTAGAACCGCACTGGTACATAAGGATACCAAGATACTTACCATGAGAAGAAGAGATAACCATCCACTACGATAGCTCACATAACTAATTATGCCTACTGCAAACGCACAAATAATGGCAATACTTAGGGCAACCATGAGTTCTCTGAAAAGCTTTTGTAAAAAATTGTCAGGACGAATCTGGTTGAGGGCTAACCCTCGCACCGTTACGACATCTGTTTGAGACCCAATATTTCCTGATAATCCGCTGAGTAAGGGCATGAAAGATACTGCCACCACGGCTTTAATGACGGTGTCATGAAATTGGGTAATAATGAGTGAGCCAATCATTTGCCCAATAATGGTAACACTTAGCCACGGGAGCCTTGCTCGGACCGCTTTCCATACGGGACCACTCAGAAGGTTACGTTCATCTTGGTCATCAAGGAAAATCCCTGAAGCCTGATAAATATCTTCTACAGTTTCTTCCTCAAGGACATCAAGTACATCATCTAAGGTAATAATGCCTTGCAGTCTATTCGTTTCATCCACGACGGGCATGGCAAGTAGGTTATGATATTTTCTGAATCGAGTGACTACCTCGGATTGGTCTGCTTGGGCTTCAATGTGCTTCACGTCAAACATCGCAACTTGCTTTAAAGGGGTTTCTGGTTGCCGTAGTAGAAGCGTTTTGACACTCACCACTCCAACCAGCTCTTCTTGGTGTGTGACCAAGTATACATAGTAAATAAAGTCTTTTTCATACGCTTGGCGAATTTCTTCCGTGGCTTCTCCTACCGTTTTTTCTGCCAATACGGAGACATAATCCGTACTCATGAGTCCCGCTGCGGTGTCGGGTTCTTCCATGAGCAGCTGATGAATGGAATGGGTGTCATCATCTGTGGGCATTTCGCCTAATAGTTTTCTGCGCACTTCTAAGGGGAGTTCTTGTAGGATATCTACGGCATCGTCATCAGGCATTAAGCGTAGGATACGACTTGCTCGGGAGGCTGGCATTGATAAAAGCCCTGCACTCCGTCGTTCGGTTTCCAAGCTAGCAATGACCTCAGAGGCTTTGCCTAAGGGCATTAGTGCCAAGCAACGCTTCATATCTTCCAAGTTCAAGTACCTCTCGCACACCTCCGTTAAGTCTGCAAAGTTGGCTCTTGATAAAATATGCTTTAAGCCCAATCGTCTATTTTCCTTGAGCATCTGCTGTATTTGACTGGCAAGTCTCTGGATGACTTCTAAGGAGGCATCATCCATCCCCAAGGGTGTTGCATCTAAAATACGCATGACCCAAGGTTCTAACATACGATGCAAGCTTGCGAGCATACCTGAAGTTTTGTGCTTCTCTAACGGGTTAGTATGCTCTGACATGCTACGACGTGAAGCATTTACTTGCTTAAATGAGGTGTGGACTTTGCCTGATGGAGAAGAAAACATGAGGGTACGTTACGGCTTTATGTGAAAATAGAGGGGGGTGTTATCTCAAGAACCATGCACATGGAGGTTCCGTGTATCTCGCATCTCACCATAACTATGCCATAGGGTGCTACCCTAGCAGACGATCGCATATTATCGTGAGTTTTATTGTTTATCATGGGGGCTTTTAGACTCAAGGCTTTATCATACATCACTTTATGGTCTTTTCGCTACTGCATGACGGGTAACGTTCTTTATATAGCATGACGTAGCCTTTTATCTGGGGTGCTTTTCCACTAAACTTAAACTATCTTCTTTTGAGGTTTATCTTTCTCTGATTTTTAATGTTTCCTGTTGGATGAGGACTCTTTCACGCATGATGACGACGCTCTACCATAAAATCTGGCAAGCTCATACGATTCCTACGGGTGCTTCTGTTCAAGCAGATGCTTCCATGCCAGAACTCCTTTATATTGACCGTCATTTGATTCATGAAGTGACTTCTCCCCAGGCATTTTCAGGCATTGCCTCTCGTGGTCTGTCCTTGCGTCGTCCTGAGTTGACGGTGGCAACCGTTGACCATAGTATTCCTACGCAGTTGCGTGAACAGCCTTGGAAAGATGCTCAAGCACGTCAACAAGTTCAGACTCTTGAGACCAATGCCCGTCAGCACGGGGTGCCGCTATTTGGCTTAGGGAGTGAAAATCAAGGCATTGTCCATGTCATGGGACCCGAGCTAGGCTTGACGCTTCCTGGGATGACCATCGTCTGTGGTGATAGTCATACGGCAACGCATGGTGCGTTTGGTGCTTTGGCATTCGGTATTGGGAGTAGTGAAATTGAGCATGTGTTTGCAACCCAGTGTTTGCTCCAAGCGAAAAGTCCTGTCATGGGGATTCAAGTGGAAGGAACCTTACGCCCTGAGGTAACTGCCAAGGATATTATTCTTGCCATCATTCGTCATATTGGTATGGATGGTGGTACGGGCTACGTACTAGAGTACTTTGGTTCTGCGATTGAGCAACTCTCCATGGAGGGGCGTATGACCCTTTGTAATATGTCGATTGAAGCAGGGGCAAGAGCGGGATTGGTGGCACCTGATGAGGTGACCTTTGACTATTTACAGGACAAGCCTTATGCTCCTAAGGGTCAGGCATGGGAAACGGCGGTTGCCTACTGGAAAACCCTCAAAACCGATAGTATTACTGCTTATGATACTCTTGTGTGTTTAAAAGCCGAAGACATTGAACCTATGGTGACCTATGGGACGCATCCTGGTATGTCAGTGGGCATTAGTGAAACCCTTCCTACGCCTGAATCACTCTCAGACCCCAAAGCACGCCAAACCCTGATTGAGGCACTTGAGTATATGGGACTTGAGGCAGGGCAACCCATGGCGGGTATTCCTGTGGATGTGGTCTTTATTGGGAGTTGCACCAACTCTCGTATTGAAGATTTGCGCGATGCTGCTCGTGTGGTACAACAAGGGCTTAAAGCAGGACAGAAGGTTGTTTCGGGTGTGAAGGGCTATGTTGTGCCAGGGTCTGAGCGTGTGAAAGCTCAAGCAGAACGAGAGGGATTGCATAGGCTTTTCCTTGAAGCAGGCTTTGAGTGGCGTGACCCAGGGTGTAGCATGTGCATTGCCATGAATGGAGATATGCTACAGCCTAAAGAGCGTTGTGCCAGTACCAGTAATAGAAATTTTAAAGGGCGGCAAGGTCCTGGTGGGCGTACCATGTTGTTAAGTCCTGCCATGGCTGCACAGGCAGCGTTACATGGTGCCATTACACCTTTAGAGATAGGTGTCACTGTTTAGTGTCGTGTAACAACCATTGAATACGCATTGTCCCTCTGGCTCCATTGCCTGAGGGACTTTGTTTTTTGACCAGTATAGAGGAAGGCTTAAAACTGCTACACTGCATGGAGTGGTGGTATGTCTCAACCCTCATAGACTAAAATGAGCCATTTAAAAGGAGCTGAAGTATTGTTTCTGGGGTTTCAAAGGATACGGTCGATGAAATGGATTGCGTCTTGTCGTTTTCGAATGAGCGTTTATTTGATGGTGGTGGCATCCATGTGTGTACTGCCACAACTCGGAGAAACTGCCCTGTTACCTACCAATCAAGCATCCCTCAATCGTAGCCTGCCTCGAGAAGAGCAAGCACAGAATGCACTGATACATCAACTTTCAGGAGGACCTGGCGGGATTCAGTGGCTCCCCCTCCTAGAAAACAGTAGTTTGCAAGGTGCTGTGACGCTCTTGAAACAAGGTGAAGAGTGGAAAGCACTGGGTGCGTTTCAGTCTACTTGGCAACGTCAGCCCGATAGCTGGGAAGCTCAACTTGGGGTTGCCTCTGTGTATGCTTGGCAGGGGCAGTATGGCAAAGCGATTGGCGTTTTGCGGAGTGACCATGCCTTTGAGTACCCCGAACACCCTGTATTACTTGCCATGTTGGCGTGGTGGATTTATTTAAAACATGAATTACCTACAGCAGGCACTCAGTGTAAAGTGTCTTCAGGGGATACCAATGATACAAGCTTGGAAGAAACACCCGCCATGGTGGATGATTTACTAAGTATGGCAAAAACGTATCAAGCGAATCATCCTACCGTGTTGTTGGTTGAGGCTCATCTTGCGATGGCAAAAGGTCAAACCGCACAAGCACAGGCACACTTAAAAACCCTAGCCTTGGGGTTGAAAGGGCAGGCATGGGCTCCTTTGGTACAGGCTGAGGCTCTTTTAGCCATGCATCTTGAAGATTTACCTCGAGCAAGAGCCATGCTACAACTTGCCTATGAGCTGGATCCACAAGACCCCTTAACGCTTTACTATATGGGAAGGCTCCTTGCACAGGCTGATAGTCCTAATAAAGCCTTAGCCTATCTTCAGCAAAGTCAGAAGGCTTGGCCGATGCCCTTCCCACCCAGAGACTTACTCATGGTACGTTTGCTCGCACTTTCAGGGCAGCACACCCTTGCCATTCAACGTACGGAACCCCTATTAAAGGCCTATCCTTGTAGTACTACCTTGAAGGAACAGCTCTTCGCACTGTATCAGGCTTCAGGGAAACCTTGGCCCAGTCGTCAGTGGGGTGATGCACCTCACCGAGAAGTGACTGAAACAAAGCATTGGGAAGAAGCGTGGCAACGTGCCAGAGGGCAAAGCTTGGAAGAGGCACTGCATACGCTTTATGTGCTTCCTTTTGAGACGCTTTCTGCAGCACAGCAAAGAGATTGGTTATGGCTAACAGCACATACCGCCTACGCAAACACTTACTTTGGCGTACCTTTCGGAGGGGAAATGCCCAGTTGGCATGGTCGCTGGATGACCAGAGCCACGGCAGCCATGAAACAGTCACACCCCGTGCTTACGATGGACGAACTTGCTTGGCTGAAGCTAGTATGGGAAAGTGTCCAACAGGGCGTTCATACAGGGTTTTCAGAGGCTCAAATAGCGATGTTAGAAAGGCTTGCAGGCTTCCCACGTGCTGATGTTTTTTCAACCGCAGGACCCATTCCTCCCCTAGCTCATAAAGCGCTTGATGCGATGAGCCATCCCCTACCTTGGACACCTTCTGATGAGGAGCGTTCTATGCCCTCGATGACCTCTTCCAAGCTTGTTCAGGGGATGGCACAATTTGTGTTACGACGATACCAAGACAGCTGGGAAACCCTTGGGGAGTTACCTTTAACCAGTCCTGAGGAGGTGCTTAAAACCGCAGATTTGCTTTTACTATTGCAAGAGTTCAGTATGGCAAGAGGCTTCTACGAACGTGTGCAACGAGAGAGCAAGATTGCGACAACCCTTGAGGCTTCACAGCAGGGGCTTACGTTATTGCAACAAAAAATGAATCTTGTGGATCAAAAAATTCTTGCAGCGGATGCCCATATGGCACACAAGCGTTTTACGGCAGCACACCCTTTATATGAGCAAGCGGCATTGGTTGTCCCTCAATCTTTGAAAGCTCACATTCGTTTAGCAGAAAGCTTTGAACACATGAAGCGTTGGCGTGAAGCTTGGAAGCACTATCGTACGGCACTTATGTTACAGCCCTCTTTGTCTCGTTCGCCTCAGTTTATGCAGCATTATCGGCATGTGGAAAGTCATTTACCTAAGCAAGCACCTCCGTCGGATGTGTCTGCGAATTTTTAAGCATGAAATGTCTTTGAGTCAGGCTTGTGAGAGGTAAGGCTTATGGTATGATGCAATCATTCTTTGAAGAAGAAAATGTTTGTGACATGTGTTGTGTCACGTGATAGGTTCTCTTAATCTGTGACGTATTTGGTTGCTACTTGCTCAAGGACTTTGACCCCATGAATGTGACTCCTGTGCCTTCTGAGAATCCTTTAATCAGTTTTCCTAAACAACGATGTTGGGCTGTGGTGGGTGTGAGCGATCATCGAGAGAAATATGGCAATATTATCTTCCGTGCATTAAGAGATGCAGGGTATCGAGTGTATGCGATTCATCCTAAATTGACAGAAGTGGAAGGGCATCAAGTCTATCAGCATATTACAGACTTACCTGAAGTTCCTGATGTGGTTGATTTTGTGATTCCACCTCAGGCAGTCCCTCCCATGTTACATGAGTGTGCTACGCACGGGGTAAAACGAGTATGGTTTCAGCCTGGTAGCGAGTCCCCAGAAGCCCTTGCTTTGGCAGCTTCGCTTGGACTCCAAGCTGTGAGCGATGCGTGTATCCTCATTCAGCAACAACAGTGGGATGAGGATGCGGTCTAATCTCTCTAATCTCTCGGTGTCTTTTTGACTTGTTTGGTAAAATCGTTGTATATAAAAACCCTAGAAGGATCATCGTTCATGATGGGACATGCCAACAGTCGTATTCGTGTACGTACAGCAGGTATTTTAATTCATCAAGATAAAATTCTGCTGATGAAACAGAATAAAAACCCTTTCTGGGTCTTGCCTGGGGGTACCCTAGAACTTGGAGAAAGTTTAGAAGCTTGCTTAGTACGAGAGTTTGAGGAAGAGGTTGCGTTAAAAGTAACTTGTGGGAAACTATGCTCTGTGAGTGACTTCCTTGACCCCGCTCCCCTTGAGAAAGGAGCAGACCCTGACACGCTCCGTCGTCATGTGATTGATTTCCTTTTTCCTGTGGCTTATCAATCAGGACCTCTCACTTGGGAAGCTCCCTACCCTGAAAATATCCAAGAGATTCAGTGGTTAACAAAAGAAGCCTTTGAAGCTCAAGAGCTACGTCCACCTTTTTTTAAAACGCTGATTTTAACCCATTGGAATGCACTTGCGAATCCCTCATCAGAGATTTTTACGCCCGAGGCACTCGATACTTGGGGAGGATATAAGGTCACTTATCCCTTAGCCTAGTCACACACTTAATACTGTTCCAAGACCTTCAAGGGGCGGAGTAATCCGTCTCTGAGCGTAATCATGGCAACAATATGATGGTTTTCAGGATGAATTGCCAGTAAGGGTTGATTTGCTTGGACATGCTCAGGGGTGCTTCCTGTGTGAAAGGGTTGAGGCTGTCCTTGGCAAAGTTTGACCAAAGTGGTGAGGTCATGGGGAGTCCATCGAACCTGAGGCAACGCTTTTTCTAATGGCATGCAGTACGCTTGTAGCGTCGTACGTAATGCGGGGCGTGTTTCAGGATTTTTTGCCTGTTCTTTGTAGTGGTCGATACCTTGAAAGGCTTGGGCAAGGGTCAGTTGTCCGTGGTGGGTACGACGTAGGGCTGTAAGATGAGCACCACACCCTAGACGGTCTCCGATATCTCGAGCCAGTGAACGAATGTAGGTACCACTTCCGCAGCGTACCCATACCTTGGCTTTCGCAGGCAGGTTGTTTGTGGGGTCGGCAGAGGTAAACGAGTTTAATATGAGTTCAAAAATCGTGGCTTCTCTGACGGGTAGCTTATCTGTAGGGAGTTCTAGTCCTGATTGAGCATACTTATAGAGCTTCTTGCCATCCACATGTACCGCAGAATGGAGCGGGACTTGTTGTCGAATGACTCCCGTAAAATGAGGTAAACAGTCTTCCACCATGGCGGGCGTGAGATAAGAGGTACCTTCTGGGTGAATGGAAATCATCTTTCCTGTACAGTCAAGGGTATCTGTCGTGCTACCAAACGTGATTTCAGCTTCATACGCTTTCGTATCAGGGAAGTATTCAATCATGCGAGTGATGCGTTTCCCCACCGCAATAGGAAGTACCCCTGTTGCAAAGGGATCCAGGGTACCAAGGTGTCCTGTACGGCGTTCTCCTGTCACTCGTCTTACCCATTGGACAACGTCATGACTGGTCCATCCTACGGGCTTATCCATGACCACGAGTCCTTCAAATGGCGTGGATAGCGTCAAAGGATTTGCCTGAGTGGCTGGACAATCTCCAAGAGGTAGACTAAGCATGGTAAAACACGAGGCTTTCTGTGAAAGAAGGAAAGGTGAGGGGTGAGTAGGGTACTGGACGACTGACCTCATGGGCTGTAGAAGGGGTTGACGTTTGCTTTCTGAGTGTCCACGCTACTATAATAGTACAAAGACCCCAAAAATAGAGGGGTTGTCTTATACTGCTATGGCATTGGATGCGTACCCTGAATGTCTGACCTTTCCTCTCATCGTCCCTGTCGTATTTTAAGTGTCTTTGGGACACGCCCAGAAGCTATCAAAATGGCGCCGCTTGTGAATGCGTTGGCACGTCATCCTTCTTTTGATGCAAAGGTATGTGTCACGGCACAACACCGTGAAATGCTTGACCAAGTGCTTGATTTATTTGGTATCCGACCTGATATTGACCTCAATTTAATGCGGGCGAACCAAACGCTTACTGATATTACAGTGGGTGTTTTAACAGGGATGCAACGGGTGCTGTTAGAATGGCAACCCGATATGGTTTTAGTGCATGGGGATACCACTACCACTCTTGCAACGAGTTTGGCGTGTTACTATAATAAAATCCCTGTAGGACATGTGGAAGCTGGGTTGCGTACTTATGACTGTTGGAACCCTTACCCTGAAGAACTAAATCGTATTGTCTCAGATAGTGTCAGTACGCTTCACTTTGCACCGACACCAACGGCACAAGAAAATCTGATACGCTTAGGGGTTCAACCTGAGCGTATTACGGTCACAGGCAATACTGTGATTGACGCATTGTTTTACACGTTAGCACATACGAAAGCCCCTAGGCATCAGCGTACCTTGGTAGGAGATGCCCCGTACTGGTTAGTCACGCTCCATCGTCGAGAAAATTTTGGAGAGCGTCTCACCACCATTTGCCATGCCCTGCTTGAGCTTCTGATGAAGTATCCTGATAGGCATCTTGTGTTGCCTGTACATCCTAACCCACAGGTGAAAACGACGGTTGAAGCCATTTTAGGTCATCCTTCATTGCCAATTGCCGCTAGAATTCACCTCTTAGCACCTCAGGATTATGCACCCTTTTGTCATTGGATGAAACACGCTGAACTCATTTTAACCGACTCAGGGGGAGTTCAAGAGGAGGCTCCTTCTTTGGGGAAACCTGTATTGGTCTTTCGAGATGAAACTGAACGCCCTGAAGCTGTAACGATGGGAACCGTCAAGTTAGTGGGTGCCGATCAACATTGTATTCATGAGGTCGTTTCCACGTTGTTGGATACCCCAGAACGGTATCAAGCCATGGCACAGGCAGTCAATCCTTATGGGACAGGGCATGCCGTTCCGATGATATTGGAGACTATGCTGACATGGTGGCAGGCTCAACCTATTGCTACCTAAAAAAAAGCCTTGATGAAGTAGCAAACGCCACTTCGTCAAGGCACCTGTGTGTATGGAGAGGAGAAAAACACAATGAAAACGATAGACTGGTTGAGCTTGGAACCCATGGTGAAAGCTCAGTCTGATGGTGGGAACGACTCATCTTGGCATCGTCTCCAAGATGACCTTTGCAACGAGAACATCCCATAAGGGGCAACAATAACTTAGGAATTTACGTAGTGGCTTGTCCCCACTGTCTTTGAGCTACCCCTGAACCAGTGACCGCTCCTGTGGCTTGTTTAAGGGTGTCAGGTAAATGAGTTGCCCATTGCTTGAGACCTTGTGTGGTTTTTTCAAACTGTTGTCCTAATCCTTTAAGACCATTGCTACGATTTGCCCAAGCTGTACTCATATCTTTTTGTACCAATGCACTTGCTTGTTTGTACACTTCAGGATTGAGTGTTGCCGTTTTGAGATCGCTCACAGAAGTATTCATCCATTGTTTGGGATTTTTCAGTAGCTCGTACGTATTTTGTACTTGTAAGCTTTTACTTCCTTGAACCCCTTTATTTAATGTATTTAACCCTTTGAGGGTGGCAGTTCCTGCGGGCAATAACATTAAGCCATCAGTAAAAGAGGAGCCTAATCCTTCAAGTGCCTGAGACCGACCCCACGCATCTTTGGCACCAAGGTATTTTAATCCGTTATTGGCAACCCCTAATGCTGTAGCCCCTGCGGCACCTGCGAGTAGAAAAGGTGCAACCCCAGTGACTAATCCTGCTGGAAGTACTGAGAATAGTAAAGCCCCTCCTGCAAGGGTGGCGAGTCCTCCTGGTGTTAGAAGATTATCAATGGGTTTTTTCATACCTCTGAAAAAAGAGTTCAATCCGTTGGTATGGCTTTCTTCCATCTTTTGTAGTTTAGGCTCTTTGGCATTGAGTTCTGCTTGTAACATGCCATTTTGTGTGGCAAGCATTGCGTTTTGATACGCAATATCTTCTCCTGCCATGGCAAGTCCTGGAGGTCCGTTGAGTTCTTGGCTCATCATGCCCATATCCTGACCGAACGTAGCACGACTGCCAAGCGCTTGAAGGTCTTGCATGGGGTTATGCAGTGCCTCTGATGCAAAAACTCCCGTATTTCTTAGTGCAGGAATCTGTTGCCATCCTGAAGAGGGCATAGACATCATGGGTTGTCCCTGTGTAGAGGGAAGCATGCCGATAGGAAAGGTTCCAAAATCTGTTGTCATCATCATCTGTGATAGACGCTCCTGAATGATCTCAATGTTGTCTTTGAATCCTTAAAAGACGTAGACGGACGTTTAACACTTATGGCAATCGTCTATCAGTCTTTTGAACCCCTGTTGTTCAATCAATCCACAAACTTTGCACAAGCTACGATACACTACCCTATGCCTTTGATACTCCTGATGAATACCACTGACTGAATAACATCGTGTTTTGTACTGTTACCGCTGTTTTTTTGTAACCCTAGCTGTTTGTATAAAGGGATGCTCAAGGAAAAGTTGTGCTAGCTGTTTTCAGAAACACCACAACCCCCATACCTTTTTGAGAGAGGTATGGGGGTTGGAAGGCGTATGTCACTCTAGTAAGACTGACAACGTGAAGTTAGCAGGTGGCAAGGATAGAGGCACGCTCTTCTTCGCTGACTGCCTTCAGACTCAAGTTAATGCGTCCTCTGTCGTCAACGTCAATGACCTTTACCACAAGTTCATCTCCTACGTTGACCACGTCTTCTACTTTTTCAACACGACGTGGTGCAAGTTGTGAAATGTGGATTAAGCCATCTTTCCCAGGAGCAAGCTCAACGAATGCACCAATGGGAATAACACGAACTACTTTGCCTGGAAGCACAAGTCCTGCAGAGAACTTCCGTGTTAATCCTTCAATCGTTTTCATGGCTGCCATGGCGGCATCGCCAGTTTTGGCAGTAATGGTAATGCGTCCAGAGTCATCAATGTCAATGGAGGCTCCTGTTGCATCAATGATACTACGAATCATTTTTCCACCAGGACCAATTACAGTACCAATCTGGTCAGTGTCAATTTGCATGCTGAAGATGCGAGGTGCCGTAGGGGCAAGCTCTCCTGCACGAGCAATGGCTTGTTCCATCAGACCTAAAATATGGAGTCTGCCTAGCTGGGCTTGTTCAAGTGCCTGACGCATAATGTCAATGGAAATGCCCTTGATTTTAATATCCATTTGAAGGGCAGTGACACCATAGCGGTCTCCAGTGACTTTAAAGTCCATGTCGCCTAGGAAATCTTCCACACCCTGAATATCAGAAAGTACCACGTAGCGGTCACCCTCTTTAATCAAGCCCATCGCAATACCACTGACATGGCTCTTTAAGGGAACCCCTGCATTCATCAAGGCTAAACTTGAGCCACAGGTAGAAGCCATACTGGTAGAACCATTGGACTCAACCACTTCAGAGTTAACACGCATGGTGTAAGGGAAACTTTCCTGAGAAGGTAGTGCGGCACTAATCGCACGCTCTGCCAATGCACCATGACCAATTTCACGGCGACCAGGGGCTCTCAAGGGACGCACTTCACCCACAGAGTAAGCTGGGAAGGCATAATGATGCAACCAACGCTTGCTTGTTTGAGGGTCAACCCCATCCAAAGACTGAGCATCACCGGGTGAGCCTAAAGTACAGATACTTAATACCTGCGTACCACCACGTGTAAACACTGCAGAACCGTGAACGAGAGGAATGAGCCCAACTTCACAGTGAATGGGACGGATTTCAGTAGATTTACGCCCATCAGCACGCACGCCTTCTTCCATAATCATGCGACGCATGACTTTTTTCTCAAGTGACTTGAAGCCTTCGCTCACCACCTGAAGGGGAGCTTGTGCGGCAATCAGTTGGTTCAGCTCATGGGTATCTCCCAATGCGACTAAACTGGCTTTGAGAGACTCTTTTGCTTCAGCTAAAAGGGTTTGGCGTGTTTCACGGTCAAACTCATGGTAAGCCTTCTCAACGAGTGCTTCACACTGCTGGGCAATGTAAGCATGTAAGGGCGTTAAGTCATGGCTAGGTGCAAACGTACCGAAGGTTTTCCCACATTGTGCTTGGAATTGCTTTTGGAAGACAATTTGATCTTGAATGGCACGATGGGCTACTTCTAACGCTTCAACTAAGTCAGCTTCAGAAACAAAAGAGGCACCCGCTTCAACCATCATGATGCTGTCTTCTGTGGCTGCAACCACAAGGTCAAGATCAGAAATGCCTTGTTGGGCAAAAGAGGGATTAATGACCCACTCTCCGTCAATACGTCCTACACGCACGCAACCCAAAGGACCTTGGAACGGTAAACCAGAAAGTGAAAGTGCAATGGAGGCAGCAGTGACTGCTAAGGTATCATAGGCAGTTTGTTCATCAGAGGACAAAACAGAACTGATGACATGCACATCGTTACGGTACCCTTCAGGCCATAAGGGGCGGATAGGTCTGTCCATTAAACGAGAAATGAGGGTTGCTTTTTCTGAAGGCTTGCCTTCCCGCTTTAGGTAGCCACCAGGTAAGCGTCCAACCGCATACATTTTTTCTTCAAAGTCACAAAGTAAAGGGAAAAAGTCGATACCGTCTCTGGGGGAATCTGTGGCGGATACGACCGAAAAAATGACGGTGTCGCCTACTTGGAGGGTGATGGCAGCGCGTGCAGAACGTGCTAAACGACCTGTTTCTACACGAACCTCTTGTTCGCCAATACGAAAGGTTCCCACTTGCAGTGAGGTGAAATACTCATGAACAGGGCTAGAAGCCTGAGACATCATCATAAAAAGCCAAAAACTTTCAACTGTCAGTTTAAAAAGAAAGAACACATCATTATAAGAGTAAACATACTCATTAGCACTTTACCACAAAACGCACCAAAATAATTGAATCGTTTTGGTGCGTTTGGTTTTTTTGTACGAGTATTTATCTTAAAAGAAGCGACTTCTTTTGGTACAATGAGACCTCCTAGAGGGCATTGAGTCCTTCTGCAACCTCAAAGTAAGCTTGTGGATATAAGCAGGCAACACATGCTTTGGGGGCTGCCTTTCCAAAGTGGATATGTCCACAGTTACGGCATCGCCATGCCACCTCACCCTCTTTTAAAAAGACCGTCCCGTTTAAAACATCTTCTAATAGTTTGCGGTAGCGTGCCTCATGGTGTTTTTCAACTTCTGCAATGGCACGAAAAGCACTTGCTACTTTAGGAAAGCCTTCTTGGGCTGCAATATCAGCAAAATGAGGGTACAGCTCTGCCCATTCTTCATTTTCGCCTGCAGCGGCGGCACTTAGGTTGTCTGCCGTTGTTCCAATGCCTGAAGGGTAGCTGGCGGTAATTTCAACGGGATGTCCTTCAAGAAAATCAAAGAAGCGTTTGGCATGTTCTCGCTCTTGTTCAGCCGTTTCCAGAAACACCCCTGCAATGTGTTCATAGCCTTCTTCTTTTGCCACTTTGGCATAGTATGTATAACGGTTGCGTGCTTGAGACTCTCCTGCAAACGCTGCCATTAAGTTTTTTTCCGTTTGTGTCCCATGTAATACACGGGAGTCAGTACCTGACTGAGCAAGCATCATCATAACAAAGAGCATTCCTTAAGATTGAGAAGGTCATAGAAGAGAAACACTGCGTTGCACAATTGATTTCACAGTATCAAAACAAAAACCAACAAAACCTTCTAAGAGTGTTTTGTTGGTTTCTGATTGTTTCGTTAGTATAACGCTACACGAAGCGAAAGGACGAATTAAAATAACCTTAAGATTACTTACGGATTTTAAGACGCTCTAACAATTTTTTGTAGGTTTCTACGTTCACTTGACGTTGGTAGTAGTTCAACAAACGACGACGACGACCAACCATCATGGACAACCCACGGCGACATGCAAAATCTTTAGGGTTGGCACGGAGATGTTCGGTTAACTCACGAATGCGCTGAGATAAAATAGCAATTTGCACTTCAGAACTACCAACATCACCTTCGGCACGTTGGAAATCTTTAATAAGCTGTTGTTTTTTTTCTTTTTTAAGAGCCATTGAGAGGCTCCTTTCTATCTTGCATGAAAGAGTAAACGCTTCTTTGCGAGCAATGAGCCATAGAACATTGGAGGGTGCTATGACCATGACAAGCATGAAAGAAGTTTATGACAGCGGTCTGACCCATGCAGTGCATTTAGCACTTTGACGTTAAAGACCTTTTATCACATTAAAAATCTATCAAGAACATGATATCACAGCAAGCTGAGGCTTCACAAATACCGTTTATGTTTCAGTGCCTCGGGCATAAAGGACTGTTGTACCTCTGGGGCATCGTGGGTATAGACATAGTGTTGTCCGTGTCCTAACGTTTTTGCACCTTCGTAATGAGCATCTCGTAAGTGTAAGGGTACGGGGAAACGTAGTCCCTCTTGTTGAATATCATGTAGAGCGGCATCCATGGCTACAATGGCTTGATTGTTTTTGGGAGCGTTGGCGATGTAAATGGTTGCCATGGCGAGAGGAATGCGTGCTTCAGGTAGACCTAAAAACTCACAAGCATTGGCTGTCTGTTGTGCCAGTATAAAGGCTTGAGGGTCGGCAAGCCCTACATCTTCTGCTGCAGTGACTACTAATCGTCTTGCAATAAAGCGTAAGTCTTCCCCTGCAGCAATCATTTTGGCAAGCCAGTACAGGGCCGCACTTGCATCGCCTCCGCGCATGCTCTTTTGGTAGGCACTGGCGTGGTCATAGTGTTGATCTACTTGAGACCCCTCATAGCCTGCACCCTCTTGATGCGTTAAGTGTTGTAAAAGAGCGATACTGATGAGAGGCACATGGTTGACATTCTCTTCTTGGGTGGGTTTGTGGGGTGCGATCGTGAGAGCAGCTTCAAGGAGTGTCAGCATTTTGCGTGCATCTCCTGTACTATACTTCAAGAGATGTGCCACACAGGCTGCTTTTGGTTCAAAGTGCAGACCTGTAAGTACTACGACACGTCTTAAAAGTTCTAATAAAGCCTGTTGCTCAAGCGGACGCAGTTGTACTAAAAGTACCCTTGACCGTAATGCGGGAATCACTTGAAAATAAGGGTTTTCAGTGGTTGCGCCAATCAGTGTAAACGTTCCTTGCTCGACATGAGGCAAAAGGGCATCTTGCTGGGTTTTACTGTAACGATGGATTTCGTCAATGAATAAAACGGTTCTTTGGGTACGTAGAGCTTTTTGTCTTGCTTCCGCACGTGTAATCACTTCTCTGAGTTCCCGTATACCACTTGAAACAGCACTGAGTGTTTCAAATGCCGCCCCACTTTCTTCTGCCAAAAGTCTGGCAAGGGTGGTTTTACCTACGCCAGGAGGACCCCATAGTAGCATTGAGACCCATGAAACATGCTGCTTTCCCTCTTGTTGGGACACAGACCCTTTTTCAGTGTCATGCTGATACCATTGTGAAAATAATCCTTCTTCCCCGAATAGATGATCTTGTCCTACAATATCTTGGAGTCTCTTTGGACGTAGACGTTCGGCAAGCGGTGTGTGTTCAGGGTGAGAGGAGCTAAATAGGGTATGCATGAGATGAGACAGCACCTTGAAACAAAAGGGAAAAGGACGTGTTATACTAAGCGATGCTTCAGGTAAGAAGGCACTTTGCTATGCTATAATACCATAGCTTCTGTAGCCTCTGTGTTCTGACTTCAGAGTCTAGGTCTTTGAGTAGGCATGTACATCATAATAGAGAGCATCAAGTTTTTTTTAGGGTGGTTTATCTTGAGAGTACTCCCTTACGCTCAAGGCTCTCATGAGTGATACAAGGCGTGTGAGTCGTTTAAGATGAAGCGTTTTGACAACCATGTTTTTACGCTTGATTGTAACATCATGTAACAATCAAGCGTAAGGAAGCCTTTTACACCTCTTATTGTTATAAAATATCATTTTGTAATCTTGTTTCATTCATGCTCTAGCCTATATGCTTGTGAATGAAAGTAAATAGACCTTTCGATGCTATTGAATCTTTCATTGATACATAAGTAAAAAAATAAGGTTAAACGTTACTTTTTTAGCAAGTTTTAATGAAATTTGCATGGTTTAGGGGTTTGTAAGTAAGTTACAGTGAGTATAAACCGTTTACCCCATTGTTTTCGGTGCTGTATATATTGGGTTGTTCTAGTGTCTTTTCAGAGCCTAAAGTTAAGGTAGTGTAAAGTTTGTGATGCTTTTTACGGTGTTGAATTCTTCTTTCACACATGGTGCTCATGATACGCATCGTCATAAGAGATTGCTGCCTCGTCTCTCCAAAAAGCCTGCCTTGGTCACTTTTTCAGCTCAAGCGTTTTCCTCTCAGCCTCAAGCTTCAGCACCACCCTATGCCCACGTCGCACTTCCTTCCCAGACGTACCGCCCACCGGTGTCTAGTAGTGTCGTCTCTCCTGTTTCAGCGTCTGTGATGACACCCCCTCAAGGACAAGGTATGTCCTCTACACAAGTCTCTTTAGGGATGCCTTCGTCTTCGCTTCATGTCGCACAAATGCCTCTTATCACTGCGTCTCCATTGGCGGTTCCTAATGCCAATGTTCTTTTAAAGCAACCAGTGGTCTATAGCCCTCAAGGGCATGTGCTTACTGCAGGACAGGTCACTCGGGCTGCAACCTATACGGAAGCGTTACAACTTCTGCAGCAGGGTAAAGTGTGCCATGCTGATTTTTATCAACAATCTAATAGTTTATTTACGGGGAAGTTACCCCATGTCGCCTTGACACTCGCGACGAAAGAAATTCTTCGAGTGACGCTAACGCCTGAAACAGAGCAATACCTCACAGATAGAATGCTTCAGCAAGGCGTACCGTTTGAGTTTCAAACCGTTGAGCAACATTGGCGTGATAAAGTGGGACGTTTTGCATTGAATATGGTGCAGGATTCCTTCCTTCCTCTCGCCTTGATTATGGGTGGGATTGCGACTGCTCCTTTAGTCATGCCCGCTTTACAACGCCTGTCAAGTGGTACGCAAGCCATTGGTGTATTGCGTGAGGCGATTAAACCTGTCCGTATGCAGGCAACGGTTGAGAAAGTGCTTGCCCCCTATGCCCCAGAAGTTCAGACCTCAGCACATCGCTTTTTGAATGGTCGTCTTCCTGTCCTTTTGCTTCAAGGACCTCCTGGTACAGGCAAAAGCCATCTCATGAATAGTATTTTAGCAGAATTAGGGCAACGCCCCGGTACCTTAACTTTAAATGGTGAGGTTAGCCCCGCCGTGATTGATACCGTGAAGCAGATTTATTTGAGTAATCCTCAAAACCAAGAACAGGTACTCAAAAAGCTACAACAGTTTACTGGAAATAAGCCCATTCAAACCTTGGTGTTGTATCTTGATGAGGCAGAGAAAAGAGGGATTCCTGCTGATTTGAGTGAGCTTATTGTGAAAGCGATTGGGAATCCTAAACAGTCTTCAGGTCCTACGTTGCCCACGTTAAAAATGATTGCGACTTCCAACGACCTTATTCCTTTTGACTTTGCAACGCAGAGCCGTATTGGGATGGAAGGGTTTGCCTTTGTGGACCATCCTTCCCCTAGGGCGATGTTTGTGATGACGCAAGAGATGTTCAAGCAACAGTATCCCCAGTTACCCTTAACCTCCGAAGCACAACAAATTTTAACGAAAGGCTTAGAAGAAAACCAAGGGTTTAGTATGCGTCGTTTACAGGCGGTTTGGACAGATGCCCAACAAGCCTTCCAGCGTCAGCTTAAACAACAGCAGTTGCAGCCTAACTCGCCTGAGGCCTCTAAGCTTGCTGCAGAAACCTTTACGCATACTTTGGCAACTACTGCGATGGATCCTGCGGAAATGGCAGGGATGATACGTCGAGAAGTGGTGCAACGCATGACTGACTTAGGGCAGAAACACGGATTTGCATTGTCTTCAGACCAACGATATGACTTACAGCGTACGGCTTGGAAAAAAGCAGAGGCAGAGTCTAAAACGTTGTTACAAGACTTACAACTTCGTTTAGATGCGCGCTCGATTCGCCATATGGTGGCAGTATCTCTTGGGCTTCCTACTCATCTAGGGGAAAATCATTATGTGGCATTCTTAAATGGAAAGGCTGCCCTTGAGCCATTACAGCCTGAGCATGTGGTGACCACCATTCGGGATATTGCCAGCAAAATGAAACATCAGCCCTATCGCTTCCAGTTTCCTTTTGAAAAGCGCTTCTCACAAAGTTTACGGGAGTCATTACGGCAGCATATTCAGGCGAATATGCTTTTTCAGGCGGAAACGCCAGAGGCTGAAAAGTTGTACAGTACGCTTGTGAAAAACTTAGGGGATGATGCAGCCCTAACATGGTCTTCTCATAAACATGCCGCATTAAAAGAAACCTTACAAGCTTTTAATGTCTATCGTCCTCAGGTAGAGCCTGTCTTGGAACACTTAAAACGAGAGGACTTAGACTTAGTGTTAAAAGCATTGGCTACTTCTCCTGTTTCCTCTGTGCCAGTAGCTTCTACTCTCGTAACGTTAAAGCTTCCTAGTCGTCTTCCTCCTGAACATCGTATGTTTTTACAGTCATTGTATCAGCTGATGCACACATTGCTTGAACATCCTTCTAAACCCTAGCTAAAGTTTTTGTTAAAGTGTTTGGGTGAATCATCCGAAACCTATCATGACCCTCATAAAGGGAACCCTGATAGGTTTTGCCTTCGTTGCTCTTACCTTGTCAGCTCCTTGTTTTCTCAATCATTGATAGACGCAAAACGATTGTACACAGAAAGAGTTCAGAGAGATGATGTTGTCCCAGATGTTTCAGTGGTCTCAGCCACTTTCCAATGGTGGCTATAGTTTTGGACAAGCCAGTGCCAATACTTCGGGTGGATTTGTGCCTTTGTATGCTGCAAATCCTTATACGGGAGGACAGATGCTTGCTGGAAATGTATTTGGTGGAAATGCGTTTGCGGATACTTCAGTTTCAACCTCTGCGGCGTGGCAAAATGGGTTTGGTGGAGCGAACTTTTCACCTTACGCTAACCTAGGGGGCTGCTTGGGAGGGTATGCAGGAGCGGGTAGTGTCTTATCACAGTGTAATGATGGGATTGATGTTGCTCAGTATAATGCCTTCGTTCAGAACACCATGGGTAGTTTGTCTCAGTACATGGCTCGGGATAATAGTCAAGAAATGGCGTTTGCACTTGCGTATCAGCAACAGGCTCTTGCGTATGCCCAACAATTTTCAGGGAGTTGGTATGAACAAGGCAGTTGGTTTTATCAGCAACCTTGCGAGCCTTGCCCTCAGCCTCAGCCTACGCCCTTACCGCCGCCTCCTATTCCTGTGCCACCGCCACCAATCCCAACGCCTCCACCCCCGAAACCAACCCCAACGCCTGCCCCTACTCCTAATAATCCCTTAAATGCAGCGGGTATCTGTGGCGATCCTGAGTGGTGGAATTATACCAAAGGTGAGCATGGGACTTTTCCTATCAATCATGGAGAGCGTAAAGAGCTATTGATTGACCCGTCCAGTAGTTTACAAATTGCTGGTGTTGGTGTGAAAGGCGACTTGAATGGTCCTGGGGTAGGACGCTATGAGTTTAATAATGGAGGAGTTATCACGCTTGCCAATAACGACGATAGCTTTGTTCTTGCGGATGGTAGTAAAGGACAACGTGGCGATATTTTGGTGAAGCAGGGTAACAGTTACGTCCGAGCAGGTAATTTATATGGTGGTAATTTTGCACCAGTCAATGCGAATGGTTTAACGGTGTCGACAGGTCAAGAAATTGATGGTGCGAACAACGCCATGGCAAAACGTATTGTCATTGAAAATGGAGAATATAAAATCCATATGAATGTCCGTATACCGAATGGTTGCCAAACAGGGTACTTTGATACGACCTTTGTTGAAAAAGTTGCGACAGCTGCGGCAGATGCAACCGCAGGTGCCAATGGACAAATGGGAAGCACCACGCTTGGCGATATTCTGAGATATCAGCCACCGGCATAGCCCCTTCTTGAATAGAGGTGATCTAAAGTATGCTTGTGTCGCTTGTAAAACCTGTGACACAAGCATGCGTTCTATCTCACTTAAGTGGTGTGTTGTAGTATTTCCTTATACAATGCTCCCGCTTTGTATGAGCTTCTGACAAAGCTTCCTGCGAATACGCCTTGAAAGCCAAAGGTTTCTTTGGCACGGATGGTCCAAGCGTCAAACCAATCAGGATGTTTATACTCCTGTACCTCAAGATGTTTAGGGGTAGGTTGTAAGTACTGTCCTAAGGTAAGAATGTCTGCGCCTGCGTGCCGTAGTGCATGGAGGGTTTGGTTGAGTTCTTCTTCGGTCTCTCCTAACCCTACCATTAAAGAGGTTTTTATGAGTTGTGGTACGCCTTCGTGCTGCTGACGGTGTGAGGAAAACCACTCAAGGAGCTGCAAACTTTGCGTGTAGGTGGCACGTCGGTCTCGTACAAGAGGGGTAAGTCTTTCAACGGTTTCCATATTATGTGCAATCACTTCAGGAGGGTGCGGAGAGGTGTTTTGAATGAGTTGAAACTGCTCGACCTTTCCA
>JBJTUH010000134.1:0-3462 GCA_046080605.1 Vampirovibrionales bacterium
CACCAAAGCTCAGACATAAAAGAAAAGAAAGATAGACTAGCACAAAACGCTCATCACTGCCCTAAAAGCGTCGTTAATGTGCTGTACGCTCAAACCATGCGGTAAAACGTGCTTCAACCACATCCCAACGAATGGCTTGCACCCAAACATCTAAGTACGCCGCTCTGTTCGTTTGAAAGTCAATCATATAGGCATGCTCATACACATCAAGTACCACCAAAGGCACAACACCATGAGGCACACCTTGAGCATGAGTATCCATAATAAAAGACTCCACTGAGGCAGTACGCTCAACCCAAGCCGTCATGACCCAGCCTCTGGAAGTTTTAGCAAGTATCATCAGTTGGGCTAAGTAACGTTCTACTGACCCATAACGTGCCTCTAAATAGCGCTTCGTTAAAACACCTGGAGTGGTTCTTCCTTGCGTTAAAAGCTGTTGCTTTGAAGTCAGTGCATCAAAATAAAGTTCATGAAATAACACCCCATTTAACGCAAAGCTTTTCTCTACATGACGCTCACGCTCAGGGTGCCATGTGATGCTCAAAGGAACATCCGCTTGTGACACACTGTCTTGCGAAAGAACATTCCAAGCTTTCACATAGCCTTCATAAAGTTTTAAATGATGGGTCCACTGTGCAATACTCAGCCCTTCAAGCTCAGGCATCAAAGCCAAGTAAGGTTTAGCTTGCAAAGGGGTCACTTTACCCTCTGGCAGTACCTTAGGGGTCACTGGTATGACGCTCGCTTTCCGTGCTTGATGCGTCGCCCCATACACCATAGACGTAAAGGGAAGCATACTAGCTCCCCAGCCCAACACACCACCTGCCATGGTTTTTAAGAACGCTCTACGGGAAGGCAACAAGGTATGCTCCTCTGAAACACCAACCATCATCATGAACCTAACTCCTTAAAAGCACTAGTTCTTTTACTATAAAAAGACAAAAATAAGTTACACACTCTTAACTATACTACAAGCGATAGCGTCCTAAGCCCTGAGGTTTATCGTTGATTAAGAAAGGGGGTATTGCAACTCTTTGTTACATCTGTATGCCTGAGGTATAATGAGAGACTCTTTTTTTATATACTCTATACCATCCCTTAACCATACTCTAATATCGCTTGTTTTATTTGTAGGAACTAGGCATACCTTCTATGATGTCACTTCACGCACCCTTCATTCAGTCTGATGCTCACCTTAACGCGCTCACACCTCAAGATAAAATCGCCATCTTAGACTGCGGGGCTCAGTATACCAAGGTGATTGACCGTCGGGTACGTGAACTGTGTATTGCCTCAGAAATATTTCCTGTGGATGTTGCCTTAAGTACACTTCAAGCATTTCAGCCTAAAGCGATTATTCTCTCTGGGGGACCTCACAGTGTGAATGACCCCACCTCTCCCAAATGCGATGAGGGTATTTTTGGCTTAGGGATTCCTGTGCTAGGCATTTGCTACGGGATGCAGCTGATGGCTCAAACGTTAGGCGGAGAAGTCACAAGCCATCATCGGTGTGAGTACGGTGAAACTGAAATCACCATTGACACCCAAAGCATTATTTTTGAAGATATGGCACCTCAGCAACACGTGCTGATGAGTCATGGGGATAGCGTCACACGCTTACCCGAAGGGTTTCACCCCTCAGGATGGTCAGGCAAACCTCATACCCCTGAAGCAGTCCTTGCAGCCATTGAACATCCTGAAAAAGCCTTTTATGCCTTTCAATTCCACCCCGAGGTAGAATTGACCGTCGAAGGCACCACCATGTTAAAGCATTTCCTTCACAAAGTGGCAAAACTCGAAGGAAACTTCACCCTAGAGGGACGATTAGAACAAACCCTTCAAGCGATTCGTCAACAGGTTGGCACTCAGAAGGTGTTAGTACTGGTCAGCGGAGGGGTTGACTCTACCGTGACAGCAGCACTCTTATTGAAAGCGCTTACACCAGAACAGGTGTTTGCCGTTCATGTAGACTCAGGGTTTATGCGCCATGAAGAAAGTGCCTCAGTGGTCGAAGCCTTAAAAAGTCTTGGTCTCAAATACCTTAAACATCTGGATGCCACAGAACAGTTTTTAAATGCCAGAGCAGATATGGATGGCAATGGTGTATGGTCCGAGCCTTTAAAAAGCGTCACTGACCCTGAAACAAAGCGCCGTATTATTGGCGACACCTTTGTTGCCATTGTGAATGAAGTTGTGCGTGAACTCTTTGAGAGTCATCAGATTCCAGCAGAAGATATTCTGCTTGCACAAGGCACCCTACGTCCTGATTTAATTGAAAGTGGGAATAGAGACATCAGCCAAACCGCCCATGTCATTAAGACCCATCATAATGATGTTCCCCTCATTCAAGCCCTGCGTGAACAGGGACGTGTCATAGAGCCTAACAGAGACCTCCATAAAGATGAAGTCCGTCAAATTGGAAAGCTGTTAGGGCTTTCTGATGCCCTAGTCTACCGCCAACCATTCCCTGGACCAGGACTTGCCATTCGGATGCTCTGTACACAAGAGCCTGTTGGACTTGACACGTATGATGACTACCATACCGCACTCCAAACCCTCCTGAAGACCCTCCAAGACGCACACCCTTCTTTAGGGCTTCACGCAAGTTTGGCTCCCATTCGGAGTGTAGGTGTACAAGGAGACGGGCGCTCCTACCGTCACTTGGTGTTACTCAGTGTCAAAGACCAAGCGGTACTTCAGGAAAGTAGCACGTGGGAAACGCTACGCCAAGTGTCACAACATCTGACAAATCAGCTCTCATTTGTCAACCGAGTGGCAGTATGCCTCAGTCATCCTGCCTTGCCTGATGTCCTCAAACAGGTGACTCCCCTTTTATTACAGCCTACAATAACTGCTATTCTACGTCGGGCTGACTATCAGGTCACGCAAGTGTTATCGTCTGCAAGCACAAACCCCCTTGCCATTAGTCAGTTACTCAGCGTATTACTCCCTATTGCACCTTCTGACCCTACTTCAAGAAAGTATGCCCTCGCCATCCGTGCGGTAGTCACAAGCGACTTCATGACCGCACGTGCAGCACGAGTAGGCACCGACCCCAAGGCTGAACTTCACCCTGATACGCTTCTTTCATTAGCACAACGTCTTTTAAGCACTCAGCCTGAGCTTGACAGCATTTTTTATGATATTACAGGGAAACCTCCTGCCACTGTCGAGTGGGAATAACCTCACGCCATTTACTGAAATAAGGACTCCTCATGCACACCGTTCTTCCCGAACCTAGCACGCCTCGTTTAATTGAAGCCACCGTATGGCGTGCCGTATTAACGCACATCCCTAAAGGGTTTAGAACCCTTTGTGTGGAGCATTTAGAGCCTTGGCTCGGAGACCCCGAAACAGGATTAGTCGCCATTGAAGAACTTGCAGCCCATCCTCAAGCCATTCACGTGTATGGTCTCACCCAAGACATTGCACCGTGGGCAACTCATCTTTTAAATGAACTGC
>JBJTUH010000135.1:0-11044 GCA_046080605.1 Vampirovibrionales bacterium
AAAAAGATGAGAAATAGAGGGGAACATGACCTTTTATGTACCGTTCGGTAAAAAATGAGGTATACTCATAAAAGTATCGTGGACACGCACCACGTTTTAATTTCTTTGGCATGAAAGCTTTTCCATTGTGATGACACAACGCTTTAATATACAGTCTAGTGAGGGGTTAGGCTCATTGGTACGGCAAGCTCGTAAATACCAACACCTAACCCTAGAAGATGTTGCAGGACTTACAGGGTTAGGTACTCGGTTTATCAGCGAGCTGGAACGAGGGAAAACCACAGCACAACTGGAAAAAACATTGCTTGTCTTACGGGTACTAGGGATACCGTTGTATGCTGAAGTGGCTTGGATGCCAGAGCGACAGGCATAGCATACCCTATAGCGTTTTTTCCTGATGTTCTATCCTGAGGGTACCCCTCATAGCCTACACCCATGACCTCCACCAAAACCTTATACGTTTACCTTACCCAAACCATCCCACAGCTTGAACAAGTGCTTGTAGGTGCTCTTTCAAAACACACTCAGGGTTCATTAACGTTTTGCTATGACACCACCTATTTAGCAAGCCCATCCGCCAAACCTCTTAGTCAGTCTCTTCCGTTACAAGCCGCACCGTTTGACCACGTCTTAACAGAAGCGTATTTTTCAGGATTACTCCCTGATGAATGGGTACGTAAACGAGTGGCACGCTATCTGAATATTTCAGTCCAAAATACGTTCGGGCTTTTAGAAGCACTCGGAGGAGAATGTGCGGGTGCCGTCGCACTATCGTCTGAGCCTTTCGGTGTATCTGTCCCTAGTACCTATAAAGCAACCTATCAACCACTCACTGATGAAGAAGCGGCTGCGTTATTTGCAACCCTTGAAAAGCGTCCTCTTCTTGCAGGGGAGGAAGGCGTAAGAATGTCAGGGGCGGGCGCTCAAGATAAACTGATGGTACTTCTTTTACCTGACCATCGCCTTGCTATTCCAAAATATCAAACACCTTCCTCTCATTTACTAAAACCCAACATCAGAGACTTACAAGACACTGTACATAATGAGTATTTTTGTATGCGTCTTGCACATCAGGTAGGTTTGCCCACGCCTCCTGTCATGATTCGTTGGGTGCAAGGCGTGCCGTACTACTTGGTAGAGCGCTATGATAGGCAGGTACTGGCGATGCCATCCTCAGAGCTACCCCATCTGCAACGTTTGCATCAAGAGGACTTTTGCCAAGCCCTACGCATTGCACCCCAGTATAAATATGAAAATGAAGGAGGACCAACCCTCACACAATGCTTCGCACTACTAGAGCATCTGATTGCTCAAGGATGGATGCTAGGACGTGAGAAATTACATTTTTTTCAGAAAGTGTTATTTAATTTCATGATTGGGAATGGAGATGCCCACGGGAAAAACTTTTCTCTGCTTTATCACGAGGGTATCCAGCTTGCACCTACCTATGATGTACTATGTACGCTTGTTTATGGGAATGCGTACAAGGCAAAAATGGCAATGAAGCTCGGAGATGAATACCACTTTAAACGTATTACCATGCGTCATATACTGCGCTTCGGAGCATCTATCGGACTAAAACCTAAGTACATTGAGAAACAAACCTCTGTACTCCTACAGCGTGTGCTAACAGAGGCACCCAAGCTGGTTGAAACGTTACAAGCTTCTGAGCATACGGCAAGCCCCCTGTATACTGACATCCTAACCATCATTTATCAACAAGCACAACAACTACAATAACTCATCAACCACAAATCTTATTGAACTTCTATTATGATAAAGACATTGATAGTTGATTTATTTTTAGGACTAGAGTACTTTTAACCATGGTCTTTACGACGCTTTAGGACATTACTTCAACAATCTGTCATTAAATATCTTACTAAACGATAGATACCGTTTTTTTTACTGCGTTTTTATAACATTATACATTTTCAATTGACAGAAACATTTTCATTCATGTTACTTGGCACACACTCTCAACTCCAAACACGTCCTTCTGTAATTTTATCTGCTTCACAAAACAGATCTAATCAACAAACATGCTTAAATAACACCCTCAGTAATAAACCAGTACAAACAACCAAGGTTTCTTTTTCGAACTTAAACTTAGTACGATTAGGAGTATCTCCTTTCAAAGTGTTTAATGAGGGCTATATCCACAAACTGAATCAAGCACTGAATACCATTGATTTTGAAAACTTTCACGAGGTTATGAAAGTATTAGCAGCTCAACAAGGAAAAGCTAAGAAAATTTACGTACTCGGGAACGGTGGATCTGAAGCCGTCGCTTCTCATTTCGCTCATAACTTAAGTTGGGACGTATCCGTAAAATTACCTGTTGAAAAAAAGATTTCTGCGTTACCTCTAGCACAGCTTTCAACTGACATGACAGCAAGAATGAATGATGTCAATGGCGAATTTTCTTTTGCAACATTAGTACGAGACCATATGACACCCCATGACATTTTAGTAGGGATTTCAGCAAGTGGGGAGTCGCAGAACTTAGTTCACGCTTTTAAACAAGCTGAGAAGCTAGGTATTAAAACAGTTGGTCTGGTAAAAGAAGGGTCTACACTTGCGAAACAAGCAACGCATGCCATCACAATTAACTCCGAGGATCAACAAGTCATTGAGGATGCCCAACAAGCAGCAACCCACATGATGGTAAGAATGTTAAAAAGTCATTTGCATCAAGAGAATCCTGCCTTATTATTACAAGAAGATTTGGCAACATTACGTACCAAACAGAAAAATATTCTATCTTTACGCCAGGAGTTAAAATAATATATAATGATACACTCAGCAACCGTAAAACAATACTACAAAACAGCTTCTCTTATGCCAAAACAAGAAGGCAATCAGAATGAAGGGATTCTGATTGCTAAACCTCCTGATAGAAGCCCTCTTTTATTTAAAGTACCTAAAATCAATACATCCCGCTCAATAGAAATGGCTCTACAAGAAGGCAAACATCATCAGGATGTGTATGAAACATTAAGTGAACATACCAAACAGTTAATCCCTAAGTATTATAGTCATTTTTTTGATGACGATAAAAAGCGTGCTATTTTGTCTATGTCCTATATTGATGCACCCAGCCTATCTTCTTTGTATAAAAGTAACCAAATAAGCCAAAAACAAGTATGGCATTACTACAAAAAAGAAGTTGTGCCTGTGCTAGATACTCTTTTACAAGATGGCTTTTATCATGCAGACCCTAACATTGGAAACATTTTGAGAACAGCTGAAGGCAGTAAGCTCGTTGATATGGATAAGGATAGAACTTTTTTATTCTTAAAGTATCCTACACATCTTTCTCGGTTACTAAAACTTCGAAGAAGTGTTGCTTTACATATTAACAAAAAAGAACTACTGAAATCAGAATCGCCTACTTATATCAAAAAAGAGTTGAAAAGACTCATGCTTGCTGATTTAAAACGAGCATTTGTTCAATATGCAACCTTTACACCCACTGAAAAGGACTCTAAGTTTATTAAAAATTTAAAAGTCTCAGTACACAAATGGCTTAAACTACCTCATCACAGACCTTTCCTTGAAGCGTTTAATGTTCTTGTGACCTATCAGCCTTTTTTTAATTTTGATGATAAAACACTATTGCAACGTCTTAAAACAACGTTTAACAGCTACCGTGCAAAAGGGAGTAGCTAGCCAACAGTATAGTGGGTATATCACGAGCCAATTTAGCCTCAAGTCTTGCCTCCTTTTACGGTTAAAAACTCAGGAGGTAAGGCTTTTTTGATAAAAAGGGTTGCCTTATCCTAAAACACCGTTTATACTAGAGTAGGTTTGCTAAAGAAACATCTTGCTGTGCTTTAGCCGTTTCATTTTAAAGAGGCTTGTATACACATATTATTTTGGACGCACCTGTTCGTTAAGGGTATGGTATACCATGGTGGGTTTTGGTGTGTTTTTACTGGGTGAATGGTGTAAGTAAACTAAAAAAGTAGGCGCTGTTCAGCGTTCCTCATGGCATACTGCCAAAAGAGGGATGCTTTCTGGTGTTGAATACATAGGACATGTGGCTTGTGACCCCATAGTTTAAGGGTTATGGAAATACCTAGAAGCAAAGAGACAAAGAAGTAGAGATAGCATTTCGTGAGTGTTTAGTTTTATAACCAAGAGGCTCTTTTTTCCATGATGTTGTCATCTCCTTACAAAGCTCAAGTGACACCTAGCTTACTACGGGCATCCGATGCTACGATAGAGCATCAAGCACATAGCACACCCCCACTTGAAGACACGCATACAGATGATTACGGCTCAGTGATGGAAAGTTTGTGGATGCAAGCGGGTGCATGTTGCCCTTTGAATACCTCTATCAAATATACACCTGTCTCAGATACACTGACCGAGGCTCCTCAAAATGTAGCCTCTATGCTGGTCTCTTTGTCGCCTGTAAGCTCACCTATTGATAAAGGATTTTATATTCGTCACCGTTTTTCAGAGAGTTTTCTTCAATGTTTCCGACAATTGCAAGCCACGTTACCCCCAGAGGTCTTTCAAATTCATGGCATTGCCACAGAACACCTCGATATTACCGCCTTTTCAAAAGCTTTTTTTCAAAAGTCGGCAAGCGTTGCGGATATTTCTGTGGATGGCAATGCGAACGTGAATGATAAAAGCATTGTGCAGTATATTCCTGAAAGCTCAAAAGCGATTCATAAACTGAATGCACTGTATTTACTGCACAAGTGGGTAGGCAAGTGTTTTACACCCGCCATGGCTGACCTAGCACTTGAGCGCGTCCTGAATGGCGAACTTTTTGTGAATGACCTTCACCATTTTTCAACCAGCTATTGCTATAGTTTTGACCTTGCACCACTGCTTGAACAAGGGCTTGCCTTTTTTAAAGGTACCATGCCTATTCGTCCCCCCAAACGCTCAGATAGCTTTATTCAATTAGTCATTCAAGCCACAGCGTTTATTAGTAACCAAATTGCAGGTGCCATTGCGTATCCCTCCTTGTTTGCCTCACTCGACTGGTTTTATCGACAAGAACACGGTGAAAAATACCTTGAGGTATTACGACAAGCGAAAGCAGATGAAGCCTCAGGGAAAATATTAGAGCATCCTGTACGTGACCTGTGGCAAAAAGTAAAAAATCAATGGCAAAGCCTTATTTACTCGTTTAACTTTCCTTTCAGAAGCACTCAAAGTGCTTTTACCAATGTCTCGGTGATGGATAAGGGCTTCATGGCAAAGTTATTTGATGGCTACTCCTTCCCTGATGGGTCTGAGGTTGAAATACCCAGTGCGGTAGGAATGTCTCAGCTGTTTTTTGAGTATTATACCGAAATTCACGGAGAAGAAGGACTCTTTACCTTCCCCGTCATGACACTGGCAATGAGTTTAGATGAGCAAGGCAATTACATTGACCCTGAGTTTGTGGCATGGGCAAGTGAAGCCAATCGAGAAAAATGCCTTGCCAATATGTTTCAAAGTACCCCTGATAGCTTCAGTAGTTGTTGCCGTTTGAGAAACCAATTTACCCCCTTACACCCTGAAGGTACACAAGATGCGTATCATCATTCTTTTGGTGTAGGAGGGCTGAGTATTGGCAGCCATCGGGTGTGTGGGCTTAATTTACCACGGCTAGCACACCTTGAAGCACATGACCCCGAACGTTTGGCAGAAAATCTCATGCTTGTGCATCATATTTTATTTGCCCACCGTACCTTGGTGAAAACTCGTATGATGAATGGCGATTTACCCCTTTATACCAGTGAATGGATGCACCTACAACGTCAATATTCTACTGTGGGTATTTTGGGAACCTATGAATATCTACAACATAAAGGCTTAGATATTCGTAGCCAAGAAGGGCTAGACGTTTTAACACGTCTGATGCAAACCATTAGAACCACTATGGATCGCTGGCACGAGGATGAAAAAGACCTTACAGGTATTCATCGTACCTTGTACAATTTAGAACAAATCCCTGGGGAAACCGTCGCCGTACGTCTTGCAAAACTGGATGCCCTTCAAGGATACAATCCTTCTGGGTGGGAGGTGTACAGTAACCAGTACGTGCCTTTAATCGCCTCATGTAGCGTGTATGACCGTTTACGTATTCAGGGGCATTTTGACCAATTAACTTCAGGAGGTGCCATTTGCCACTTGAATTATCATGATGCCGAAGCACTCCCTGCCATTCAAATGCAACGACTGCTTGAACACGCCAAAGAGGCTGGTGTGGTGTACTTTGCCTTAAATAGAGTTTTCTCACAATGTGAAAACCATCACTACTGGATGGGATGGCAACCCTGTTGCCCTGTATGTCAGGGAGACGTGACCCGTCAAGCCACTCGAGTGGTAGGGTTTTTAAGTTTTATTGATGCTTGGACACCCGTAAGACGAGATATTGAATGGCATCAGCGGGTGTTTTACAACAGTACGCAACTGCCCCCTGAAAGGGTAGTGCCTCCGAGTCCTCAAGCCGTATGGCAACCTCTTGAGGCGGTTGGGATTGAAGTGTCATAGAAAGGTTGGGTACCAATGCACATTGCATCTGCTGTGATTGATAGTTTCCAAGAATATCCCCCGTATCATGCGTTGGTGGTTTTTAGTCGTGGGTGTAGTTTAGCCTGTGGTTTTTGTCATAATACAACACAGTTACAGGCACCCTCTCCGCACTGCGATGACTTGGGACTCCTTCAAACTTGGCTACCCAACATGCTTACCCCGATGCATGAGGCAGTGGTATTTCTCGGTGGAGAACCCACCCTGCACGGAGAAGCCCTGATGGCGGCACTTACTTATTGTAAAGACCTTGGGTTAAACACCAAGGTCTTTACCAATGCACAACACCCTGTATGGGTACAACAGGCATGCCAACGAGGTATTATTGATGCGTGGAGCTTCGATGTGAAATGTGTGCAAGACGTAGCACCTATTTTAGGAACCCCTAATTTAGAGGCTTCTAGGTACTTACAACGTATTGAGCAATGCGTTTATTACGCAAAGGCTTACGAGATTCCCTATGAACTTCGTACCACACTTACCCCCGAGGTATTACCTCAACAAGAAGCCATTACAGCCTTTTGTACCTCAGTGTTAGGGCAAGCTAACATTGAACAACGCTACATCGCACCCGCCATGGCATTAACGAGGTAGCCCCCCATTGCCATACCCACTATCCATCGGTGTGGGAACGCCTGGGTAAGTCTCTACCCCATAACGACGATTAATATCGGCTGGGCAAGAAACCGACATCTGATTTTGACGTTAGCACTAGCCACTCACAATGTTACGCTGGTTACTACCACGAAACATCATTTGTAACTCAGGACGATTAACAGAAAGTTTCATGGCCTCCTCTTGGGTAATATACTCATTCAAGGTTGCCATATACAAGGACACATTCAAGCTACAGCTACCTTCAAACTCGCTGCTATTCACAATTTCATAGATACTTTCAATTTGGTTTTTATAAATAAAGTCTCTGACGGTCGGACTGACCATCATGATTTCCCCCACGGCAATACGCCCTTGATTATCCCGTTTTAATGCTAAACGTTGCGAGACGGTACCCACCAAAATACTAGCTAACTGCACACGTACCGCATCCCGTTCATGGGGTTCAAAAAGGTTAATGATACGATTAATGGTTTGAACGGCATCAATGGTGTGTAGGGTACTGAACACTAAGTGACCCGTTTCAGCCGCATGAAGGGCTGCTTGAACCGTTTCACGGTCACGCATCTCACCAATCAAAATCACATCTGGGTCTTGACGTAATAGATACTTTAAACCGTGGACATAGCTGTCTGTGTCTAAGCCCACCTGACGTTGTGTCACAAGAGACTTTCTAGGCTCAAATTGATATTCAATAGGGTCTTCTAGTGTCACAATATGGCTTGAATACGTACTATTAATGGTATTCAAGATAGAAGCAAGCGTTGTAGATTTACCCGAACCTGTGGGTCCTGTCACAATAATAAGTCCCTTATTTTCATGTACAAACTGCCCTACCGCAGGAGGAAGTCCGAGTTCGTCAAGGGAAGGAATCCGTTTACGAATAACACGAATGGCAAAGCCAACTTGTCCCATTTCCCGTAAAAAGTTACAACGAAACCGTGCCAGACCAGGAAGCTCATAGGGGAAGTCATAATCTGTAATTTGTACCAAATGATTTCTGACATCCTCAGGTAACATAAAATTGACAAAGCTATCCATCATAATATGGTTAACCCGAGGCAACTTGGTATACATCAGTCTGCCATTTTTTCTCACAACAGGAGGCTGTCCTACCCGTAAATGAATATCTGAAATGCCTTCAGCAACACACAATTCTAGCAACAAGGTAGGGTTTGAAAGTAAAAAATGACCCTCTTTAGGAACATCAGCCTCATTGTAAGGTTGAACATCATCATCAGAATGATGATTCGTTCCTAGCATGCCACCCATCATGGAACCTCCTGAAGCGGCACCCAAACCACTCATAGCTCCTTCTGTCTTATGCGTGCCAGAAAGTGTGCCTTGCCCCTGAGAGGTAATGGCAGTGGTGTGTTTCGATTTACGGAAACTATCTTCAGAAATAGACATCATCAGACGATACCCTGCTTCAACGACGTGCAATGATACAGCAAAACTAGGAGCGATACTGGTGCGATAAACGCTAAGATAAACAAGAGTTCGTATGGTTTCTATTCCTTATAGAGGGAATCCTGCAGGAACTACTCTCTTTAAGGGACACGGAGCTTTATCACGCTATCCTCCTAGGATGAGAACGTGCTATACTCAAGGGCATGATGAACCCTCTTTCCGACACTACTTCCCAAGATGCAACGCAAGCACCACTTTTATGGACACCCTCTCAAGAAGAAGGGCTCATTTATCCCCCAGGGATACTCTCTCCTCAAGGAGAAAGTATGGTATCACCTTTAAAAGCACATGCCATGGACATGCGCTCTCATATTCAAAACTTGGTACGAGAAGCAGAGTTCTGTAAGTTTAAAGGGAAAGTCACCCGTTTAATGGGCTTGACCGTGGAAGCCAAGCTCCCTAAGCTCAAAATTGGCGACTTATGCTTTATTGAAACGATCACAGGAGAACAAAAAGCGGCAGAGGTGGTAGCCTTTAAAGAAGACAGGGCTCAACTTTTACTACTATATGATGGAAAAGGCATTTATCAGGGTAGCTGGGTTACGACGACGGGAGAGCCTATTACCGTGCCTGTGGGAGATTTTCTATTAGGACGTTTGATTTCGCCGTTAGGAGAACCCATGGATGGGATGCCACTTGATTTATCTCGAGCCCATTATGTGAATGTGGAACAGCCTCCACCTGACCCATTAACACGTCCCATTATTTCTCAAAAGTTCTCAACAGGCGTTCGTGCCATTGATGGGTTATTGACCATGGGAGCAGGGCAACGGATGGGACTATTTGCAGGCTCAGGGGTCGGGAAGTCTACCTTACTTGGCATGATTGCACGGAACTCAGAAGCAGATGTCAATGTGGTGGCACTCATTGGAGAACGGGGGCGTGAGGTACGTGAGTTCATGGAGCATAGCCTTGGGGAAAAGGGGATGAAACGCTCTGTGCTGGTATGTGCTACAGGAGACCAGCCACCCCTATTAAGAATGAAAGCATTACAAACCGCCACGGCGGTTGGAGAATACTTTAGGTCTCAGGGTAAAAAAGTATTCCTTATGGCGGATACCGTCACTCGTTGTGCCATGTCGGGTAGAGAAGTGGGTTTGAGTATCGGAGAACCGCCCACCATGAAAGGATACCCTCCTAGTATTTTTTCGTGGTTACAAAAAGTGCTTGAGCGTAGTGGTATCACCAATGATGGCTCTATTACGGCACTGTACACCACCTTGATGGAAGGGGATGACATTAATGACCCTGTGGTTGATACCGTGCGGGGGATTATTGATGGACACGTCTTTTTGTCGAGAAAAGTCGCTGCCAAAAACCACTTTCCTGCCATTGATGTTTTGGGGAGCGTGAGCCGTTTATTTAATGAAATCACTGACCCCGAACATAAAAAGGCAGCAGGTACCATGCGTGAACTCATGGCAACCTATGCCGATGCGAAAGACCTTATTGATATTGGTGCCTATGAACGTGGCTCGAACCCCAAAATTGACAAAGCCATTGAGCTGATGCCTGAAATTAACAGCTTTTTAAGGCAGTCTGTAAAAGACCTTGAAAGTATGGACACCACCCTTGTAGCACTTAAAGACATGATGGCACACGTGGATCTTAAAGGTATGTAAAAATATGGCATGATTGAGGGAAATTCTGCGTTTATTAAACCATAGTTTTATAAAAGCAGTTTTTACATCTCTTATTTTTTTCAGTATTAAAAAGATACTCTAAATCCCATGCAAGCCCCAACGTATTTAACACCGCACGTCGTTTTTTCACGCATCGGCGTGAGCAATGGAGTAACTTTCAGGAGCGTTATTTACCTTTACGTAAAGCAGTTCCAGAAATACGCATACGCCCTCGTGATTTAGAACTGGTTTCGCGCTCTGCCAAGGTGCCTTATTTGAGCATGGGTACGCATGAAACCATACAGCCCTCCAGTGAGTTGCTCGAAGCACCTGTGATTCGTGTGAAAACCTCTAAATTGACCGAACTCACACAGGCTTTTAACGATAAAGAGCGTTTTGCACTGACATGGCCTAAAACAGGGAAACGTATAACGCTCACAGAAGCGAAAGCCCCGCATCAGAAGCAAAGTATTCTGTGGGATGAACCAACAAGTCACATGACAGGTAGAGTTGTCCTTGACCAACTTGCCAGTACCCTCACAGCACCGTCGGGTATCATTCATAAGCCCATTGAATATCAGGGGCTTTTCTACCGTAAAAGCTCCTTACCAGAAAACATCGCACGAGTAGAGCATTCAGACCATAGCATTTTACAAGGCATTCACTATCTATATGACCCGCAACAATATCAGGCAAATAGAAAACGTATGCCATCGTTACAAAGGCTTTTAACACGTCGTGTCCCCATGTTGGCACTTCATCATAAAGACAAAGGCTATGACTCTTCGGCAAGC
>JBJTUH010000136.1:0-55469 GCA_046080605.1 Vampirovibrionales bacterium
TGAGTGTAATTACACCCACATTGCTTGCATTTATATCGTTGTTTTTGGTTCATGGTACCGTTTTTAGTCGCCTCGGTACAGTGGCATTTCGGGCAATTCATGGCTCTATTATAACATAACTATGTTGAGGCACCAACGCCAAAAAAGTTCATTAAAAATCCCCTCTAACAAAAAGTTAAAGGGGATAATATGCCTCAGGCCAGACTCGAACTGGCACGGGAGTTGCCTCCCAACGGATTTTAAGTCCGTTGTGTCTACCATTTCACCACTGAGGCTCAAACATATTACTATTATATAGGCTAAAAGGTTTTTGCCAAACAGTTATTTTTAATGAACCACACGAAAAGAGATGTTCTTGCCTGAAAGCTTGTGGTACGCTTGGAAGTAAAGTTGCATGAGGCACACTAAATCATCCCCCTTTTTCTTTGAGACTCACCTACCTAAAGCCATTGATACCCCTGACCTTATACCCATGGATGTCCTTACCCTTCTTCACCTTGATACACCTGTATTCATTTTTTTATGCGTCAATATTTTTCTCGCACTAGGATTTGACTATATCAATGGCTTCCATGACGCAGCAAATGCCATTGCCACAGTCGTAGGGACAAGAGTCCTCACACCCAAAATTGCCGTATTATTTGGGGCAGTACTGAATTTATTAGGAGCCTTAGCAGGTACAAAAGTTGCCTCCATGATTGGCAAAGGTATCGTAGACCCTACCATGGTCACCATGCCAGTTTTAAGTGCTACCTTGTTAGGAGCCATTATTTGGAACTTAATTACTTGGTATTACGGATTACCCTCAAGTAGCTCTCATGCATTAATTGGTGCGTTAATTGGTGCAGTAGTCGCCCATATGGGAGGATGGTACCCTGTACAATTCGACACCTTGGGAGCCAAAGTGGTTTACCCAATGATACTCTCGCCCCTTATCGGCATTATCACTGCCTATGTCAGTATGGTCGTACTTACATGGATAGTAAAACGCCTCAGTTCCGATACCATTCAAAGGGTGTTTGGAAAGTGCCAATTACTTTCAGCAGGGTTTATGGCTTACAGCCATGGAAGTAACGATGCCCAAAAATCGATGGGAATTATTGCCCTTGCTGTGGCACTGGCGACGGGGCAAAAAGAGTTTGAGGTCCATAGCTGGATTGTCGTGGTCTGTGCAGCCGCCATGGGGCTAGGAACACTCTCGGGCGGGTGGCGTATCATTCGAACCATGGGGAGTCGTGTCAGTCAGTTAAAGCCCATCCACGGTTGTGTCGCAGAAACCACAGCAGCCTTAGTTATCCACCAAGCAACCGCCATGGGCATTCCTCTCTCAACCACCCACGTCATTACAACCTCTATTTTAGGGGTAGGAGCAGCAAAACGGTGGAGTGCGGTAAAATGGGGAGTGGTTGGCAATATTCTTTGGGCATGGCTATTGACCATTCCCGCAAGTGCTATTATTGCCTTTTTAATCTTACTGGGCTTAGAACAATTGCTCCCTCAATTTCGTTAGGGCTTGCGCAAGTACATTGCAATTTGTTACAATCATGGAGTAATAACAGGATTCATGATTGATTTCATTGCTTTGTTTCAAGACAATAAAGGCATCATAAGATAGCGTATCGTGTTCAGCCCTCTCAAGCGTGATGAATACCTTCTTATGATTCATCACTACTGTACTACTGTTTCCTCGGGGAAAGCCTACATGAAAAGGTTTCCGGTGAATTCATTGACCTAATGGCGTTTGCGTTCCTAAAACGACCCTCAGCCCGACATTAAGTGACAATGAATTTCCGTCTGAAGTTTCGTTCCTCCCCCTATGTTCATTGTCTGCCTAAGGTTATGCCCAGTCAGGCAATGAATCAATGGCTCTGGTAATTTAAACTTTAAGAATCACAGAAACTTTCGGAGTTTTAGCGCCTTATGATGTACGCACTCAGTACACCTCGAATTTATTCCTACCAAGCTCCTCTAAAATCTATACGATTAGGAGAAGCCTCCCCCCTTAACACAGGACTGACCTCACCCTCTTTTGTGCCACTGCCTGCCGTGGCATCTACCCCTATGCCCACGACACCCTCGGTAGTATCCGCCTCAAGCACGCTAGGTGCTACTCTCCCCAGTGCAAACAAACAGGCGGTTCCTGCACAACAAGTATTATTACCTCCTGCACAAGTGGCAAGAAATCTTGTGGTAAACCAACTTACTATTCAAAGCCCCTCTTCAGGGAAAAAGCTTTTTACCATGGGAGAAAACCCCGATACACACGCAGCACAACTCATTATGTACGGGGAAGACGGTAAACCTGTTGCATTTTTAAACAGTAACGTCAATGGTAAAAGTGGCTCTTCCTTGGTGTTATCTTCCAAAAAGCTTGTGACCATGCTCACTGCAAGCGAAGGGACGAACTCCGAACAAAGCCGTACTGAACTGAATGCGGGGATTCGTACCTACTGGCAACCACAACAAGACCAGTGGCAACTCGTGACGTATCAAGGTCCTACGCTCTCTGATAAGCGTAACGTCATTGGTGTCAATGGCGTATTTTCTGTGCCTCAAGCACCTGAAAATCCAAACGAACCCATTCGTTCGAAAGGTCGTCTGGACACACCCAGTGGACCAAGACGTGAAGTCAGAGCGATTGTTGTCAATTAATCAGAACGATCCTAAAGGCAAGAGAGGTTTCTTCGTAAAAGAAACCTCTCTTGCCTTTAGGAAGCTTTACTAAAAACAGGGCGATGGTATCTACTTACTGAAAAACTTTCAGGCATCCATCTATTAAGCCCTTGTCGTAACATGGTTGAAACTCCAACACCTAGTAGAATGCCTGCCAAAACACCTGGCCACGTGAGTCCTAAGGTGGTTAAGCACACCACAGACTGGCCTATATTAAAGCCCACACCAGCACCCAACCAGCACAAGATATTTTTACCCAATCGTTTTAAGAACACCTCTCGACTAAAAGCCCCTTGAACCTCAGAAGAGGCACCCTGAGTCTGAGCCTCTATTTTTGCCTTTTGTCCTGCACGCAAGCTATCTATGGGCAACGATAGAATAGCCCCAAGATACAAAAGACTCGATAACGGATTCACCCCTGTTGAAAGGGTCTCAGCAAGCGGTTTAGTAAACGACCCATGCAATGCTTTCAACGCAAACATGGGCGGAGACTTCATGCCCTCCCTCATATGCGAGGGAACCTGAGAAAGATTTTGCTGTGCAAGTTTTAGCCAAGCGTCTGGATGTTTAACCGCCTTAAGAAGACTCATTCGTTCACGCTGAAAGCCCAAGACTTCCTGAAAAGAGCCTTGCTGTCCCAAACGTTGCATCCAAACCGTGTTTGCACCTGGAAGTTTATGAGTCCATCGCACTACCGCTTGAGGAGGTAATGCACCTTGCACTAGTTTATCACCATAATGACTCTGAATTAAACGTTTTTGCCATGCATCCACTTTACTGGACAGTGTACTTGCCGTAATTTGAGACTCTGGCATCACATTCAACAAGGGCATAAGACTGGCTTGCTGGTCAACAGGACGAAAAAAACCGAACTGTCCAGGGAAAAACCCCTGAAGGTTAGAAGAAGTAACACGAGTCTCTCCTTGACGCACTAAACCACTTGAGGAGGCTCCTCCAAGCACAGGAAAAGACTTCATCGCTGTTTCATGTAGTGGTACAGAACGCATAGGCTACATATCACTCAAGTGTCATATTAATACGGATAAAACGGGAAGATGAGACTTCATGACCATTGCACTGAAGAGGGTACGCTAAGCATAGACCCCTTCGCTATAAAGATAAAACCGTATACTTAGAGGAAACTTGCTTCAAAGACACTCCTTCGTTGACACATCCTACCGAAACAACACTATAAACTCTCTACATTGTGTCTTTCATACTTTTCCTAACACTAGAAACGACCTAGGAAATCAACACCTAGCAAACTCCGTGCCAATGGAACCACAAAGTATGAGCAAGGCTTAACTTGACAACATAAAAATTGGCGTTCGGAAACGTGTGAGTTTAACAGTATATGGCTTTCATCATGGTGCTTGATTGGTAGGAATAAACGCTTATGTTACTTCGGATGTATGCAAGAACAATGCAATGGGCTGCTGTTGCCTCGGTACTGCTTATCCCTTTCTTGTTTACCGAGCAAATTATTATCGCCATGAAACTCAGTAAGCAAATTGAGTGGGTCAAATGGATTGGTGTTATCACGGGACCCTCTCATATGATGTTCCTCATTTTAAAGCCCTTCATGCCCACGGTACAATCTCAGTGGGGACCTATTAGCTTACTACCTTCTATTGAAGGTATTTTATGCCTAGGATTAGCCTATTTTTCTAATGCCATTGCCCTATATCTTCTAGGAATGGATGACCGATTTACCGCACGGCATGATACAGCGCGTATGAAACACGAATACCGTACCGTGGTTCTCAACAGAAAAAAGCAAGAACAGCACTACCGAGAAAGTTTGGTGTATTGCTTTGTATTAGAATACCCTTTTGAACAATTTCCTGAATACAGCCAAAAATTATTCGGAAAGCTCAGAACCATCTGGCGTTCAGACAATGTTTGGATCGTTCCTGTGTATAGTTGCATTGAGGCATTAGAACTTTCCTGCCGACTACGAGAAGAAACTTATTATTTCTATAATAGTTTACGCCCCATTGACCCACAGCCTCCATTCAAAATGCTTTTGATGGCCTATGACACAGCCCAGCCCAGTCCTAGTCAAGTAGCTCATGAAGCAGACGACGTATTGAAATACTGTGAAGAGTTCCGTATTATCGCCTCTGACCTAGTCTTCAAAGGGCATCAATCTCATATGCAAGAAACACCTACTACGTACAACCGCTATGGTGTTGAGCCTCTAGGAGAGTTCGAGTTTGAGGGTGCCGTCAAACGTCATTTGTACCGTGTGGTGGCAAAAGCTGGCTTTATCGGCTAAACAGAGTCTGCACCTGACCGATGTGCAGAAAGCACCCGTTGAATGAGTGCTGACGTTGAATGCCCTTCGCTCATCTCTGCAAACACCACCTGCGTATTCATAGCAAGCAACGCAGGCGCTTCGGGGAGTGTTTCTAAGGTGTACTGTCCACCTTTCACATGGCAGTCAGGGCGAATCGCTTCCAAAAGCTTCACAGGGGTCTGTTCACTGAAGCACGTGACCGCATCCACACATCCCAAAGAAGCAAGTAACGCCATACGGTCTTGTTCCAAAACAATCGGACGACTTTGACCTTTGAGCTGCCTCACAGAAGCATCGCTGTTCACACACACGAACAAGACATCTCCTTGCGCCTTACTCCATTGCAGGTACCTCGCATGCCCAACATGCATCAAATCAAAGCATCCATTGGTTGTAACGATGCGGTTTCCCGCCTGACGTTGGGTGTTCACCCAAATTAACACTTCTTCTAATGTATGCAGTACAAGACCCATCATCATTGCTTACCTTGTTCTTAGCCAACTCAAACCAACATTCATCATTCACCGACCTATTGTAGCATATTCACCCCTCGAAACCATGAACCTATGGCTTCATCGCTGTGTAACAAAACCATTACAATGAAGCATCTCCTCATTAAAGTTTATAGCCTCATTGCCGAAATGGATACCGTAAAGGGCGAATAGTCGTTTTACACAAACGTTTCGAGAGCAAGTGAAACCTAAACTATACAACACCAACAAAGGAGTGTAAGGGTATCGTCATGATGATGATCAATACCTCAATGAGTGTCTCATCCAACTCAGCCAACTTGCGTTCTATAGGAACCATCGGGAGCCAGCTCCCTCCTATTGTGCAAGAAATTGAGTTAAGAAATCAACAACTCTGGGAGGCCTCTCAACGGAAAAGGCAACCCAATCAGAATGTTGCTCAGGGTCGTACCGATGCCTCAGTGGTGTCTGACCCCTCTGACACCCTTCCTCCAGCACCCGTTCGCACAGGCTATGACACCATGTTTGCAGAAACGGTTACCTTTCCACAACCTGATAATACAGACCTCGTCAAAGTCAGGCTGAAACAAATGGGTATGGCAGGTGCCATTTTACCCAAAGACATTGAACCCTCCACGAAAACCTATCCTCAACCCTCAGAAGCCTCTTCTCAGGAAGTGTCAGAAAGTTCCAATGACTCTGAGCCACCTACCACCACCGTAGACACTCGGGCCTGAGCTTTAGCCACCCGATAGCACTTGGAACGCATGGTCTGTTTTTGCAAAAATAAGTTTCCAAAAAGCTTGGTTCTCCCAAACAGAGGGGGTCGCACTGAGCCATGTTTGTACCATATGACGAGACCGCTCCACCAAGGCTCTATCCGTCATGAGGTCAGCCAGTGCAAAAAGGCTATCCCCACTTTGAAGGGTTCCCAACATTTCACCAGGGCCTCGAAGCTCAAGGTCTTTCTCGGCAATATAAAATCCATCTTCAGAGTCCACCAACACCTGTAAGCGTTCAGTCGACTTGGGGCTTTTTCCTTGATTCACTAAGTAACAGTAACTTTGATGACTCCCTCGTCCCACACGCCCCCGAAGTTGGTGTAATTGAGCCAGTCCAAAGCGTTCTGCATGCTCAATAAGCATCATGGTTGCATTGGGTACATCCACACCTACTTCCACCACTGTAGTACTCACAAGCACATGAAACGCCCCTGCCTTAAACTGTGCCATGACACTAGATTTTTCCTCAGCCGACATTTGCCCATGGAGCAACCCTACCTGATAGGTATTAAAGACCGTTTCTTGTAACTTTTTTGCCTCTGTCGTTGCATCTTTCAGGCTCATTTCTTGAGGAAGTCCCTCAAGGGGTTTCGCTTTATCTTTGGAGGATTTTGAAGATTTTTTCTTCTCTTCAGTCTTATCCACCAAAGGGTAAATAATGTAGGCCTGTCGTCCTAAGAAAAGCTGCTCTTTCATATGCTGGTAGGCACGAGCTAACGCACGGTCAGACCCTGTAATCATCGTGGTTTGGATAGGTTTCCTACCTGGAGGTCTATCCGTCATGAGGGAAATGTCAAGGTCTCCGTGAAGTGTCATAGAAAGCGTTCTTGGAATAGGCGTTGCGGTCATGCTTAATAGGTCAGCATGGCTTCCCTTACTCAGAAGCTGGCTACGTTGTTTCACCCCAAAACGATGTTGCTCATCAATCACCACTAAACCCAAGCGTGCAAACGCTACGCTGTCCTGAATTAAAGCATGCGTCCCCACTACCACATGACTTTGTCCCGTCAAGGCACACTGCTTCTGTTCTCGTTTCTGCTTTGCAGAGAGCTTCCCTGCTAAAAAACCAACTTTTAACCCCAAAGGGGTCAGCCACTCTGTCAGTTTTAAGTGATGCTGTTCCGCCAAAATCTCCGTAGGTGCCATCAGCACCCCTTGCTCACCTTGCTCAATCGCAAGTAACAACGCCAAGATTGCCACAACCGTTTTACCACTTCCAACATCCCCTTGCACTAAACGATACATCGGTAAGCCCGAATGCATATCTCGTGCAATATCCTCATATGCACGCTGCTGACTCCCCGTAAGGGTAAAGGGTAATGTGGCTAAAAACTGCTGCACCAAACCACCAGATTGTGCAATCCCTCGTGTTGACCCCTGTGTCTGAGTCGCTTCAACAGGGCATAATGCTTTATTACCCTGTTGGTATTGATATTTAATCCAAGACAAACGACACTGAAAAGCAAAGAGCTCATCAAAGGCAAGACGACTTCTCGCACCCTCCGCATCCGCAAGCGTGTCAGGACCGTGGATATGCTCATACGCACGGATTAAAGACCATTGCGTTAAAAGAGGGTCCGTTGATTGAAGTACCTCAGGGATACAATCCACCAAATAAGGTTTTGCCGTTTCAAGCGTTGCTTGAATCAGCTTTCTAAGGTACTGAAGCGATAGACCTTGTGTCAAAGGATAAATCGGCAACACTTTACCCACTCGTTTAGGAGTCTCTTGCGATTGCACTGAGGATACACGTAAACCAGTAAACGTGGTATCCATCGGCTCAGGGGTGTGTTCAAGCAACTCAAGTTGAGGATGGTCAATACTGGCAAGCCCAGAAAAACGGTCATACTTCACAAGACCAGAAACCATCAGCTCAGCGCCAACAGGAAACTGCTTCTGATACAATGCCTCCATTGCTCGCAGACGATGGGTGGGTAAAAACCATGTGACCAACGCCTTCCCAGAAGTATCTTTCACTAAAAGTTTAAGAATACCCACTTTTTTCCCTTGAGGTTGCACCAATTGCCACTGATGCACACGCACCACCAAGGTGACCTGTTCCCCTTCTATTAATTCATCAATACGCTTCTGTTGCGTATAGTCTAAATAGCTTCTTGGGAAATGACGTAACAGTTCCAACACGGTATGAACGCCTAGTTGCTGAAGCTTTTGAGCCATCACAGGTCCTACCTTGGGCAGGTACATCACAGGACGTTGTAAAAATCCCTCATCAAGTGCTGGTATCACTTTCATGGGTTTATGAGTGAGCCGAGGCTTCTCAAGCGAAGGCTCCAAGCCTTCACCCTGTTCTGGTGAGTGCTGTCGAGCCACCTCAACCGAAGGCGAAAGCCTCTCTTCTGAAAGAAGGGAATGGCTCCCCTCACCCCACTGAGTGTGTACACGCTCTTCTTGTAACAGAGGGGCTAACATCTGTTGCAAGGTATGCACTAAACGACGACGTTCCCCCATATCTTGCAGACTATAGCTTGGCCACTGAATCAGCAAAATCTGAAGCTGCTTTTGCACAGGCTTATCTACATCACGCCAAGCACCCATGGCAACAAGTGCCTGTAACACATCTCGGCTAAAGCTAGAAAACCGCTGTTTTTTACCACGAACATCGGTATACTGATGCCGTACTTCAGCCTCACAGGCACGATGGAGCAGCGTTGCTTGTGCATAAATATCTTGTTGCATAAGGCTAGTGTACCATAAGGATAAGCTTACGTAGGAGCTTACAACATCCTCACTCCTGTTTTTTAAATGCTAAAAATAGAGAGTGACGAAACCCCGCATAACTGCTACTATAAACATGACATTGTTTAATGTTTTCTCTTGTACTTTGTCTTGAGGCTATCACGTTAAACATCTTGTGAGTCATACTTCACGTAAGGAACGAAAAACAATGCGGCGTTTACAAGGTTTTTTTTCACGCATGACCTCTTTTTCACGCTATACCTCTATAGGATTAGCAACATTACTATTGGCTTGCTTTGCATGGGGTTCTGTTTCCGTCAACCCCGTTCACGCAGGACCTCAAGAAGCCAAAATGGCATACCAAAGTGGCTATACCGCCTATCGACAAGGTCGCCCTGATGTTGCACGTCAATATTTTTTACAAGCCATTCAACGCGATCCGCAGTTTGCAGACGCTCACTATAATTTGGGGATGCTCTCCTATCGGCAACAACAATGGCAAGAAGCGTATCAGTTTTTTGACCGAGCCAGAAGCCTGAACCCTTCTGACCAAAATGCTGTTTATTTTACAGGTCTAAGTTTGGAAAAACTGAAGGCATTCCCTCAAGCCATTGAGATACTATCGCAGGTTACCCCCTCACATAACATGTACCCCGAAGCACGGGGCAAAATCTCTCGGATGCGGGATGTCATTGCGATGCACCCTGAGTGGGTTAAATCGGCAACAGGCACATCCTACGCAACACAAACCGCAGTCAATGGACTAAAGCCCATTGCAAACAATACTGCGGTGATTGCACGAACCACCAGTACCCCTCAGCAAACAGCGTTACTTGCAACCAATACAACGCCCATGTCAAACAAAGCACCCTCTTCTAACGGCATCACGACCTTTGTGAAAAATATTCCAGGGCCTTCAGGTGTTGTGATTGGGACAGATGGCAATATGTATGTTGCAAGCTTTTCCAAAAACACCATTTCTCGTGTGGAGGCCTCAGGACGTGTCGTGCCTCTTGTCACGGGGATGGGGGTCAATGGTCCCGTTGGAATGGTGTGCGACCCTCGGAACGGATACTTGTATGTTGCGAACTACAATGCCAATAATATTTTAAAAATATCTCCTCAAGGAAAGGTTGCCGTACTCGCAAGTGGCTTAAAACACCCCTATATGCTTTCTCTCGATAGCGTGAATGGGTATCTGTTTGTGTCAGAGTCTGATGCCAACACCGTTTCTCGTATTCAAGTGATGCCTTAAAGACAAGAAACGCATGTCTACTCAAAGTACCTTCATGTTACAATGAAGGTACTTTTATGTATCTTAACACTTTAGCCCTTCATTGGCTTCCTCATCTCATTCACCACTAGGAACCGTTCATCATGATGCTTTTAACCCTTACTGAAACCCAAACCCTGACCCTTGCACACAGCCCTGATGCTGATGATGCCTTCATGTTTTATGCACTCACCAATGACAAAGTCAATGCTGAAGGACTGAAGTTTGACCACGTGCTGGTAGATATTGAAACGCTCAACCATGCGGCTGACCAAGGGCTTTACGACATGACTGCGATTTCTCTTCATGCCTATGCAAAACTGCATTCACACTATGCCCTCATGGCAGTAGGGGGAAGCATCGGAAACAAGTATGGTCCCAAAGTCATTGCAAGAGAAGCACTTACATTAGAAACCCTCCGAGACAAGGGTTATGTCGTGGCAGTCCCTGGTGAGCGTACCACCGCCTATTTATTACTCAAATTATGGGCACCTGACCTAGAAACACGCATCATGCCTTTTGATGAAATCCAACCCGCCGTGGCAAAAGGACTCGTCGACGTAGGGCTTATTATCCATGAGGGACAACTAACCTACCAACAAGACAACCTCTTTCTTGTAGAAGATTTAGGTGCTTGGTGGTTTCAACAGACAGGACTCCTCGCCCCCTTAGGGTTTAATGCCATTAAGCGTTCTCTTGGACAAGAGACCATGCAACGTGCTACTCGGGTACTACAGCGTAGCGTTTCCTATGCCTTAGAGCATCGAGAAGAAGCACTCAAGGGTGCCTTACACTTTGCACGTGCCTTAGAAGACCAATGGGATAAAGCCCTCGACTTTGTGGGAATGTATGTGAATGAGCATACTCTTTTGGCAGACGCTCATGTGCAAGAAGGTGCAAGAGTGTTATTACAACGAGGCTATGAAGCAGGTATCATCCCAGAACTCGTGGTACCTGAGTTTATTATGCCCGAATAGCATGCAATGGTGATGGTGTATTCATTGAACCTACATGGCACGTTTACGAAACTTACACGAAGCATCATGCTGCTAGGGGCCGTGGGGTGTGCGGGGCTGTTGTTGTCTACACACCATGCACACATCACCTATGCTGAAGCTTTACCTAAGCGTTACAATGCGTGTGATATTGGCATTTTGTCGCAGCTACCTAGCTCATTTGGCATGACAACATTGGGACCGCTCCTCGGAACAGCACCTCGGCGAATTCCTCAAGGGTGTTCGGGGTTTTCCAAAACACCCGCTGAGATTCATAAACGCATCCAAAAACTGATTCAAGAAGTTGCCATAAACCCTTGGGGAGATACCACCACGGCAAAGCTTTACAACCTCGCCACCATGGCGTACGCCTACGGGGATGGTCTTGCCGCCGTGGTGTTGATGCACCATGTTTTGCTTCGTAGCGCAACGCCTACCCCTCCCCTCGTGTATATTGACTTTTTCATCCAAAGTTATCAAGCGAACCAAAGCGTTGACCTCCTGATTCAACAACTAGATGGCTTACTGGCACTATACCCCCAGCATCCTTGGCTCCCTTTATTGCATCAACGTGCCTTGTCTTCTGGGAAGCAGGTATTTCCTCCTAAGCCACACTGTGAGGGCGTACCCCATGGCAGTGAATGCCACCCCACAGACCCTGAACTCATGCACTATTAACGTTTAGCTTTCTCGTATTGTGTCACTTATTGCTGACGCTAAGATAAAAAAAGCTTGCGCTTCTATCATGCGTATGCGATATATATATTACACTTTATAAATCCTTATTTTCGGGGCAATAGCGTAGTTGGTAGCGCGTCTCCATGGCATGGAGAAGGTCGGGGGTTCGAATCCCCCTTGCTCCATTTTTTATGTTCTTATTATTTTGTTTTTATTTTTTTATTTAAAAATATTCTTGCTAGGCATCTCAGTATGTCTGCGTTACAGTAGAGAAGCTTTGCATCTTATACTATTCTCTTGATAACGTCATGTTTCATTCATGACACATCAAGGTATAAGGACACAATAAGATACCACACACCGCGAAACGCTTGATGATGGGAAGAAAGATACTCAGAGTGTGCTTATTGTGTGTAGGGTCAACACTTCAACTATAGTAAGTCTAAAATCATAGTGCTACTATAACCTACCGCAGGTCTTAAGGGGTGCAAGGCATGGAATAATGAAACAGGTTCTACGGTACCATCCTCGTCATACGAGATAGACACGCCCCCATGCACTGGTTTTATGAGGTGGCAGTCAGGTTTCAACATTCTATATTTTTCCCTCCCAAGCATCTTTCTTCCCTAATACTCTGGAGTATACCTGTTATGATGATGGCTCAACGCCTCGCTGATTTAATGGCTCGTAGTGGTGTTTCAATGGCAACGTTGCAAGATAACGCCTCTTTGAACGAAAGCTTTTTATCCTTACTAGAATCTAGTTTTGAAAAAGAAGTGCGTGTAGGCTCGCTTGTGGTGGGTGAAGTGCTACGACGTGAGAAAGATACCTTAATTGTTGATATTGGTGGGAAATACGAAGGCTTAGTCCATACAAAAGAAATCCTGAGCCAAGGTCTGGATGAAGAAACCATTCAGCAAGAGTACGCCGAAGGTGCTGTGCGTGAGTTTTTTGTGGTACGTGACATTGAGCGTGACTTACGCTATGTCCTTTCAACACGTCGTGTTCAAACTGTGAAAAATTGGCAACAATTGCTTGCGCTTAAAGAAGCTCAAGAAACACTGGAAGCCACCATTACAGGGAGTACAAAGGGCGGCTTATTGGCAAGCGTATGCCAAGTAAAAGGCTTTATCCCCGCCAGTCAACTGCGTATGACCCGTTCAGCCGACGATATGATTGGTGAAACCTTACCCGTTAAAATTCTGGAAGTGGATCGTCAACGGAATAAACTGATTTTAAGCCATCGACAAGCTATTTTTGAACAGAAAGCAGCTTCTCGTGCCGAAACCCTTCAACAGCTTGAAGAAGGCACACTGGTCAAAGGACAAGTAGTCAAAGTGACAGATTTCGGTGTGTTTATTGATATTCACGGCATTGATGGACTGCTTCCTCTCTCTGAAATCACTTGGAGACGTATTAAACACCCCTCTGACGCACTTGCTCTTGGGGATGCTCTTGAAGTCAGAGTGCTAAGCATTGACATTGAGCGTCAACGTATTAGTCTAAGCCTCAAGCGTTTACAGCCTGACCCTTGGACACTAGTGGAGCAATTTATTAGTGAACAACCTCAATTACGTGGGCAAATCACGAAAGCACTTGCTTCAGGGGTTCTTGTTGAAATTATGCCTGGCGTGGAGGCATTCTGCCCCTATGCTCCTTATGGACGCATTTTTGTGGTAGGAGAACAGTACAACTTCTCCGTGGTCTCTACGGATATTCCCAACCGCCGTATCACACTGCAGTACCACCCTCAAGAAGCCACTGAGACAGCGTCAGTATAAAGCGCTTTCAGACGTATAGGTGACCTCTTCGTTTTGCACTGCTTACCGAAAGAGTCGCCTATACGTCTTTTTGAAGAAGGGTATTTGCTTCAAGGGCATGTTTCTTGTACTATCATGAGTGGTTCACTTTTTAAGGTTGCTCTGTTACTTCCTTATTATTTGAGCTGTATTGTGCAAAGTGGTGTCACTTTGAAAAGCTTTTCGTAAAGTAGTGGCATCAATGGTCTAAGCCTGTCACTTTGCTAACGTCACTAAAAGCTAAAGTGTACTCGTGTTACCAAAAGCCATTCTTCCTTACTGGGTTTGGAAGCTACTTAAGTGTAGCGTCTCAGCACTCAAGATTTTATCTGCCTTTCTATTTCATTTATTTTATTAAGAACACCCCCGTGTTTTAGGATAAACCTCACCATGATGACCGAAAAAGTAACCAAAAAAGCGGTACTTCAGCTCAATAACAAACAGTATGAAGTAGAAGAACAGCGTTACCTGTTCGTTGATTTACTCGATGCAGAAATCGGCACTGAACTCACTGTCGACACCATTCAGTTATTAGTGGATGGTGAAACGGTCAAGGTAGGACAGCCTTTCGTTTCAGGAGCATCCGCAACCCTTAAGGTACTAGGACATATGAAGGGTAAAAAAGTCATTGTCTTCAAATACCGTCCTAAAAAAGGGTATCGTCGTAAGAATGGTCACCGTCAGCAGTACACCAAAGTTTCTGTAGAAGCAATTAAAGGCTAGTCCTTGCTCCGTCATCTGCTGCTTGTACCCAAGGTTTCATTTCTCTCTTTTATTCAAACTTACGTATCGGAGTATTTCTCTCATGATGGCTTCAAAAAAAGGTGTAGGTTCTACACGAAACGGACGTGACTCTCGTGCCAAACGTCGTGGTGTAAAAGTTTATGGTGGTCAAGTGATTAGAGCAGGTGCCATTATTATTCGTCAACTTGGTACCAAAGTACACCCAGGTGTCAATGTAGGTCGTGGTGGCGATGACACACTCTTTGCACTCGTTGATGGGGTTGTTGTATTCCAACGTGACCGTCGTGGTGGCAAAAAAGTGAGTGTACAGCCTGCGCCTCAAGAAACTGAAGCTGTTGCCAGTTAGGCATTAAGCCCTATCCATTTATCGTATAGACAGGATGCTTTCATTGAGAGTATCCTGTTTTTTGATGTTCCATTTTTAGCGTCAATTTTCTTGCTTCATCCTCATGACCTATACCAGCCCATCTCCCTCCTCCTCTATCTTAGCAGTGATTCCAGCACGTTACGGCTCTACACGATTTCCCGCAAAGCCTCTGGCTCTTTTAAAGGGAAAACCCATGATTGAACACACTTGGAGACGTGTTACAAGCCATCCGCTTGTCAGTCGATGTGTTGTCGCCACAGATCATCCTGATATTTTTGACTGCATTATAGCCCTCGGCGGGGAAGCAATGATGACCTCTCCTCATCATGCGTCTGGCAGTGACCGTATTTGGGAAGTTGCTTCACAGTACCCTGAATATCCGTGGGTTTTAAATGTGCAAGGCGATGAACCTTATTTTCCTCAAGAAAACTTAGACCTACTGCTTCACTCAGTGGCTCATCAGACCTCAAACGCTCATCATAAGGTTTTCCCTTATGATGTTCTCACCTTAGCCACCCCATTCCCAGAGCAACACCCTAATAGCCCACTCATTCAAGACCCTCATAAAGTCAAAGCAGTGCTATCGGTTGACAGCAAAGAGGACTATGACCAAGAAAAATATTATAACGCGCTTTATTTCTCTCGTGCGGTCGTGCCTCATGTACGTGACACCCTTGCCCCCTTATCCTCTCCTCAATGGTTCTGGCACATGGGGGTTTATTTATACCAACGAGCTGCACTTGAGGCATTTACCACATTACCCGTTCATCCTCTGGAAACACTGGAGGGCTTAGAACAGTTAAGGTTACTTGCCAATGGCTACCGTATAGGCGTTGGCATCACACCACACCAAGCCTTTGGTGTTGATACACCTGAAGATTTAGCATACCTGAATAAACAGCACTAGAGAACGTTAAGGCGTTCTTTGATTACGCCACTCTTCTCCTTGTCCAAAAGGTACAAAGCGATTAAACGCCCTTTTAGAACGCTGATAGGTATCGCCACGGTATTGAAGCGGTACTTCAAGGTCTCCTGCATTTCTAAAGGTATTCGTAGCCGTACTTTTGACACGTCCCCATAAACCAAACCCTGCACCTGCAATGTGTTGGTTTGCCTGTGGCTTCATTTGACGTAATGTATCGTCTACACTGTTCCGTAACTGTGCAAGAGTTGTCGCATCCAGATTCGTATCCTTAGCAGCGGCTGTTAATTGTTCGTTAAGAATATAGCGAATATTTTGCAGATATTTTTCTTGGTTCACCACACCACCTGTAAGGTTTTGGTTTCTACGCAGCGCTTCTACAGTATAATACTGCATCAAACTCAGCCCCTCCAAGTCGTTCAACGTGATATCTTTGGAAGGCTTATTCAATAGCATAGATGCCACTGAACGCACATCTTTAGGCATGTTGGTCTCCTGAAGAAAAGGCATACGGCTGCGTAGATTTCGAACTGAAAACTCAGTAGGAGTCACAAGGTCAGCTAAAGTGGTTTTACTCAATTGCGCCATGACTTGAGGGGTCATATCTCGATTCCCCATCATAAAGTTAAGCATTTTGTATACATAGGTACCGCCACCCTCTTGCATGGCTCGGTTAAAGTCAGGTGTCACATTCGTTAAGCGCCCTGTTTGAGGATTCCGTTCAAAGCTTAAGGGCATATTGTGACGCATAGACAGCATATGCCATTTACTCAGCATGGCTTTTTCTTGCATCAGTGTATCCATATCTGTCACAAGTGCCGTGGCTTCTTGCACCATTTGTGCTTCTGATTTTCCTGAGGAAGCTAACCGCTGTAACTCTCTTTGTCTCAGTAGTAATTCAGTATCTACATCCTCATGATACCGAGCCAAGGCAAGCTGATGCTTCTGAGGGGTATCCAAACTCCCTAACTGCCCCCCCGAATGGGTTCTTCTAGCCAGTCCCGTAAATTCAGGCTCTCCCATTTTCTGTCTTAAAAAGGATTTTAACTCAGCATTCGGGTTACGATCAAGCTCTTGCATAAACTCCTTCGCATAAGCTACCAGTTTTTCTCGCTGTTTTCCGTTACCCATCGCATGCGTGGCAGCAAAAAACTCCAGACTTTCCTGTACTTGATCAAAGGCAAGCCCGTTCGTCGTAAAGGCTTCTTCAAGCTCTAAGCGTACTTTTCCTCCTGCTCCCCGTAACATCCCCATTTTACCTGACTGAATGCCTAAGGCACTTCCTCCTTCAAGCAAGTTACGTGTCATGCTATAGAGTCCTGCTGTATGACGGAAAAGTGCAGGAAACGTTCCTACAGGAATAATAGGAAATGCTTTACTTAAAGGATTTCCCGCCTCAAATAGCCCCACACCTGCAAGGGGAGCAACATCACCCCCTATTTTTTGGCAAAAAGCTTTCATTTCTGGTCCAACAACATTGCCACCCACCCCTCTGACCCCAATAGGCACCAAGGGGAGTGTTCCATCAAGCTGATACGCATGATGCACCATGGCAAAGGCTTCTTCGGCATTCAATTTACCTTGCCTTCCTGCCAAAAGCTGTGCCTGTGCAAGGTGTGTAAAAGCACCTTTTTCAGAAACCCCGAGTCCCTTATACATTTCAGCTAATGCGTATTGTTCTTTAGTACTCAAGTTGCTACCATAGGTATCTCGAATACGTTTGGGCAATACTTGACGGGCATGAGCAAGCATTTCATCGTCTGTTTTTGTAGGTAAACCACGCACATACTGCTGAATACCATCATGAAACGCTTGTTGCGATTTAACCCCTACGCCTCCAGGAATGAAAATATCGCCTTCCAGCAAAGGGGCTGCATTTTGTGCATTGGTGCGTTGTTGTTGCTTAAGTTGAAGCTGTGCTTCTTGTTTTTCCTGAGTCCATCGTTTAAAGCGGGCTACAGGATTATTTCCCTGTGCCACAGGTCTTGAGCGAGGAAGCACATCAGAAACTTTAAACGCTTGATTATTTTGGGCATAGGTTTTAAAGAACTCTAGACGCTCAGGCTCCGTCATGTGTCGCCATGCCTTGCTAAACGACAAAGTGTCGGTGTCTGAAAGGTTCATGCGTTGTCGTAAAGGCTGAAAAGCAGTAGCAGGAAGCTCTTGCGTTAAAATATCTTGACGCACCTCTCTGGACAGACGACTATTAAACCCTTTTGCAAACGCAGGACTCGCATGAAAGTCTTCTCCTGCAAGTTTTTGAAACCCTTTGGATACAATCGTGTTTTTACCTGCACTTAAAGCTTTACCTGCACCTTTCATCCCCACGGCACTGACAAAAGAAGAACCCCATTCTCCTGGATCCATAACGATTTGAGCCACAGCATCCGCTCTAAAACGCCCATTGTTGTCAAAAAACGTGGTGGCATCTGCACGGTCTTCTGAAGCAACCTTATTTGCCATATTCTGTGTCGTATTCATCGCAACGTCATAAAAGACAAACCGACCCAATGCCTCTGCAGATTCTCGAGTTAAAGCCCTTGCCCCCAAATCACGTACCGCACGCCCCGCTGCATTCGTACTTAAACGGTTCAATACAAACCTAGCACCTTGACCCGTCAAAAGTGCTTGACCCGTTTTAGCCGCAACCACACGACTTCCACTTGCAGCAACGCCTGTTCCAGGGATAGGAATCCCTGAAATACCCCCTGCAAAAAAGTCCCCTGCTCCCTCTAAACTAAAGGGGTTATACCCCCGAGGGGTATCTTTACTCAATAACCAGTTTGTTCCTACATTTAACGCACCACTAATCGCAAGACCTGCACCGAAACCGATAGGTCCTCCCACAGCAGTAAGACCCGCAGTAATCAGCTTACCCCCAATCCCCACAGCTTCCGTAAGTACCATTTTACCGTTTTGTAACGATTCTTCTTGAAACTTTTTCACATCTTCTGTCGTCGTCGTTAGTTTGGCACGTGCCGTATTCAGCTTAGTAAGTGCTTGGTTTAATTCCTGCTCAAGGGCTTGTTTTGCTTCTGGCGTTGTAGCAGAGGGGATTTTAGCAGCCAAAGCATTATACGCACTATTTGCCGTCTCCATTTCCTGAATGACAGGGTCTAAACGTTTACGTTGCTCTTCAACATTAAACTCATCCGTGAACCCCTTACCCTGCACAGCGTTTGTGAGCCGTCTTAAACCACCACCTAAGTTTTCACCTAACCATGAGACAGATCCTCGGTTATCACTAATCGCCTCTTGTCGTAATTTTCTGGCATTCTCTAGCTGTTTATCCGCTCCAATTAAAGGGGCATCCTCTGAGGCACCTGCTTTAAAAGGGACATCTTTTCCAGTCACAAAGCTAGCAGTACCTTCTACTAAACCAAACGTTCCAATGCGGCGAGTTCCGAATGCAAGTTGCTGGGCATCGCCCAGTAAGGGAATAGTATTATCCGCAATATAGTTTTCCAAGTTGGCCTTTCGGTCTGCTTGGTCTACCTTACCATCTTTTAAATATTTTTGGTGTTCCTCTAACGTCATTGTAGACAGAACAGAAGACTCCTTCCGAGACTGCCCTACGCCTTGCTGCCCCAACGTTGCATATTGAAATAATACATCTTTTTCATCATCTGTCAGATCCAGTGAAGCCGTTTGTGGATCAGCTTGTGTTGCTTTCATATAAGCATTCAGCTTTTGCTCTGCACGAGTTGCAGCATCTTGCAACCGAGGGTTATTGATTTTTTCTTGAAACTTTGTCGCAGAAAATCCCTCTAATGACAGTGGCTTATTGGTGAAGCTTTGTGTCCCATCTTCCTGATACCCTACGGTATTGAGTGCAAGCGTATGACCATTAACCACAACAGGGGTATTTTCATTTAAGCGAAACTCTTTTTGTGTGGGCGTTCCCAACTCTTCATCCACGGCAACCGTACGACGCTTACTTTCAGAGGCATTAAGCATCATGGTATTTCCTACAAACGCAGCCACCATGGCTTGCTTTTCCCCAAGGTCATTAGGGTTTTTAAGATTTTTTTTGATTTCCTCTTGCGTCGCTTTCTCATTCAGTTTTGCTTGCATACCACCAAGGTTTTGACCACTATTCAATACGCCCTGCTGGAGTTGTTGCGTTTGAGTAACAAGAGTATCGGAAACACGACCCTGAGCCTCTTCTTGAATCGCTTTTAAGTTTTGTTGAAGTGCCTCTTTAGACTCACCTTTTTTTAAGCGTGCCTCTGCAATACGATTCATTTCAGCATTGACAAGATCTTGCTTAATCTCTTCTTTGCTTTGTTGTTTCACCCGACTGACTTCAGTCGTACCTTGTTTATCGATGACGTTCATGCTTTGTTGCGTCACCACTTCATTGCCTGTTTTTTCATCTTTTTTAACTATTTCAGTGCTGGAAAGTTGCTGGTTTGCCACTTTACCTGACGTATCTTGTGCAAGCGTCACTCGTTTAAACGATTTACCATCAGGGAGTTTTTGCGTAATCACTACCTGCCGTTCTTGCTCTTTCACTTCTTCTTTTTTGGTTCCCCAAGGAATAAACCAAAGCACCTTGTTTTCTTTTTCTACAACACGGGTACGAGTCAGGGTTTTCTGTTCCACTTTCACCTGAGAAGCATCTTGTCCTTCAAGGGTAATATTGACTTGACGTTCACTGCCTGGCTTGCCTGCCACAGCATCCAATTTCGTTTGAATCAGAAGCTTTTTACCGTCTTGTGCCTTACTGATGGTGGCATTCAGTGCTTTCGTTTCAGCATTGCCTGAAGGCTTAGGCATCGACTGTGGCGAGACCACCTTAGGGTCAGTCTTCCCCGTCGACGAAACTGGCTGAGGGCTTGCAGGACTAAGGGCTGTTTTAGTGTCTTCTTTTGGTAATGTCGTTTGAGGAGGCTTTGCTGTTTTACTGTTAGTGAGTGCCGCATTATTCCCCACCTGAGGCTGCGTTCCCGTTTTCGAAGGAACCACCGAAGGCTTTTTCGGTACATTCGTAGGTGCTTGAATACCACTATTCATCCCAAAACTTCAAACTCTCTGTATCTATCATTCAGGTTAAGAAAAGGCGGAGGCTAAAACCCAAAGCCAAAGTTTATCGAGGAGAAGGCCCAAAAGGGGTATGTGCTTACAGTGAAGTACTCATCACTAAGCCATCATCATCCTTATAGTTCGTATGTAAGAGGTCTTTTCTTCAATCGTTAAAAAAAACGTAACAATTTTATAGAACGTGCTTGACCTAATGAGGGCATTTTTAAGACCCTAGCGGTGTTTATTAAGTCATGTTGTCCTAAAGCATTGTACATCCAAGGACACGGTCTGACCTTCAAGGCTATCAAGACGGCAACACCGCAAAGTTTTCAGGGCGACGTTGTCATCTCATAAGATACGACACTCGCTTGAGCCATTCACCTTCCTTCAAACTTACTTGATGAGATTAAAGAGCAAAGAACACCCCCTCTATGATGATTTCTTTTTCAGGTGCAAAAGCACTCGTTAATACTGCCAGAAAGACCTTATTACCCAAGGCGAAAGAAAATGTTCGTGAAGCCACAAAGCAACCGAAAGGCTTGCTGGGGAAAGCAAAGCAATTAGCAAGCAGTGTCTTTGGAAAAAAGACAAGTCATGCAACCACTGAACTCTCAAACCTCACGGAAGAAGCGTCCAGTGTGCGTAAACCTTGGTATACCAAAAAGCGTGTCCTGATTCCTACGGGTACTGTACTAGCGGCGGGAGGACTTACCCTAACATCTGCCCTAGGGAAAGATAAAAAGCCACCTACCACACCAGAGACTCCCACCTCTGAACAACCCTCCCCTCCTCCTCTTGCCAGTCAAGAACCCAAACCTCCACACGAAAGCGCAACGCCTCCTTCGGACAATACAACCTCCCCCCCCCCACCTACAACGAAACCCACCACAAGCTCACAGCCTCAAACACGACAAACCGCCACAACATCCTACAGCACCCCTTCAGCAAGAGATGGTACTTACCCCACAAGTTACTATGCCATGCCTCGTACGGTCGCTAGTAACGGATACATGCCCTCATCCATGGAGACGGGCATGTATCCTTACCCTCAAAACTACGCGACATATGGTAGTGCCAACTTCAACCCTCCTAGCCTAGGCTCCTCTATGCCTATGGGGTCACCCGCCATGGCTTCTCGGATGCCCACTCAACAGCCTTCTGCAGCGGAAGTAGGGCAAGGCAGTGGGGATGCCTTGCCTCAAGAAATGACCAGTCTAATACAACAATTACTACAAAACCCTAAAGCCTTACAGCCCCCTACTCCCCAAGAAATCAGTGCATTGGTTCAGAAAGACCCAGAAAAAAATGAGTTCAAGGGTTTGCTCGCCCAACTCCCTGAAGCCGTTCAAAAGCTACTGCTCAATGCAACAGCAATGGTTGCCGATGAAACAGGACGTTTATACATGAAGCTTTCTCTGAAAGGGGAAGGCAATAAACCAGGAACCACTTTGTTACTGAATAATCAAGGGGATTTAACGATTATTCCTCAAGAGGCAGCCCAAGACCCTTCTAAAATCACGCACCTGCCCGTAGCTCAAGACGGCGGAAAAGCGCTCAAAGAGCTTATCAGCGGATTACCTCAACAAACAGACAAACTCATCCCTCCTTCAGAAGCAGAGCAAGCCTCGGTGATGGCAGCCATTGGAGTAAATATGACTGGCGGTAATGCTCGTCCGAAAGGACGCTTCTCAGGCACACCCGAAGCATCTTCTGAAACCAACCCCGCCATGGCTTCTACCCAAGGACTTTCTGAGACCCCTGTCAGTAATGAGGTACTACCTTTACTACCATCCCAAGGGATACCCACTCAGGACGAAACTCGAAAGCTTTTACTTGCAAGCCGAAACCCATTCCAACGACCCAGTATGGTAAGTAAGGCACCTTCAGACCTATCAACACAGCCCTCCATGGCAGCACCTGAAGAAGAAGTGCTTTCAAAGGAAGCCCAAGAGGTTGCATAAGTCCTGAACAAGGCTCATGCAAACACTCCGAGGTTGAGGGTTCCACTCAAAGCTTATGTACGATCCACTAACCTGAACAAGAGATACAATCAGGGTCATCCATACGGCAAACTTCAGCACCATCACCACCCTTGGCAGCCAACGAAGCGGGATGAGGTTGGCTGAGTAAACTTTTATCTACGGTAAACTGGATGGCTTCAGTTGCCGCCTTACTACGTAGGTAGTACATCCCTGTTTTAAGTCCTGACTTCCACGCATAAAAATGTAAGCTCGTCAGTTTGGCGAAAGTAGGATTGGACATATGAATATTTAAGCTTTGGCTCTGACAAATGAAAGGACCTCGTTCCGCTGCCATATCCACAATGGTACGCTGTTTGATTTCCCACACCGTTTTATAAAGTGCTTTAATGTCATCAGGAATCTCAGTAATGGCTTGAATAGAGCCATTACCCGCAATAATTTGATGACGCATCCGCTCATTCCACAAGCCCAAACGCATTAAGTCCTCTACAAGATACCGATTAATCACGGTAAACTCACCAGACAATACTCTGCGTGTATAAATGTTTGAGGTATAAGGCTCAAAGCACTCATTATTCCCTAAAATCTGACTGGTGGAAGCCGTGGGCATAGGGGCTAAAAGCAAACTATTTCTCGCACCTGACTTCATCGCACGTTGACGTAAACCAGACCAATCATAGCGTAAAGAAGGGGTAACATCCCAAAGGTCAAACTGGAACTTTCCTTGCGATAAGGGAGACCCCTCAAATGAGGCATAGGCACCCTCTTTCTCTGCAAGCTCAACGCTTGCCTCCATCGCACCATGATAGAGGGTTTCAAAAATATCACGGTTTAACTGACGGGCTTCCTCACTCTCAAAAGGCATACGCAGTAAACTAAACGCATCTGCCAAGCCTTGTACCCCAATGCCAATAGGACGATGCTTCAGGTTAGAATGACGTGCCTCAGGCAAAGGATACAAGTTACCATCAATAATTTTATTCAAGTTTCTTGTCACAACTTTGGTCGCCTGATGGAGCTTTTCAAAGTTAAAGAACTTCTCCGTACGTCCTTGGGCGTTGATACGGTCTTCCACATACCGACTTAACGCTAAGGATGCTAAGTTACAGACGGCAATTTCATCAGGGGCAGTGTATTCAATAATTTCAGTACATAGGTTTGAGCTTTTAATGGTGCCTAAGTTCTGCTGATTACTTTTGAGGTTACAAGCGTCTTTAAACAGAACATAAGGAGTGCCTGTTTCAATTTGGCTTTCAAGGATGGCAAACCAGAGTTCTTGTGCCTTAATGGTACGACGAGCCAACCCCTCTGCTTCATAACGCTGATAGAGGGCTTCAAACGCACGACCATGACAATCCGCAAGCCCAGGTGCCTCATTAGGACAGAACAGTGACCATTGCCCTCCTTCCTCCACACGTTGCATGAACAAGTCAGGCAACCACAAGGCAGTAAACAGGTCTCGGGTGCGTAATTCTTCCTTACCATGGTTTTTGCGAAGTTCTAAGAACTCAAAAATATCATCATGCCAAGGCTCAAGATAAATGGCAAAGCTCCCCTTACGCTTGTTACCCCCTTGGTCAACATACCGTGCCGTATCATTAAAGACACGTAACATAGGCACTATACCATTCGAGGTGCCATTGGTACCCGCAATATAGCTGTTTTTGGCACGGACATTATGAATATGAAGCCCAATGCCACCCGCATGTTTTGAAATCATGGCAGTTTGCTTTAACGTATCGTAAATCCCTGCGATACTATCTGACTGCATGGCAAGCAGAAAACAGGACGACATTTGAGGATTAGGTGTCCCTGCATTGAACAACGTTGGAGAGGCATGAATGAACCATTTTTCAGACATATAATGGTAGGTTTCAATCGCAGCCTCAAGGTCTGTTTTATGAATGCCTAGCGCCACACGCATGAGCATATACTGAGGACGCTCCACCACTTTACCGTGAAGCTTCAACAAGTAAGAACGTTCCAACGTTTTAAACCCAAAGAAGTCAAAGAGAAAATCTCGATCATGCTGAATCACGGCATCAAGACGTTCCCGATGGGTACACACAATGTCATAGACTTCTTGAGCAATCAAAGAGGCAGGACGACCTGTCTTAGGATGGGTATACTGGTAAAGTGCATCCACTGTCTCTGAAAAAGAGGCTTTCGTGACTTTATGCAGATTAGAAATGCTAATACGGGCAGCCAATTTCGCATATTCAGGATGCAGGGTTGAAAAGCTTGCAGCAGTCTCGGCAGCAAGCACATCAAGCTCTTCCGTAGTGACACCATTGTAAATGCCTTCAATCACTTTTTTGGCGACTTCAATAGGCTCAACCGCATTAAGCACATCTGTGCCAAACTCAGGACCATCACACAGGGTTTCAATACGTCGTAGGACTTTATCAAAACTGACTAATTCGCGCTCTCCAGAGCGTTTAATGACTTCCATCATCATGGCAGAGGGGTTCCTTGGGGGTTAAGTACATTGAAGCAATCATCAGTAAGCGTATGAGCGACGAATATGCAACGTCCTCACTGTGTCATACATGACAGTTTAACGTATCCTATGGCACTTGGATAGACTTGACTTTACCCTTTCTTTCAGTTCATCCACATCCTCTCACATCAAACCCTTGATGTTACAGAATGTTAAAAAACAGTGGGTCACGCATGCCAAACATAAACTATCCTCTCTAAAAAGCCGATACATCGTTATATAGATATTTTATGCGTTTACTTCAAGGGGTTATGTAGCCAATGACCTCTTTCACGACACACTCGTTTTACCGTAGAAAGCCTTTTATGAAAAACATGGTAACCTCATCGATTACGGCAATATAAGGAAGGGTATGGTTTGACCGCTTGACTGTTTTTAAATAACGTTCATTATTTCAATACAGGAGTATTCCCACATGACACAATGGTTTAACACCTCTAAAAAAGTTCAACTTGCGATTGCTTTGTTCTCAGCACTAGGGATTATTTCCTTACTTGGCACTTCACAAAAAGCTATGGCAGGGAATCAGCAACTCATCCCTGAAGCGTGTGTTTCCGCCATGACCCACTACGATGAACCTCTGATGGGCGGGAGCAGTAGCACTGACCCCTGTGCTGCCTACATGAAAAGTCCTGACTTCAACATGGCATTCCCTACCAATCAGGCAGATGTTGATTTCCTACTCAAACATATCGACTCAAATGGTCCTGTCACCAACAATGATGACAAAATGAAAATCGCCAAACAAATCTGGGCAAACATGCCTCCTAACGCTCGTCTTGGGTATTATGTGTTTGGACAATGGCTCAATAATATTGAAGAGTCTCCTGCCTTTAACATTCCTGCAGGCGGAAGCTACGGTGACCCTCACTATACCCGTCTCATTGGCTTCAAATATGACTCGAAGGGCGGTGTCAAGGGTGCCATTAGCAGAACCTATGAACACTTTGACGTTCACATGGAAGACCCTAAAGATGGTTCACTCGGAGGTGTAATTGACCTTTACAGTCGTCCAGGATTACAAATTAACCAACTACAGTTAGCCTGTAATAATCAGTATCGTTATGGGAACCCTTGGGGATTTGGGCCACAGGGGTATTATCCGTTCAATCTTGAGTGGTACACTTGGAGCGGGAGAGATGATTTACCATTGAATTGTGGTATGGCATATGGGATTAGTATTAAAGAAAATACAACCAACACCATTCATAAGCTTTTCGTAGGTTCCTCAGCAAAAGACCCAGATGCAGCAACCCTTGCTACTGTAAAGTCTTACAGCGATACGCTTGCGGGCTACGCAGATCAGTTTAAAACTGCGAAAAATCAAACCATTAATGGGGTAAAACTTACTACAGCAGAAACCAATACTGACCCTGATGTATTTCTAGGGTATGCAAAACAGCGTAAATTAAGTGGACTATGGAACTTATTTGGGCAACTTGTACCCGTACCCAACCAAGCCATTGGGTATAATATTTTCAGAGTCTTTGAGCAAGGTTCCAGCAAAATCACAGGGATTAATACAAGCCTATTAAATACCGATGAGCACTACTTGCTATTCTACCTACTGGGGATTAAACCCACGGTGAAGTATAACGCAAAAAAGATCACATTATCACCCGTAGCCTCATCTGGCACTGCGAATGTTAGTGGAGCTCCTGTCATATTTACACCTGCGTATGATGACCCCACAAAAACGCAAGCGGAAGTAGATAGCTACTACGATGCTGCTGCTCGTTTAGCATACGACAAAGGCTATGACTATAAAAACCATACCAATGTTGCAAAATGGCCTGATGCTTTGGTCTCATATCGAGGATGGGAGGTTTCAAAAGGCGGTTTTTATGACAAAACCGTGGCTATTCCTACTATTTGTAACGTTGGAGGAAAATACAAAGCGGGCATTGCACTTTTTATGAAAAACAACGTACGTACTGTTCCCAAGATCGGTTCACTAACTATTCTATATCCAGAGAAGCCTAAGTATAACAACGCTTTTGACGAAATGGAATACTTACTTGACAAACCCAGCAACTTCAAAAATGAGTTTAAGGACAATCAAGTTGAGGTAGCAACTGTGAACAACCACAAAGCAAATTGTGGATATGACTATGCCAACCAAGTTGCAGGGACTGACTTTGATAACCCCGTCAAAAAGACTTCCTTCTCATGGGAAGATGATACTTACGGGGAAGGTGGTACACCCATTACGGGTGACCTCAATGCGGGTGGAGGTAAGTACTACTACTATGAGGATGCAGCTGACGCATTAGGGGTTTCAGTTACACAAATCAAAGACTACTACATACCGCTGGTTAAAAAAGTACGTGACACTCACGCAGCTTTCCATAACTTCCTACTTGGTATTAAGCTTGACCCCGAAACCAAGCTACTCCTTGATGGGAAAGACATCAGCTCTTCCGCTGCCAATGTGCCTATTAACATCCCTGGCACAAGAGATGTCTATGTATGGAACAAAGCCAAACAATACATGTACTATCTATCCAAGGATATTCAGTTTGTTGCCGTTCGTGAAGGAACAGAAGGTCTTTCTTGGGGCTTTACCTACACCTTTAAAGGCAATATGTTTGTGAATGGTGTCGCCGTAGGGGGCTTACTTGGCTCTACTGTTGACCTTGAAGTGGTTCGTCCAGGTGCCACACAAACAGGGATGACCTCCTTCGTCACCGATGCCATGCTCAAGCGTAAACCTGAATTGTGCGATACGGGGCGGGGACAAGTCCAAGTCTTGTGGAAAGCTCGTGCAAGCTATTTACCTAATAAAGACTGGTTACTATGGTCCAATTCGGGAGGAATTTCCACCTCTGGCTTACATCCTTACAGCAGTACGGTACGTAATTACGCCATTAGCGATAACGACGTATTCAAGTTGGATGATAAGGCAAGCCGATTCAACCTCGGACACCCCTTCCCAACCTGTAATGGGTTCTTGCCTCTTGACTATCAAGTACAGGTACTTACCAACCCACAGCTTAAATCCTTCTTCAAGCTATAGTGGTTCGTATCATCACCCTTACATTCAACCCCTCTTGTACATCACCGTACAGGAGGGGTTAAACTTAACACTATGCCACCTGATTCATCAGGTTAGGGAATACTCATTACCTCAACTTACCCAACCCACTAGCCACTTGAGTCGCTTGCTCTACGGCACGCGCTAGCGTAGAACGAATACGTCCTTCTTCCAAGGCAAACAGTCCCGCAATGGTACAGCCAGCAGGCGTTGTGACATCATCCCGAAGTGATGCTGGATGCCTTCCTGTTTTCTGCACCATGGTTGCCGCACCTAACACGGTTTGGGCAACAATACGCAAAGCTTCTTTTCTAGGAAGTCCTACTTTCACACCACCATCGGCAAGTGCTTCAATAATGGTGTATAAAAAGGCAGGACCACTCCCACACAAACTCGTGACCGCATCAAAGTAGGTTTCATCCAATGCCATGCAGTCTCCTACCGTGCTGAACATGGCATGTGCCAACGCACCATGGGCATCGGTTGCCCGAGTGCCTCTGCCCAAAACCGTCATGCCCTCACCCACCACACAAGGCGTATTAGGCATCACACGGATGACAGGAGGCAAAGCCTCTTCAGGGAAAGCTTCTTCAATTTGAGCAATGGTGACCCCTGCCGCAATAGAAAGAATCAATACCTCTTTAGACATGCCCTGTGCTTGCAGTTTCTTTAACACACCTGCCACTTGCTGAGGCTTCACTGACAAGAGGATCACTTGGGTATCCACCAGCCATGGCTGGTACTGCGTAGAGGCTTGAATGCCCAATTCATCTACGGCTTTTTGACATGTTTTTTCCAACCGATCCGTTCCCCAAATCGCTTCAGGCTTTAGGACATCCGCCCGTATCAACCCCCGAATGATGGCGCCACCCATCACACCCAAGCCAATCACGCCCAAGCGTATCCCTAAGGATGCGAATGTCTGTATGGTTTGTGACATCATGTGTTTCCTTTATGCAATGATGTGTGAGAACAAAAAAGTTAAAATCAGCCCCTCTCTTTCATTGTAAAGAGAGGGGGATTGACCCAAAAGAAAGCGTTAGCAAACCCTAATAACTACACACCACCTGGTGTCGTCATCGCCTTCACCGAAAGGATTTCATCTAAACGTTCATCCGTTAAGGGTTGCCCTGCTCGGTCAGTAAGCTGAAGCTCTAGTGCCACCTCACGGACGGTTTTACCTTCAGCTACAACTTTTTTGGCAATTTCAGCCGCTTTCGCATAGCCAATATGAGGGTTTAACGCAGTCAGTAACACCGTACTACGATTTAAACGCTCATCAATGTAGGCCATGTTAGGCTCACTGGGGTCAATACACCGTGAAGCGAACTCACGCAAGCCGTTCGTGAGTAACATTTGCGACTCTGTCACTTTAAGTAAAATAGTGGGCATCATCACGTTCAATTGCCACTGCCCATTTTGCGCACACAGGTTCACGGTTAAGTCATTCCCCTGCACAATATAACTGATTTGGTCCATCAATTCAGGGAGTACAGGGTTTACCTTCCCTGGCATAATGGAAGAGCCTGGCTGAAGGTCAGGGATTTTAATTTCTGCAATCCCTGTTTTAGGACCACTAGAGTATAGCTTGATGTCATGGGTGAGTTTTTCAAGTTCAATCGCCACTGAGCGGAGTGCCGCAGAGTAATCAGAAAATAGCCCAAAGCTACTAGTCGCTTGGAAGTAATCTCGTGCCATTTCTAGGGGGAGTCCACTATATTCTGCAAGATACTTTGTCACCATCGGACGATACTCGGCATGGGTATTTAACCCTGTACCTAACGCACTGGCTCCTAAGCCAATACGGCAAAGCTTTTGAGCAGCAAACTCTAAGTTTTCAATGCAATCTTCCAACGCAGCAGCATACGCACCCATTTGTTGCCCAAGTGCCATGGGGACAGCATCTTGCATGTGGGTTCGTCCAGGAATGGCAATGTCTTTCCATGCCTCTTGTTTCGCACGGAAGGACTGAGCCAGTTGGCGCACGGAACTCACCACTCCAGGGTGACGTTGCAAGAAGGTTAACCGTAACACCGTAGGTGTCACATCATTCGTCGATTGACCATAATTTGCATGGTCGTTAGGGTTTACAAGGTACTCACCCTTCTTACCACCCAGTAACTCGGTTGCACGGTTTGACAGGATTTCATTGGTGTTCATATGATTAGAGGTACCCGTCCCGCCTTGGTACACATCCACAATATATTCCTGATTAAACTTTCCAGCAATCAGCTCATCACAGGCAGCCATAAGAGCCTCGCCTAATTGACGGTTACGTGCAGGGTCAATGGGGTCAAGTAAGTGCAGTTCCATATTGGTACGTGCAGCGGCTTTTTTAATCCAACCAAACGCACGAATCGCCTCAGGATAAGCCTGCCCAGGCGTGACACCAGAAATAGGAAAGTTACGAGAGCCTCGTAAGGCTTGAATACCGTAATACGCCTCTGCAGGAACATCCAGTGTTCCTAATGAATCTTTTTCAACACGCACCGCAACGCTCTCAGGAGATAAACAGGCTTGACTCATCATAAGTGAATGAACCTTTCAAATAAACCTTTATAGGGGGTGAATTAAGATAGAACCCTTGCATCCTCTCAAACGCAGGGGTTGAAAACACAGGAGAAACACACTAGCGTCTCCTGCTATGAATGAGTATACCACCAGGACAAAGGAAGTATAAGTGCCTTTCACGGAGAGGACATCAAGCACCCTACAGTTTGTCCTCTGGAAGGGCTAAAGAAACCTTGTCTCTCAACCGAATAGAGTAGTAAGTGTTTAAAGGAATGTGTGACCTTGAGATTCCTCTTCTGTAAAGTGTGTGCGCCTCTCTATGCCTCACACGCACCCACAAGATAAAGAGAGCTACGTTTTCACGATGGATTCAGTGACTTCACCCACTTCTACCAAAACAGTCGTGTTTAATGCAAACGCATTGACACTTAACAGCACGAGCAATGGAACCACCACCACCAGTTCTCCTAGCACACTCCCCTTGGCAGGTATTACACCCAATAGTACCCTTACACCGAGTGGCGAGGGGACTCCTATTACCCAAGGATTTAAGCAAGGAACGGTGACTACAGGCGTAAACCTCTCCAGCCCATCCTCCTTAGGCAATGAACCAGAAAAACGAGTCAGCCTTGAAGTATCCTCAGCACCAACAGGTAATGTGGCACTACAAGGCTCGGTCGCATCCTTTATTGGTAATCCCACCATTACGTTACCCTCTGCAACGCCACAACCAACCAACCCGCAAACCAATGGTTTGACTCAAGCATTACAGAACCCCACAGAAACCATTTTAGCGTTCCCCGCAACACTGAATCAAAATGACTCAGTCAGCCCTACGTCAAGTGCAACCGTCAATGCGACACTTTTGCAACTTAACGGCACGAATAATGCGAATTCATCACAACAAGCTTTTGAGCTTAATACACTTGGTGCTAGTACCTTAAAAACAGGACTGTCTCAAGCCTATGGCTCAGCTCAAACGACTGCATTACAAAGCGGTACCTCACATTTTACAGAGCTACCCAAAACCCTCAGTTTATCAAGTGGGGGCGGGACATTGTCTCCTACGCTTACCTCTTCCTTACTGAATGCTTCACCTGCTATAGGGTTATTGGAAACAGGCTCAGACGCACCAAAAGTAGAAGAAGGCACGATTGAACGAGGTAACCTAGGTAGCACTGTCTATGCCTCGGCAGACACTCCAGAGTCCCAAGCTCAAGAAACGTCTCACATGAAAGGACTCTTCTGGGCAAAGCTTGCGGCAACACTCCCCGTCACACAGGAAAAAGCACGTATGGCATTCATGAGTGGTGATACCCAGACCCTCAAGCAAGCTTCAGGGAAAATGCAAGACCACGGCATTTCAGGCAGCAGTCTCTCGATGGACTTACAGCTTGACCAATGGGTTGAGGGTGCCGTTTCAAGCTTTGCCTCACAAACCAGTCACAAAGATACCACTGGCGAAAAAGCGAATGAGCAAGCCCGAGACTATACCCAACAGCACGGACAAGGACACGGTGGGCAACAAAAGCAACAGCAAGACCCTCAAGAGCAGTCTAAAAAAGGGCAGTCTATTCTGGGGCAAGCCCTTCAAGACCCCGAAGAGAGTTTTGTGAATTGGCAGTTTTTAGATAAGCTCCTCGCTAGCTAGAGCGTTTAATGGTCTCAAAAGCCTCCAGTGCTAACAGACGTGCTTTGTCATGGTCTACTATTGGCTTAGGGTAAGTTTTGGGTGTGCGTGCGTACTCCCAAGGCGTATGAATGTGTGAACTAGGAACCTCGGAAAGTTCAGGAATCCAACGCCGCACATAAGCCCCGTCCGCATCAAACTTTTTCCCTTGTAGGATAGGGTTAAACACTCTAAAATAAGGGGCGGCATCCGCACCACACCCTGAAGTCCACTGCCATCCAAGGGTATTGCTGGCAAGGTCAGCATCGGTTAAGGTATCCCAAAACCACCTTGCCCCCTCTCGCCAATGAATCCGTAGGTCTTTCACGAGAAAAGAAGCCACCATCATGCGCAAACGGTTGTGCATCCACCCTGTATGCCATAGCTCCCGCATCCCTGCATCCACAATAGGGTAGCCTGTTTGACCCCTATGCCAACGTTCCAAGGCTTCCGCATCTTCAACCCAAGGAAAGGCCTCAAAAGCGGGATTTAAAGGCTCATCGGGCGTATGTGGAAAATGATATAACAAGTAATAGGCAAACTCACGCCACGCCACTTCTCGGAGAAACGTACCCATCCCATGACCGCTTTTCAGGGCTTGCACCTCTAATAAAGGTACACCCAAGTGTGCTTCTAAGGACTCCCATAGTTGTACAGGGCTTATTTCCCCAAAATGAAGTGCCGAGGATAGCTTAGAAGTCCCCTGAGCCAGTGCGGGAAAATCTCGTTGGGTGTGATACTGTGCGGCATGAGAGGCAATAAATGCTTGAGCCATCTTTTGCGCTTCAGCCTCACCTGGCAATGCCATAAAATGGCTATCCCAAGTACGAGAAGGACGCAACTGACATGCCTCAACAGAGCCGTGGAGCCACCAAAAAGAAGCCTTTTGTAGCATATGCCCCACTGCAAGCATCACGGAAGCCTCAGGTGGTGGTGGCAAAAAGGTAGGCGCAGGCAAGACCTCACGGCGTGCATACTTTCCCGTCATCATCCCTTGAAACAAGGTTTTCCAAAAGGGACTAAACACTTTAAAGGGTTGTCCCTGTTGGTTCAGAACTTGATAAGGAGGCAACATCGTATGCGTTAAAAAACGCCTTAAGGTAACTGCCCGAGCTTGACACCATGGCGCAAGCACTTGTAACGCTTGACGCGCAGAAGGTTCTGTACACTCATCCACCACAATCGCCTCTAAGGCATACTGTCCTTCTTGCTCAAGTGCGTTTAAGAGTGGCAGTAACTCACACGTAGTTTCCTCTCTGATAGGGTTCAACCCCTTACCCGCCGACTGAGCAGGTTGTAAATAATAAAGGCGCTGCCCTAACGTCTCTAAAGACTTTGCGAGAGAAGCTAAGCTACCGTGAGCATACCACGCAGTCGCTTCCCCCCAGCGATGCCACTGAGGCACTCGGGGATGCGTCAACCAAGAACAATAAGGATGATGCCCCTCAAAAGGCACCGAAGTCACGCATAACAGAGACGCATGAGGATACTGGCTTGCAGCAACCCACAGGGCATTGTCTGCCATACGATACGATTGACGACACCACACAACCACCAGAGGCATACGCCCCTCTGACGTAGAACGTCCTTCAGAAGAAGCCATGACCATACTGTCTCTCAAATAGAAAAGGCTATAGGTATAAAAGCACAGACGCATCAAACCAGTGTGAACGCAAAATCAATAGACGCAAAACACGTCCATCTGTTTGTTATAGCTCAAACAGAGCCTGATGCTCAATCCATCAAGTAAACCTAGCGTGACTGAGGGAAACTAAACACCGTACGCCAAGACCAAACATCCCACACCCAGCAATACACCCAAGCCTGCAAGCCATTCACGCCATCCTACTGGAAGTCGCTTTAAACTTAGACAACGACCACATCCACTCACCAATGCAACTCCCACGAGAGTCAGCCCATCTGGCGTACAGATCCAAGATGCTAACCTATCACATAGCGTATGCAACACCATGTATCAATCCTTTCAAAGTAAGATACCACCTTATTATAAGGGTATCAAGGCGAAGAAAGCATCGTTTGTGCTAGCTGATAGGCATCCAGTAACCGAGGAAGACTCACCAAAGCAGAAGGGTAATTTTTTTGTGATTCCAGCGAACACCCTTGGCACTGAGGAGCTCGATGCGTCAATTGTCTTAACGCTTGGGCATGTGTACTATGCCACAATGCTTGAAAATCTCCCTGATAGTCTCGAATATTGCCGTAGAGGTAATCCTTACTGGGGTGCATTGCAAACTCTTCACAGCCAGCCACTTCGCCTTGACTCCCCAAATAAGCCCCCTGTGTACCCGCTCGACAACAAAACAACGAGGGAAGCCCTTGCAACTGATGGCGGTTTTCCTGCTGACTTAATAAGTCTAAGGAAGCCTTCATCGCACCTTCCATAGGGGTTTGAGTATGATACATAAACTCAAGCGTCCCTTGAAGCACATCCTGTTTAAGTTGCTCTGTCAGCTGAATATAGGTTTGCTCAAAAGGCTCTAATGAGGCTTGTTTACGACGTTCCTGAAAGGTAGGTAAAGCACTCTCCGTCATTTGAACACTACGACGCATCAGATTCAGATTCCACTTATCTGGACGTAACACATCCTTCACCATGGCATACCATAAGGGCAAAAAGGCATGATTTTCAGGGGTACAGACGGTACATAACTGAACATCTAAATGGGTATACCCAAAAGTTTCTCGAACATGCTTGAGCGCAAATAAGGTATCAATGGTATGTTGCCACGCATCAATATGATGGGCTTTCGTGAAACGCACCTGATTATTATACGCCTTAAAGCCCTCAATACTGAGAGACCACGTTAAATGCAACTCTGGACAACGCTGCATAATACGGTGCGTGATTTGTAACAATCGTTCTGGATTCCAAGCATTAGAAATAATATAAACCGACTGCACAGGGGTTAACTCGTAGGCAGCTTCAATGATGTCTTCCAACTGCTTATGTAAGGTCGTCTCTCCTCCTGAGTAGACAATCACGTTCAGGTTAGACCCCATGGTGGCGTAGACCCCTCTCACTTCCTCAAGGGTCAACTCTTGGTGTTTGGCATTCAAACTATCGGCAAAAGAGCAGAAATTGCAACTGTAGTTACAGCGCGTCGTCACAATATGGGTCAGCATTAACGGAGAGGGTACTTGACGAGTCAGCGTATGCCAAAAACTATTCAGCAAGGGACGTGCCATCCCTCGGCGATGTTTCACCTTTAAAGGTGTAAAGGGAACCCGTGTTTGTGTCGAAGGGTAACGTTCTAACTGAACGCCCAAAGCACACTGTAACGTTTTAGGTGTACTGACCAAACTGCGCCAAGTCGTGAGCTGCTGCTCCCAAGAGGAAAGCCAAACCTCAGGGGAGCATGCATCAAAGGCAAGGTCTTCTTGAAGCTGTGTTTCATGGCATCCGTGAGCCATCTCAGAGGAAACCCCTTCCTCTGGAAGGTCTAGTCTCCAATGTTGAACATGTTCATCGACCACCAATCCACACACAGACGGTACTCTTTTCTGTGGTAACACAGACGTGACACCCCCCTGCTCTTCTTCAAGACGAAATCCCTTCACCGAACAAGAGGATAACGCAACAGTCGCAGGGTCAAGCATATCTGAAGGGGATACCATAGTCGTACATGTCTCCGACGGAGGGGAGCAACCCATAAGGAAAAGAACAACATCAAAGCCTATAAACACTCAACATCAGGTAGCATACCTAATATACGTCACACACAAGGTCTTAAACGTACTAAACCTTTTTAAATACTAGGGTGTGCCATTTTTTGACACAGCACATGGTAAACAAATCGTATCAGAGGAGGCAACGAACGTTTGAGCCGCCAAGGCTGACTGGCTAAACGCCACACCCACTCAGCATGGCACTTTTGAACCCAGACAGGGGCTCTTTGCACCTTCCCCGCCCAAACATCAAAGCTCCCCCCCACACCCATTAAAAGGGTTCGGGATGAGAACAGCGAACGATAACGCTGAATCCACTCATCTTGCCTAGGGCATCCCAATGCAACTAACACCAGCCATGGCTGCGTTTCTGCGCACTGCTGGGCTAAAGCATCTGCTTCAGGGCTACCAAACGCAACAAATCCGTGATGGGCAAAGGTCAGGATTAAACGAGGATATTGCTTGCGTAAGGTCTCTACCAGAAGAGGATACAGCTCAGGCTCCCCCCCCCACAAGGCAACGGGTTTTTCATGCGTTTCCGCCAAGCACAGTAAAGCACTTGCAAGTTCAATCCCAGGTAAACGAGTCGCCTGCGAAACCCCTTGATGCTTCAGTGCATACACCACACCAATACCATCAGGTAAAATGATATCAGCCTGTTGTAAACAGGTACCATAGTGTTTAGGATGACGATAGCCCTGCATCAAAACTTCAGGGTTAGCCGTCACAACATGCCAAGCCAAAGGCACTTCTGGAGGGGCTTGAGACTCAGAGCTGGTGGCTAAAAACAATGCTTCAGCCACAGACTCACAAGATGCACCAACCGTGACAGGAAATCCCAACACAGAGACCGCATTTCCTAAAAAAGGCGTTTTTCCCAAACGAGAAACATGGCTAGGCACTGAACTCATGATACCTCAAAACTCACCCTGTCTATTCTGGTTGAATCGACGGCGTACAGTATGGTGCAACGCAAATACCCCTTAGTCAAGACGCTCAACCCCAATGGCACACACTTGACCAATCACATTTTCTGCCACGGACTGTAACGCCTGTGCAATAGGATTCAGCTCATCTGCTATCACGACAGGAACCCCAGCTTCAGAGTGTTTTCTTAACGACCCCATCATAGGAACCTTCCCTAAGAAAGGCACGTTAAGTTCTTGTGCCATAGCTTCCCCACCACCTTCACCAAAAATGTCTTCTCGTTCCCCATGAGCATTCATAAAGTAACTCATATTTTCAACGACCCCAAAGACAGGAATGTTTGAATTAGTGAACATCGCAAGACCCTTACGGCTATCGGCCAAGGCAACCTCTTGAGGGATTGTCACAATAATAGCACCCACCACAGGTGTCGCTTGGACGATGGTCAATTGAGCATCTCCCGTGCCAGGGGGAAGGTCAATAATCAAATAATCAAGCTCGCCCCATGCCGTATCAGTTAAAAATTGACGAATCACACGGTCAAGTAAAGGACCACGCCACACCACAGGTTGGTCAGGCTTGACTAAAAAGCCCATACTCATCACTTTAACCCCATGACGCTCAGGAGGAAGCAATTTACCCTCTGCGGTCTGCTCCTTCACACTGGCATGTTTTAAGCCCATCATGATAGGAACATTCGGACCATAGATATCAGCATCCACAATCCCTACTTTCGCACCCAGTTTCTGCATGGCACATGCCACATTAACGGCAACCGTAGACTTACCTACACCACCCTTGCCACTTGAAACCGCAATGACATTTTTAATGCCAGGAAGAGGTTCACGCTCTGGGATTTTCGCCCCAAGGGTTTTCCCTGAAATTTCAACGGTAACCTGCTCAACACCTGGCACTGTCGCTAAAGCTTCCTTGCAATCTTGCTGAATCTTGTCTTTTAGAGGACAGGCAACCGTCGTCAGGACAAGCTCAAACGCAACATTTCCGCCACAAATGCGGATATTTTGCACCATACCTAAACTGGTTAAGCTCTTGTGTAACTCGGGATCATTGACGTGGGAAAGTGCTTCCAAAACCTGAGCTTCAGTTACCTCAACAGCCGTTGCAGAACACATCATCATAAGCGTATATCCTAAGAGAGTAAATTAAATGTGGGACGTATGACATTGCATGAGTGAATAACACTTAAAACATACCCAACTAAACCATGACTTTTTAGTGAACAGTATGCAATAAACATGACGAATAAACACCTAGCAGCCTAGTCATAGGTAGCCGCATAGGCATTAAGATCAATCGTCTCATCTGCCTCAATGGGGTTTCCATCCTCATCTACCATCACGGTGTAACTTGGAAAGGGGTCAGATAAACTTTCCCAACGTTGAGGACCTTCTGCAAATAATGCTTCATCCACTAAACACGCATCTAAATGAGCAGTAAGCTCGTCTTGATTCATATCGATGCCAATCAACACAATCTCTTGTCGACGATCACCATAAGGCAAATCAGCATAGTCTCCTAGCAGCGTCGCTTTAGGCTCCTCATAAGGCCAGTCTTCCTCCGTGTCATCCATGGCATCAATCCACATGCCACCGGGTTCAACACGACAGGCTCCCCCTGCTTGAGACCATAGCATCGCCTGCTCCATACGAGTCGCAAGCCAGAAGAACCCTTTGGAGCGAATCACACCAGGCCAAGAGCTTTCCAAGCAAGCACGAAACTTTTCAGGGTCAAAAGGTCTTGTGGCACGATACACAAAGCTTGCAATCCGATAGGTATCGGTTTCAGGGGTATGTTCGCCACGCAATTCTTTTAACCATCCAGGTGCCTGCTGTGCTTTTTCTAAGTTAAACTTTCCCGTGTTAAGGATTTCAGCTAAAGGAACCTTGCCAAAGGAAGAAGGTAGCACCGTTGCTTCAGGATTCAATCGGTTCAACACCAAGGTGAGCTTATCGATTTGCTCAGGAGTCATTAAATCTGTTTTGTTCAAAACAATCACATTGGCAAACTCAACTTGGTCAATGAGCAAATCTGAAATCGTGCGGTCATCGTTTTCATCCAATGCCATATCACGTTCAGCGAGGTCAGCCCCTTCTTCAAAATCTTGCATAAAGTTGCAAGCATCCACTACGGTCACCATGGTGTCTAAACAAGCCACCTTGGATAAACTTTCCCCTTGTTCATCTTCAAACGTAAAGGTCTCCGCCACAGGCAAAGGCTCGGAGATACCGCTTGACTCAATCAGCAAATAATCAAAACGCCCTTCTCGTGCAAGGCGAGACACCTCAATGAGTAGATCCTCTCTTAGCGTGCAGCAAATACACCCATTACTCATTTCCACCAATTTTTCTTCCACACGATTCAACAATGAGCCACTTTGAACCATCTGAGCGTCAATATTCACTTCACTCATATCATTAACAATCACCGCAACCTTTAGCCCTTCACGGTTATGAAGCACATGGTGGAGTAACGTCGTTTTTCCAGCACCTAAAAAGCCTGAAAGCACTGTCACAGGTAAACGCTTTGTCTCGGTTTGGGTAGAACCAGAGGAGTTAGCCTCAGAGGAGTGAGATACTATAGCCATCATTCAATAAACCTTATTTATCAGGAGATACTTAACGTGTCATACAAGAAAGCAATCTAAACACACCCCATGGCTTCAATCGTATGCCAAATACTTCCACGTTAAAACCACAAACATGCTTTCAGCATGCTATTGCTTTATCAAGAAACAAGGATGCCCTAGTTTAACACCATACTCTTTTTAAGCTAACAGCTGAACGCTACCAATATCACGATATTTTGCATACCGTTGAGCCACCAATGCTTCAGCACTCAAGCCACTCGTTTTTTCTAAAAACGCTACAATCGAGGCTTTCATCATCGAGGCCGACACCTCAGGATGACGATGAGCACCACCCAATGGCTCGGGAATCATGTCATCCACCACCCCAAGTTGCATCAGGTCAGAAGCGGTAATTTTTAAGGCATCCGCAGCTTGTGCCGCATATTTTGCATCACGCCATAAAATAGAAGCACACCCCTCAGGAGAAATCACGGTATACAGGGCATGTTCAAGTAAACAGATACTATTCGCAACCCCTATGCCTAAAGCACCTCCAGAGCTTGCCTCCCCCGTGACAATAGAAAGAATAGGCGTTTTCATCCGTGCCATTTCACGAATATTCAGTGCAATGGCTTGACCAATATTACGCTCCTCTGCCAAAAGCCCAGGGTAGGCGCCAGGAGTATCAACCAGTGTCACAATAGGCAGTCGGAACTTTTCAGCATGCTGAAACAACCGAAGTGCTTTACGATACCCTTCAGGGGAAGCCATACCGAAGTTATAAATCAGGTTTTCTTTAATCCCTCGACCTTTTTGAGTGCCTACCACCACGACCGTTCTGCCATCAATCTCAGCCAAACCACCAATCATGGCACGGTCATCCGTCCCTGCTCTATCGCCGTGCATTTCAAACCAAAGCTCAGGGGAAAGTCTCTGAACCCACTCAAGAAAGTTAGGACGCTGCGGATGGCGCACAATTTGAAGTTTCTGAGCTGCAGAGAGCTGACCGTACAACTTGCCTTGCAAACTCAGTGCTTGGTGTTTCAAGGCTTCTACTTCTTCAGCAAGGTGAGGGTTACCATCTTGCATCAAAGCTTCTAGGGCTTCTATTTTTTGTTGCAACTCCACAAGAGGCTTTTCAAAACTTAAAGGAATAATATCCTCAGAGGTTAAAGCATGTAGATGGTCTAAAGAAGAAGGAGCGGATGCAGTCGTCAACATCATGAATTAAGGCTTACTAAGGTAAAAGGGTAGCGTTTTCAGAAAAAGAACACACAATACATACGACAAACCAACGAAAGAAAGCACCGTTGAAACACAAAACTACTTACAAGAAAGCCCTACAGAGACACACTCAACCAAGCGGAAAACACTCAAAGGCTTTTCATAAAAGGTTACAAGACCAGTCTTGATACAGTTTAAACCAAGTAAGCCCTGAGAATAAAGCCCCTCTTCTACCCACTTCATTCATAGGTTTCATCAAAGAGAGGAGACAAGCCTATCATAAGAGCGAAAGTCATAAGACTTAAGGATTTTTTACCAAGACAAGTGACGTTTGGTAGAACATCAAAGCTATAGTATACTATACTGAAACAAAAAATCACTGTGTGTCATGCTCCTTATCGATCTCTTTAAAGCCAAAAGGGTCTTCCCCCTTATGCTAGAAGACATCACGCCACTAATGAGCCTCCTTTTCAACATTATTTTTCAGCCTTAACGCCTCACCCTTTCATGATGTCTACTCCTTCCTCCTCATTCTCATACTCCCTTGAAGCTCCTCCTGTCCTGATTGACAAAGCGGAGTACCCAGGGGTTCTTGGTAGTAAAAATCCTCTCCATTTTATCGGAATCGCAGGAGATGGCATGAGTCCTCTTGCCATGGTATTACATCAACTCGGATGGCAAGTCTCAGGCTCTGACCTACAAGACTCAAACCATCCAAAAGTGATAGCACTACAGCAGCTAGGCATCAGAGTCTATGCAGGAGGACATCATGCCAGTGCCCTACCAGAAGGTTCTATTGAACTGGTGATTTCAAGTGCAGTGCAGGCTGACAACCCTGAAATTGCAGAAGCACAAAAACGAGGATGTCATATTTGGCACCGTGCAGAGGTACTTTCTGCCATTCTTGCGGGACAACTTGGTGACAAACTGCCTCTTGCTGCCCGATGGGGGGTTGCAGGAACGCACGGAAAAACAACGACGACGGGCATGCTTGATAGTATTCTGACTGCTTGGCAAGAAGAAGCCCCTCAAAGTGCTTGGGGGGTTTGTACCATTGTAGGAGGTAAGCTTCCCCGCATTGATACCCATTATCGTTACAACCCTCCTAAGCTTGCATCATCCCCTTGGGCTGTGGTAGCAGAACTAGATGAAAGCGATGGGACACTGGTAGCACACCGTCCTTCAGGCGTGATTTTGACCAATTTAGAGCCTGACCACTTAGATTTTTATGGCGACGCTCCAGAAGAAGCACTAGAAACCCTCTTCCAAATTGTTTACCGCTTTGCACAATGTATGCTCACTGACCCCCATGACTCATTTCCCGATGAAGACCCTTGTATGGCGGTCAACTTAGGATGTCCCAATACTCGTACGTGGCTAGAATACTTTGGAGAAACGCTCCATGATGCTGGGATGACCTTTATTGGGTACTATCGCAGAGAAGAAGAAGCCTTGCAGCCCTCGCTTATTCCTTGGCTGAACCAAACATTGGTTCAAAAAATCATACACGTTTACTATGTATCGAAAGAAGTACCCACCAAGCCATCCTCCGAAACACCCTTCGCACAAGTAATGCAGCTAGACTGTTTCCATCGGACGCACGCTCAGGGACAAGAAGGCACGTCCGTAAAACACGTCCCTCTTGGACAAGTTCCTTTACAAGTACTAGGCACTCATAATCAGGCAAATGCTCTTTCCGCAACAGCCCTTGCTCATCATAGTTGTATTCCGTTTCACGTCATTGCACAAGGACTCTACACGTTTACAGGGATGGGGCGACGGTTCGAAACGGTTGGAAATTATCAAGGTGCTTGGCTGATTGATGATTATGCACACCACCCTACAGAATGTAAAGTAACCTTACAAACTGCAAAAAAACGTCTCACACAACAAGGAAAAGGACGCTTAATTGCCGTATTTCAACCCCACCGATATACTCGGTTTGAGAACTTATATCAAGACTTTTTAAATGCTTTCGACGATGTTGATATGCTTTATGTGTGCGATGTCTTTGCAGCCTACGAACTCCCTCGTCCCCATGTTCACAGCTCGCACTTTGTAAGAGATTTAACCCAACGGTGGAGCCATCAGCCAGAAAAGCAAGCATTTTACTTAGAGACTCCTCCTTTTGACATTTTACAAAACCATTTGAGAGTCAGCATGAATGCGGATGATATTGTCATCAGTCTTGGAGCAGGCAATGTGACACAGGTATTACGTAGTCTTGAACGAGGAGCATCTTAAACCTCGGCCTTCTCTTCTCTTGCAATGTTTTCTCAATGTTCTCCACACGATTCGTGGATGTTTCATCGTTTCATAGGTCTCACAACGCTTTATGGCTCTCCCTGTGACTTCCTCCTTATCTTCTGATACCTTACCCTTGTCTCTGGATGACATGGTATTCCCCAATCATGCACATCCAACCCATGACATAGAGGGATGCCAAGCACAAAAATGTCAAGCACATACGGTAACAACCTATCGTTGTGGCGGTCTACTTTCACGGTATTATCAACCTACATCACTCAGTGCATGGTACCACATCCTCACAACGCTCTCAGAGGAAGAGCGACTCTCAGCCCATGTCCTAGGCTGGGGTAGCAACACACTCATTGCAGACACAGGACTCCATGCCCCCTGTTTCGACCTACGTAAGCTCACCCAAGAGCAACGGCTCGCCTCCACGGTGATACGTTTTGCAACGGGGGTACACCTCGCACGAGTCGCTCATGTGGCAGCCCAAACCCTTTTTGAGCCGTCTACCATGCTCACAAATGAGCCTTGGGGACTTTCTGGCTTAGAAGGTTTAGTCGGCATTCCTGGCACCGTAGGAGGTGCCGTCATGATGAATGCAGGCGCCCATAGCACAGAGATTGCCCATACACTCATGGGCGTATGGCTTCTTGAGAAACGCACCCTCACACCCTATTACCTTCCAGCCCACGAGCTTCAACTCAGTTACCGCCATAATGGTTATTTAGCAGAACACCCCGCATGGATACTTGCTGCTGATTTTGCCTTAACCCCCAAGCCCCAAACACTCATCCAACGCACAACACAACATCATCAGCAATGGCGTAAGGACCATCACCCCACAGAACCTAACGGGGGAAGTGTGTTCCGTAATCCTAAAACACAAACAACCCTCAGCGTGGGAGCCATGGTAGAAGCACTTGGACTGAAAGGCACCCGCCATGGCGGAGCCATGATAAGCCCCAAGCACGGAAACTTCATCGTCAATATCGCCCAAGCGTCAACCTTAGATATTTTACACTTAATGTGCCTCATCACCACCAAAGTCAAAGAAGCCTATGGCGTGACCCTTCATCCAGAAAACAAATTATTCATTGAAACCCCTTCAGAAGAAGAGAAAGCCCTGAAAACCATCCTCTGGGGAACCTCAAACCTGATTTAACCTTTTAAACTTTATTAAAACTGAGATAAAGCTTTGATAAAAGTATTACCAGATGATAAAAAATCCATTGAGTTTTAGACGTGTATTAGACACAATGGAAAGCAGAATGTGGAAAAGTATTTTCTATGGTACACCATCTTTGCTATGTTTAGTCTTTTGCTGAGATGTCTTGGTGATGGTAAACCGTTTCCTTTTTTGTTAAAACATCGTCTTGAAAGGTCGTCCTCATGACAGTAGAACCCTCTCAAATGCTCCAAGTACTTGTCTTTATTAAACAAGTCCCCGACACCACCTCTTCAAAAGCAGGGGTGAATGCGGATGGTACCATCAACCGAGCCCAAGCCAAACGGATGCTTAATCCATTTGACCGCTTTGCCCTTCAAGGTGCCTTGCGCGTGAAAGAAAAGTACGGTGCTAAAGTCACCGCCATCACCATGGGACCTCCTCCTGCGGAAGAAATTTTACTTGAAGCCATTGGTCATGGGGCAGACAAAGGCATTTTGCTCTCAGACCGTCGCTTAGCAGCCTCCGACACATTAGCAACCTCTTACGCCCTGTGGAAAGTGGCTCAATACTTAGGACACTTTGACCTTATTTTCTGTGGTCTCCAAACCACTGACGGTGATACAGCCCAAGTAGGACCTGAGATTGCAGAACGTTTCCAAGTACCTCATATTTCTTACTGTGAAAAGTTTGAAGTAGAAGGTCATGACTTGGTTGCGCAGCGGATTATTGAAGGTGGCTTTCAACGTATTAGAACCCCCTTACCCGCTCTGATTACCGTGGCAAACTCGGCAGAAGCTTTGAAATATCAGTCGATTCATGGGGCAAAACATGTTCAAGCCCTCGGACGAGATGCAGAACTCAAAAAAGGGTCGGTGGAAGTTATTACCCTTGATACCATCGGAGCAGACCCCATGCTGTGTGGCTTAAAAGGCTCTCCCACGATTGTCGGAAAAACTTGGAAGATAGGAGACATCGGCGGAAGTTGTACGGTCTATGAGGGAATTCCCGTTGAGCATATGGTGCAGCATAGTTTTCAAACAAGCAATGTCTTGCAATTTGCAAATCTCTAAGGGATGTCAATCATCTCTATCGCATGACACCCATAACCAAGAGGTGTAACCATGATTGTGATACCTTCACTCCCCTCTCTTCTCCTTGTTTCCATACCATAGACTTTAGACTTTCAACTTAAAGGAGCTTCCTTTTTATGATGATGACTGACGAACAAACTTCTGTAACCACGCCTCCAGAACCAGAGACACCTACCCCCTCTTCTACCATTCAAGGTGAAGTGTTTATTCTAGGAGAACAACTCCTAGGAGAATTGCAACCCGTCACCCTTGAACTTCTAGGTGCTGGACGAGACCTCGCAACCAAACTAGGGGCTGAACTCACCTGTATGATTATGGGACATGAGCTTGGCGACATTCCCCAAAAGCTTGTGGCGTATGGGGCTGACCGTGTCTATGTGGCTGACCACCCTCATTTAAAATACTACAACACGCTTGCCTACAAAAAAGTTGCATGTGACCTTATGGAAAGCCGTCCTGTGCCGCCTCATATTGTGCTGATTGGCTCAACCACGACAGGGCGTGACATTGCACCTAGGATTGCGGCTCACTTTTTAACAGGTCTTACGGCAGACTGTATCGAACTAGACATTGGACCTTATGAACACACCAACGCTGCTGACCCTGAAAAAGTGGGGCTTTTCCCAACCTGCTTGTACGCTGTTCGTCCTAGCTTTGGTGAAAGTTTGAAAGCGCGTATTTTAGGACCATGGAAAAACCCTCAAATGGCAACCACTCGCCCTGGGGTCATGGTACCTTTAGAGCCTGACTACACCCGTCAAGCCGAGATTGTGAAGGTTCCTGTAACCCTGACAGATGCTGACTTACGGATGCACGTAGAAGAAATGTTCCGTGAAATCCAGCAAGGTGCTGACCTCTCTGAGGCTGAAGTGGTCATTGCAGGTGGATTTGGTTTAGGGGGTCCAGAACCTTTTACTTTGTTAGAAGAACTTGCTGGCTGCTTCAAAAACGGTATTGTAGGGGCTTCTCGTAAAGCGGTAGATTTAGGCTGGTTCCCTTACAAACGACAAATTGGGCAAACAGGAAAAACGGTACGTCCTAAGTTGTACATTGCCTGTGGCATTTCAGGTGCCATTCAACATCGTGTAGGCATGAGCCAATCAAATACCATTATTGCGATTAACAAAGACCCTGATGCACCCATTTTCAAGTTTGCACATCATGGTATTGTGGCAGATGTCAATCAAGTTGTCCCTGAAATGATTCGTCAACTCAAAGCAGCGGGTGCAAAGGTTACTGTTTCATAAGCATCTTGCTTTGAACCTCAGTTTTGAACACTTGTCAGTTTGGTTTGTCAAAAACTTTATTCACACCCAATGGTTTAATTTGGAGTAACTCGGTATGATGTCTTCTGAACGTATTCATTATAATCTTGTGCTGGTAGGAGGAAGTCCTTCTAACCTTGCACTGGCACATCGTCTTGTGGATTTACTTGCCAATAGTGAGCTATCCATGTCGATTGCCATTTTAGAAAAGTCCAAGGAGTTTGGTGGACATATTTGTTCGGGTGCTGTCGTCAAGGCAGGTGTTTTTCACAAACTCTTTGCCAAGGAAATGGCAGAAGGTAAGGTACCTGTTGAAGGGGTTTGTGCTGAAAGCACGTTTTCCGTTTTAGGCTCTGAACGCAAATGGGATGTGCCTAATATGGTTCTTCCCTCAGGGCTCAATAAAGAAGGCTCTTTAATTCTCACCCTTTCCAACACCGTCAACTGGATGGCAACCCGCTTAAAACAAAAAGCAGCAGAACATGCGCCTCGTGTTGTGGTGGACTTTTTCCCAGGCTATTCAGCACATGAAGTGCTTTATGAAAGTGACAAGGTGGTTGGCGTTCAAGTGGTAGAGGGTAGCAACGAGCATGCTTCACGTGAACGGATCTATGCTGACCTTGTCTGCTTTGGAGATAAAGGCTTCCTCTCAGGAGACCTTATCAAGAAGTTCAATCTTCGTAAAAACCCACAAGTGTGGTCTGTTGGGGTAAAAGAAGTTTGGCAACTTCCCAACCACGTCGACTTGACAGGTAAAGTTTGGCACACCATGGGGTACCCCTTGGTTGATGGCACCTTTGGCGGAGGATTTGTTTACGGATTAAAAGGAAATAAAGTAGCGATTGGCTTAATTATGTCGCTCGACACTCCTAACCCCAATTTGCATCCTCAAGCCCGCTTACAAGACTACAAAAAGCACCCTTGGTTACAAGAACTCTTAAAAGATGCCAAGCTCCTGAAATACGGTGCCGCCTTGTTACCTGAAGGAGGCTATTATAGCCTTCCTGAAGCTTTTGCCGTGGATGGTGGTTTATTACTCGGAGATGCACTTGGGGTTCTCGAAGTGAGTGAACTCAATGGGGTGTCAAATGCCATGGAAACAGGTATCACCGCCGCCGAAACAGTGTTTGCCTTAGCAAGAAATAACCTCCCCTATGACAAACAAAACTTAGCAGCCTATCAGCAACGGGTCATGGAAGGCTCCGTCGGTAGAGGCTTGTTTAAGGGACGTTACTTCCGTCAAGCATGGGCTGAAAACCCTCGTTTACTTCAAGACTACCTCCCACGTGTGCTTGAAGGCGTAGATGCAGGGAACCCTCTTGGAGGACTCCTCACCGTTGGGATGACAAACAACCCGCTTAAGTGTATTACCGATGCACTCACCCTCAAGGCAAAAATTGATGGTAATCAGTCTTTTGGATCTGTTTCCTATAAAGCCGATCACTTACATATCAAACCTGATTTCAAAGCCAAAGAAACACTCAAAGCGGTCAATGGGTTTGATAAAAACACCGTCTACTCCCGTGAAGATGCTGTATTCTATGCAGGGGTAAAGTACCATCATGGCAGTATGCACATTGATGAGTTTGAAGCCGAAACCTGTTTACGGTGTATCAAAACGTATGATGCCCTAGGCAAAGACGTGCCTTGTGTCTCTGACTGTACGGCTGAGGTGCATCGTGTAGATGCCATTGCAGGTGCCAAAAAGCATGGCATGTCCCTTGAGAACTGTGTCCAGTGTCGTACATGTGAAATTGTATGTCCTGAACAGAACTTGAAAGTACGTCCTACTGAACAAGGTGCAGGTCCTGACTTTATGGGACTGTAAGACTTTGGTCTAAACAGCACATCGTCAATGATAAAGGCTTGTAAGTGTTACCTTACAAGCCTTTATCATTGGTCTCACTTATCAAGGGTATGCAAGCTCTTATAGTACATTGACATTCTAATCAGGCGTATGAACTTGAGTGAGCTGATGAGGCTTAAGACGCTTCAGGGTTTTGCGTTCTTTTTGAGTTAAATGCTTATAGTTTTGGGCTGTAATAACAGGCTGTCCGCTTTGAGCCTCAAGTGCCTTCCGTGCATTGCCCGCCACGGTTCCGTGAGGGTATCTCGAACTGCCATCCCACGCATCCGTGCCTCAATCCAAGCAGCATCATAGCCTTTTTGCTCATACAACGCTCGGGTACGAGCCATGGCAAGCTCAGGGTTTTCAATTTCTTGTAATCGTTCTGCTCCTACTGAAGCAAGCCAACGTTTAAAGGGTTCAGCCTTGGGGGAGGGTATCGATTGAATCATGCGTAAAATACCCTGTGCATTCGCACAACCAATGCGTTGTTTGCCCCCTGCGGTTTGAATCGAAAGGGGGGTGACAATTTATCCCCACCCTTTGGCGAGTTCTTCATCACGTTTTCTTAGTTTTTTAATATAATCCGTTGGATTAACACTCCCCGTTAAAACGGCTACAACATCAACCACAGCGAAGTACCATTGATCATTATGCCATGTGGTACGTACATGTTGGTCCTGAAAAAGTTTAAGGCTATTATTTTGAGTCGTCATGATGTGATTGAAGTCCTTCCATTGATGAGTCTTTCTCCTCTCATTCTTTCATAATGCGGTTATGCGATAGGTAATAACAGCTGGTGTGTCTGTTGAACATGAGAGATCAAACCCACCTCTGACACTTGTTCTTGTGACATGGTGGCATCAAGACCTATCATCGAAGTCATCATGGCTCGAATCACTGGCACCGCAACACTATTACCAAATTGTTTATAGGCTTGAGTATCTGACACAGGAATCACAAAATGCTCTGGAAAACCCTGTAACCGAGCAGCTTCTCGTGGCGTAATTTTTCTGGGGTTTTTACCGTCCTGCTGTGCGATGAGTATCTCGCTCCCATCCTTATAATAACGTGCAGAGAGCGTACTGGTATACTCAGAGTTTGCATGAAACAAGCTATACCCAAAGCCATACCCCTTTGCCCGATGCTCTCGTTTACGTCTCTGATGCCCCTGCCACAAGGCATCAGAAAGGGTGTACTGTGGCATATCACTTAAAGACTCCAAAATATCACCCACTGTGACAGGCGTACAAGGAGGGATAGGAAACTTAAAGCATTGCAGTGCTTTAGGTAAAGAGGCATGGCATCCAATCAAATAAATACGTTCTCTATTCTGAGGTACACCAAACTGTTTAGCATTCAGAACTTGCGTATGCACCGTATAGCCTAGAGCTTCAAGATGTTCCAACATAATACGAAGGGTTCTACCCTTATCATGTCCCTTTAATTGTTTGACATTTTCAAGCAAAAAATAGCTTGGACGGTGAGCTTGCAATATCCGTTCGATTTCAAAAAACATCGTTCCTCGGGTATCATCAAACCCTTTTTTTAACCCAGCCTGAGAGAATGGCTGACAAGGAAACCCTGCAAGAAGAAGATCATGAGGGGGTATGGTCTCTGTGAGTAAGGTGCAAATATCATCATGGAAGGCATGAGGGGATGCTTCCTGATCAGAATGAAAGTTCGCTTGATACGTGACACGAGCATGTTTGTCAATTTCACAGGTCAAAACACACTGAGGCTCAATAAGGGCTTGTGCAGCATGTACAGCCTGCTCAACGCCAAGACGAATACCACCGATACCCGCAAAGAGATCAATAAAACGTAAACGATGGTTAAAGTAAGAGGCAAAAGAGACTTGGTGTGAAGACATAAGCATACAAAACGTTAATCAAAATGTTGTAATTGTATCGGAATCGTTTTGTTAAAAAATTCCTCATAAGACTTCACATTACCACACTGTTCAAACCGCTGTTGAACCTCATAGGGAACAATAAGTGTCATGTTCTGTCCACTCATTTTTTGTAAGTTGGAATGCGTGAGTTTATCATCCAGTGTTAACAAATAGACACTGGGGATTTTGGTTCGCACCATTTCTTCGGCAACTTCCTGCCATCGTTCTCTTAATGAGGTTTTCAAGGTTAAAAAAATACAGTTTTGACGATTTTGTTCAAACGCACGCTTACTTGGAATAATACCATCCACAATTTTGCCTAGCTTGCTTTCTTTATAAAAATCATGTCCTAAAGTTGCTTGCGTTTCCATAGGATACTGATAGATTTCACGAATCATATAGCTAATGATAGATTCAAATGTTTTACCCGCTCTTGAACGTCGAGAGTTGGTAGTACTAAGACACAAGTGATAAATGTAAGGCGTTAAATACCCAGCAGTTTCACTTACTATCGTAGCAATCTTGTTAAAATCAGGAGACCCCTCAGAAGAAAGATGCTTGGCAATAGCATTTGCCAACAGACTATTTGCATACGATATATCAGAAAAAAGATGCTCAAGAGTTGCCTTGTGGAAGTGTAATTCGGCAACTAAATATTCCTGCCACGAAGCTTCTCTTAACTCACTAATAAACTTAGAGGGATTTTGTTTCCAAAAGACAGTATTTTTTGATACATCAAGAGAGTTTATGGCTTCTTGAATAAAAGACTCTGGCGAGGGAATATATTGCTTTCGTAAAGATTTTATTTTTGTATCCCAAAGATTTTTTTCTTGTTCAGATAGCTCAGTTAGAAGTTTTAGGGCTTGATACATCATAAAGAGCGTTTCAAATCATTGGTTAAAATAGTATTATTTGGAACAAGCAATAAAAAGGTAGGATGCTTAAATATTTCCTAGTGTTAAGTATATCATGCGATAAATACACAACCAAGAACATTAAAGTAGACGTTCTTTTCTCTAAAGCAAGTTGCTTTTCAAGAAAAGAACGTAGTACTTGTTACACACCCTGTATTCGGTCAGTATTACGACACCGCAGAGGCAGAAGGCTTATGTAAGGTGGGTAAATAATACTGTGATGCAATCACCAGTGCCAAGCCAATGCCCGACACAATCGCCCCACGCCAGACATCAGGCACATGAAGCACGCCAAGCAGCACCGCAAGCCCCACCATCAACAAAATCATGACCCAGCTTTTCACAGGATACATGGCTCTAAGCAAGTAGACCGCTTTTCCTTCCGCCGTTTGATGCATCACATGTAAACGCTCTACGTTTTGGAGTGCAGACTTTTTAAGGACAGTATGCCCCTTCAGTAACCCTAAGCATAATGCCACCACCATGGCAGGTACTATCACTTCCCACGAAAGATGAGGTACTTGGCTCAAGCGCATATAGCCTGAAGCAATCATGGCAACACCTCCCGAAATCCATACACTACGTGCTGCTTTTTGAAGGGTCAGGGCTGTAAACTTCACAGGTAAAAATAAAATCAAAGGCAACAGTACCATCAATACTATCAGCCTCACAGGAGGCACAACATGTAAGGCATGGGTTGCAAGTGCAGGAATAGGCATGACGCAAGAGTCTTTCTGAAACAAGTCACTTCAAATCAAAAAAGCAACAATCGATAGGAATACCATAAGCACCTTAACGAACCAGCATATAGCCTAGTAAAAAGGAGCAGACAAAAAACACACCCATCACAATGGCAGTGGTACGATTGAGTAAAGCCTCAGCACCTTTTTGGTTTTGAAACAGCTGCGACACCCCTTGAGTAAGTCCGCCACCTAGCCCATCGCTTTTAGGGGAATGTAACAAAATAAGCAATAACCCTAATGCACCCGACAGCATTTGCAAGACCACCACAAGATAGAAAAAAAAGGAAGGACTCTTAGGCATGATTCACCATACACTTTCTCAGGGTATCTCACAGAAAACTTACACCATTGACAGGATAACGCCACCCTACACATCTACTAACATCAGCATTCCTGTAGTATACTTTGTACATATAATAAGTAGTATACTGCAAACGTTTCTATAGCGGAGATACCTCACCGATGATGACTTTAGATTTATACACCACCGTCCGGCGTTCCGTCACATTGGGGCTTGTACTTTTGGCAGGGCTTGTATTAGGCTCACAGGGGTTGCCCGTTGCCAAGGCGGAAAGTGTCATTTCTCGGTTAAATACCCAACTACGTCAAGCCCAAGAAGTGTCCATCCCAGATAAGCTTTATATTGGGCAAAATGCGTCGTTTATTTTCAGAGGGACCCCAGGTGCGAAAGTGACACTGTTTTTATCCCCCAGTAATGAGGGGTTCAAAACACCACAAGGCATTCAGCTTCCTATCGGCTCAGAGTACCTGATGGTCGAGGGCACGCTTGCCACAAATGGCATGCTTAACCTCCCTACCGAGATTCCTAACGAGGAAAAACTGGTAGGTCAAACCCTCTTTATTGCGGGGATAAGTTGTACTACCTCTGAAACATGTCAGGCAGTCTCATTGCGAGATGCTTCTGGTAGGCTTACCGCACAAAATGCCCGTCCTTTATTAAAACTGGCACCCAAAGGAAAAGAAGGTCCTTCCACCATGCTGATGCCCATGATGCCAGGCATGGATAGCAACACGCTACGTGCCATCCAAAACCTTAACCGTGCGATGGATGCCGACACGACAGAAAAAAGAAACTCTCTTGACCGTGGAGAACTTGACCGTAACAAGCTCCGTGACCGCAACACCTTTGTAAACCGTGGGACAGGACTCATCCAAGCACCCTAACAAGGGGTATACTCATGATGCAACCCGTTCACACACACCATCTCGCCATAGATGCTTGGAGGCGTGAAACGTCGGGTGTACCAGGAAGCACCCTGATGCTAGAAGCAGGGCATCAGTGTATGAATGCTTTAAGAGAACACCCTACCTTAAGTGCTTTATGGCACTCTCCTCACACCTTAGTATGGATACTATGCGGTGGCGGATACAACGGAGGGGATGGCTGGGTTATGGCTCGTTTACTCAAGCAAGCGTATCCGCACCTTAAACTCCATATCCTCAGTACACATTCACTGGAAGAACTCCCCTCAGACAGTGCCGTACACGCTCAATGGTGCCTTACACAACATCAAGACACAGACTCACTGCAAGTACACGCCCTGCAAACAGAAGCACAGTTGCATACATGGCTGAAAGCCGTCGAACTCACCCAAGCTTTTCCCGCTGTGGTGATTGACGCACTCCTTGGAATGGGGAGCAATCGTCCCCTGTCAGGTGTATTCGCTCAACTTGCTCAATGGCTCTACCAACAAAAAACCTCTCGCCGTGCCATGACCATCATTTCCATCGATATCCCCTCAGGGCTATTACCTACTGTCACCACCCTACCAAGCTCACCAGAGAGCCACCTGCACGCAGATATTACCCTCGCTATTGGTGCCTACGCACTCGTTCATATCGATGGTACAACACGCCACCTATGCGGAGACATTCTACCTATTCCTCTAAGTGGCATGCCACCTCATGAGCTATTTCCTCCTATCGCCTATGGTATCACAGCGCATGATGTGCAAATGGCACGCCAAAGACAACGCCCTGAAGCGACATGTCATAAATACCAAAGAGGCAAGGTCTGTGTCATTGGAGGATGCCTAAACTACCCACATGCTCCTTGGCTCAGTGCCATCACAAGCGTCATGGCAGGTGCAGGCATGGTATGGGTTGCCCACGGTCACAACATGTTGTACCCTCAAGGTGAAACATCGCTACAGGCACACCCTTGTACTGTAACCCCTCTTAGCCCTGAGCTTACAAGTATTTTACCTCTTAACGTGCCGTATCCAAACACCCTAGCCTCTTCTTCCACATCCTCACTGTCACAAACGACCCATTTTAACCAGAACCTGTTTGAAGGGGTTTCCCAAATATTTGAGACTCTAACCCCAGAGATCTGTGTCATAGGTCCTGGTATGGGGAGACACCCTGACACTCTAAAAGCCTTCCTACCATGGCTCATAGTGCTATTACAAACACACCCTCAACTTGTCGCCGTCTTAGATGCCGATGCACTGTATGCCCTAGGGTATGGGCTACACCATACCCGCCATGGTAGCTCTTTTTTAAGTGAAGACGCACGAGCGCCCCTCTTCTCTCGTTGTATCCTTACTCCCCATGCAGGTGAAGCACATCAACTGCTTTCATGGCTCAATCCCAGTGCCTTAGAGTCCGACACGCACACACCCCGAACACCGACCGCACTCATTCAAGGTACCCAAACCTTTGAGACACTCTATGCCTTAGGGCATCTCGCCCCTTGGACTATTCTACTGAAAGGAAGCACCACATGGGTTTACCAGCAAGATACCATTCCCTTAGCGGTACCTTACGGCACCCCTAAGCTAGCACAGGGCGGTAGCGGAGATAAATTGGCAGGGTATATCGCAGGATTTCTAAAACGAAGCCTTAGTCTTAGTGAAGCGTGCTGGTTAGCTGCCTATGAACTAGCTCATCCAACACACACCCTATGACTCAAACAGAGCAACCTATAGCAACCCCCATACCGACTCAGCCTTATTTACAAGCTTCACACACTTGGGCAAATCACGTATTGCAGTAAAGTTGCTTTTTCTGATAGGATAAGTATCCCGTTTCAGGATAGCTTTTCTAGGATATACCCCTTGTCTATGGTACACGTACCCGTCATCAGGCACGTGTCTTTTTGTGTCCCTTTTTTAAAGCACTATCATCCATGCACCCCTCTTACACACTCATACGTCCTAGCACACAAGCAACGGGAAAAACGGCTTATTCTCGAAATAAACGCTCTGTCCCCCCACAGGGGTACCACAAGCACACCCGAGCGAGGAACCACCTTCCATCCAAAAAAGTACCATGGAAGCTTTTATTCGCCATCGCAGCACTCCCTTTATTCGATATTACCCTGCTTCATGGGAAAGGGCTCGCAACACTCAGTAGAGGAAAACTCCCTTTCCTCAAAGCCATGTCAGAGGACATTGACCATATCCTGACGCAAGACGGGTACGCAAC